>JBDHGH010000164.1:0-14638 GCA_039589995.1 Gemmatimonadota bacterium | reverse complement strand
CTTTGTTGATCAGATCGAAATACGCACTTTCTTCGTCGCTAAACCACTCCTCAATCTGTGATGAACTGAAATCATCGCCATAAAGGCGATCTCCTCCGAAGTAGGCGGACATGTCGACGTACTTTCGCACCCCGGCCATCGCTTCGTTGTCCTCTTCGGCGTGTACTTCCATCAAAGGGGTAAGTGTATGCCCGGGGAGGGACTCGAACCCTCAAGAGCCGAAGCCCATCGGATTTTGAGTCCGACGCGTCTGCCAATTCCGCCACCCGGGCTCTGAGCAGGCCTAATTATAATCGGCCGCCCAAAGAGGGCAACTGCGACAAAGTAAGTTGGTGGAGTTCGGGTGAGGTGGGTCTAGTGGACGACGCGCCGGAGGCGTTCTTCTGGAAAGGCTGACTGCTCCGAGTCCGCTCGAGACGCCTGATCGTCCTGGTCCTCGTAAGCGCGACGCAGTTCGCATGTCTCCCAATCGCCGACCGTGCAGTTGGGCTCTGCGCAGACGAACTCGCAGACCGCGAGCTCTTCGGGAACTTCCTGTACTAGCATGGGACGAAGGCGGCTCCACAGCTTCTGCATCCAGGTCCACCCAGTCATGGCTCTCGACTGCTCGCCATCGGCAGGCACCATCCGCACGCTGGCCGTTCGCTCATCGTAGTGGCCCATCGAGACACCCCAAGCTGTCGGCAAGGAAGAGACACGTCCGGAAAGAGCGTAATCGCTCCAAGCCGTGGTACGAACAGGTGTGTTGGGACAGGAAGCCGGGGAGTACAGCGGACCTAATCTGTACTAATACAGCCCTTAACGCAAGGTTCGGTATTTCAACGGGATCCCTCCCCTCGCCTTCAGCAATTCCCTAGATTGTGCGGACCGTACAGCAGCCTAGAACGCCTTCTCGCGCGTCCCCAGTACGACGCGCCAACGCCGGAGTCCCGAATGTCGAATCGCGAAGACTGGACCGAACTTCACCACCTCGCCTACGTCTACGCCGCCATCGCATCCAGTGACGGCTCGGTGACTAACGAGGAACTCGAGGTACTCTGTTACAAGTTACATCAGTGGAACGAGGACATTGACGTCAATGAGATCGTGCAGATCGTGATGACGGCGGTCGCCGCGTTGGGTCAAGACAAAGAGGACGAAAACCTCGAGCCGCTGAATACTTCAGTTCAACTAGTCGCGGACGCACTGGACGATGACGGGCGCGCAGCGGCACTGGGCGACCTGTTGAGCATCGCCGCGGCGGACGGCACGCTCATGCCCGACGAAGGCGATCTGTTGATGATGGTCCAACGAGCTTGGGAACCGCGAGGAGAATGAACCGATCGAGTAGCGTCAAACGCTGGGCGCTGCCGGCGATCCTCCTGCTCATCGCCGGGGCAACCCTTCAAGCGTTCCGGGAGGTCACCGAGACGACTCAGGACAGTGCGGTCCGCAGTACGTCGATGGCCGGACCGGTTACCGAGTGGCCTCGCACCGTCCCCGTTCGATTGCGGCCTGACGGAATGGACCATCTTTTCGTGGCCACCCTGGGCGAGGTCGTCACACCGATGGCCGACGGTACCTTCGACCCTGTGCTGGACCGCGTTGTAACGAGCGGCGGCAGGGTCATCGAGGACTACTACAAGAACGAACTCGGAATCACCTACTATCAACCCATCGACAAGACCGTCTACCCTGTGCCCCCGTCCGGGTGGTGCTCCTGGTACTACTACTACCAGGAAATCGACTCGGACGAGATCATCGCCAACGCCCACTGGATCGCCGAGAACCTCGCCCCCTACGGCGCGCGTTACGTCCAGATCGACGACGGCTGGCAAGGCACCGGACACGGACTGGGCGAGAACCGCGATTGGACTTCTATAGACGTCCGCTTCCGCGACGTCGGTATGGACGGGTTGGCCGACTCGATCCGTTCGCTGGGGCTGGAGGCGGGTATCTGGCTGGCCCCACATGGACAGAGCAACGAACAGATCGCTCGGACCTCCAACGCATTCTTGTGGGAGCCCGATGGAAGCACGGCCGCCGATACTTGGGAAGGCACCTACCTGCTCGACCCGAGCGTACCCGAGGCGCACACCTACCTACAAGACCTGTTCACGGTTTTGAAAGACTGGGGCTATACCTACTTCAAGATCGATGGCCAACCCATCGTGCTGCGCGAGTACGCGTCGAAACAACGGTACATGTCGGGGGAGCTGCCAGAAGGCGATTCGGCGATGGTGGCAGCCGAGCTGCATCGCGGCACACTACGCACCATCCGGGACGCGATCGGGGCTGGCTCGTATCTACTCGGTTGCTGGGGAATTCCCCTCCCCGGCGTGGGTATCCTGAACGGATCGCGAACCGGCAGCGACATCTACCAGGGATGGCAAGGGTTCCTGGTCGCCACCGAGACGGTGCAGCGCTGGAATTTCCTCCACAACATCGCCTGGTACTCCGATCCCGACGTCCTGCTGGTAAGGTCGCCGCTTACGGAAGGAATGGCTCGGGCCTGGGCGACCATTCAAGGTCTCAGCGGACAGGCACTCATGGCGAGCGATCGCATGACCGACCTGCCCGCGTCGCGCGTCGAGATGCTCAAGCGCATCTACCCGGCGGTGGACATTCGACCTCTCGATCTCTACAAGCCGGACAACGTGCGAAAGCCGGTTTGGAATCTGAAGGTCAACCACCTGCGCCGCGAGTACGATGTCGTCGCGCTGTTCAACTACGGTACCGAGCGTACGGTGAGCCGGCACGTCACCTGGGAGGAACTGGGACTCAGAGCAAATCAAGTCTATCACGTCTACGACTTCTGGCAGGGGATGTACCTGGGCGCCTGGGACCAGGGTGTCTTCCTGACGGTGCCGCCCGCGGACGTGCGTGTTATCACCCTCGTGCCGGAAGAACCGCGCCCAGTCCTGCTCTCCACCAACCGTCACATCACGCAGGGTTGGGTGGACCTGGTCCAGTTGGACGAGGGAGGAATTTTCACCGAACCCACGCTAGCGGGTCGTAGCCGGGTCATCGCCGGCGATCCCTACACTCTAGTCATCGGCCTGCCCCGAGACGCGGCTACGTTCCGACTCGAAGACGTCAGCACCACGGGCGATGCTCGATCGGTGCGGACGTCGTGGGCCAACCATCAGGGCTACGCGACTGTGACCATCGAGAGCGACGCCTCACAGACGGTCGAATGGTCGCTCCGTTTCGAACCGGCTCAGGCCTACGTCTTCCCGGTGATCTCGCCGTCGCAGATTCAGGTTACTCAGGATGGAATCGGCAGCGCAGACTTGAAATGGCCCACCCAGTACCACGTGAAGGCTGGCTACGTAGTCGAGATTGACGGAGAGCCTATTGGAATCGCGTTCCAGCCCTTGGCTCGTCTCACCGACCTCGAGCCGCTGAGAACTTACCAGATCGGGGTTCGCTCGGTCTGGTACGACGGCACGGTGGGAGAAGACGCCGCCGAGTCGACCTATACTCCTGAGATCCCCGAGACAGTCTACCTGTCCGAACTCGAGCCCGAGCTGGTCCAGCAACAGTGGGGCAGCCTCGGTCTGGATCGCTCGGTTGACGGCAACACGCTGGAGGTGGGTGGCGAATCGTTCGAGCGGGGGCTGGGCACACATGCGCGCTCGGAGATCCGGTATGAGATCTACGGTGCTTTCGTTCGATTCAAGGCGTTCGTGGGGATCGACGACGAAGTCGACCCACCCGAACCGGTCTCTGTGGTCTTCGAGGTCTGGGGCGACGGCCGACGACTGTGGTCGAGTGCTCCGATAGCCAACGGTCGCGAACCGCTTAGCGTCGACGTTGACATCAGGGATGTACAAGAGTTGATGTTGCGTGTGCTACCAGTCGGTGAAAGCATCGATTCCAATCACGCCGACTGGCTCGACGCCCGAATGTCCGGAGTCTACGTGTACTAAACGAGGCCGAGAGGAGAGCCGAGATGCGTTGTCGGACCGTCGTCGCCGCCACTCTACTCGCACCTATTCTGGCATGTCAGCCGGAGCAGGCTGCCGACAGCCGAATGGAAGTCGAGCACTTGATGTCGACGGCAACGTCGGAGATGGGACTTCCCTTCTCCGATGCCGTGCGCGTCGGCAATATGCTGTACCTGTCCGGCCAGATCGGAAACGTACCGGGAACGCTGGATTTGGTGCACGGCGGCATGACCGAAGAGACGCGACAGACGCTGGAGAACATCCGCACTATCCTGGAACGCCACGGGTCGTCACTCGATAACGTCGTGAAGTGCACCGTAATGATCGAGGACATGTCGCAGTGGCCGGCGATGAACGAGGTGTACCGAACCTTCTTCACAGAGCACCTGCCGGCCCGAAGCGCGGTGGGCGCTGACGGACTCGCGTTGAACGCGGCCGTAGAGATCGAGTGCTTCGCTACAATTCCCTAGCCGGATCTCTATTCAACCAGGCTCTCGATCCAGAACACTCTCTCGGTGACCGTGAAGGCGCCGCTGGTCAGATCTTCGATCCTCACAACAACTCGATACGTCCCGCCATCGAGCGGTGGCAGTGATACTGAAACGTACTCCATCGATCGATCTGCGCCGACCACGACGGTACGCTCCCAAGCAACAGTGGGCTCCTGGCCGCCACCCCGGCTGAACAACTCCACCACACCTCGGGCGATCTTCTCGACCACGTTTCGGTCTTCGGCGTCCCTCACGGCCAACTCTACCCGATACTGGGCGAGTCCGTCCAGGTCTGTCGCGAGCCCATAGACCTCGAAGTAGACGTGTACGGGATCACCCGAGATGAACGACAGCGTTCGGCTGGGCCAGATGCGTAGATCCTCGCGCATCCTGGGACGTTCAGAAAGCGCCCTGAGACCGTCTGCCAGCAACAGGTCAGAGATTGACAGCTGGCCCTCGGGGAAGCCGGGCACGGCCAGCGTGTCCCGGGCGCGACCGACGGGACGCGCGAGATTCTCCGGGCCTTCCTCCCGCGCTTCCAGCCCAAAGCTGTAGAGGCCAACCGGCATCTGGAATCCGTACGTCAGTCCCATGCGGGGCTGGTCTGCCACCGCGGTTAGACGTCGAGCCAGAAGTTCGTTGAGATAGTCTCTGTCAAAAACGAAAAGGCCGGTCTCCAGCGAGGCGCCTACATCAACGCCCAAGGAGTCCACCGGAACCGCTGCGTATATCTCGACCCGAGTCAGGTCGTAGTCATCGCCGCGGAACCGCGCCAATTGGAACGGGAGTCTGTAAGCGGCCGTTATGACGGCCGGTTGATATGCCTGTGGAGCACTCACCGAAAGTTGTTCTTCTATCGCCTTGGAGTACCCGTAGTGTCGTGCATGCCGGTATGTCAGCTGTCGTGCGAACACGAAGACTGGACCGTTGGGACCATAGGACCAGTAGTCCATTCGGCCGCCGCCACCATAGCAGCATTGGTAGGACTGCCACGGCTTGCCGTAGCGCACCCAGATCGTTCCCCGTTCGCTCTGCCACCCCCTTATCGCCATGGCAGGCGACGCATACTTCAGCTCGGCCCAGGCCAGCCTGGAATAGTGCTCTAGCCTACGCTCGTTGGCTTCGGTCAGAAAGAGTGGATCGGTGGACGCAAAGAACGCGGTGGAGGCCGTAGCTCGACCGGCGCTGTCCAACTGCGAGTAGACCGTTCGGCCGCGTCGGGTGAGCAGCGGACTCACATCGTCGAAGACGAGTCGTTCCTCTGGAGATAGAAGTGCCGTGGCCGTGTCGAAGATCGCATTGGCGTCCCGGTCGAATCCCGCACGGTGGAGACCCAGACCCAGGAATAGGAAAGAGCGAGCGTCTTCGGGAGCCGAATTCACCAGGCGTCGGGCCACGTGCATGTACTCGGCCCACGACTCATCCGCTGCGAGGTGGCCGAGCAGTCGCACGGCAGCTTCCACGTGGCCGGGATCGGAATCGAGGGCCAGGCGAAAGTGCTCGAACATCCTTTCCCGGTCACCTGCCTTCAAGTCGGAGATCGCCACGACCTGAGGGAGCTGAATCGCCCACTGTCTCGGGCAAAGGGCGGAGCGAGTCGGATGGTCTACCGAGGGCACACCGGTGATCGCCGGACAATCGATGCGCTCGGCGGTCTCGGGTATCATGACCAGCCGTTCCCAGTCCTCCCACCAACTCTCGTAGAGCGTGCCGAGCTCGTAGTACATTTCGGCGGCATCTTCGGCTCGCGACCGTTGCGCTTTTCGTTCAGCGGCCTCCCAAGCGCGATCGAACATGCGCTGCGCTTCTTCGTCGTCCCGCTCCCTTCGCAGCAGCAGCCCCAGCTCGACCATCACCTCGGGATCGTCACCCATCAGGTCCCACGCGCGCTTCAGCGCGATCTCGGCCTCGCCCAGGAGATCGTCCCCCGTCTCGACGTTGGCGGCTTGTTTGCGGAGGATGGACCCGAGGCGCAGGTAGGCAGGACCGAAGTCGGGGTGATTCTGTGTCGACTCGCGCAGGTATTGAAGGGCAGCCGCGGTATCGCCCGCTTCCAACCGAACCTGCGCTTCGTCGTAAGTCGGGGGCCGGGATTGAGGTGTCTGGCACGAACCGCGCGAGGCCGGCGCTGCGATCGAAACGATCGCCGTCAAGAGAAACAGTCTGCAAGCAAGCATCCAAGGCCTCGCTACTGGACAAGATCCCGTCACGCAATATAGGCCCACGCCTGCCGAAGGCTAAATCCGCTGACATTGCCAGCAGACAGGCAGCGTGTATATTCGCAGCCGCAGCGGGACACTGGTCCCAAGCCCTAGATCAACACGAACGGATGGCAGATGGGTCGGAAAAGACCGAAGCTGAAGAAGTCAGGCCGCAGAAAGATCGGACGCAAGAAGCGCAAAGAGATGCACAAGCGCAAGAAGCGGAAGAAGTAGGAAGGCGGCCGGGACGGCCTCTACAAGGCGTCCCGGAGCCCGCTAAGCCGCACCTCTCGATCTGCCCGCAACAACCCTAAACAGCTCGTATCGGCAATCGTCCAGGTGGGAGTCGTACCGTGAGCGAAGACCTCCTCGCCGGCTACCCGGTCATAGTCCGGATCCCCGTCCAGTGGGGCGACATGGACGCGTACGGTCACGTGAACAACACCGTGTTCTTCCGCTACTTCGAATCGGCCCGGGTCGATTACCTGCTTCGTTGCGGCTTCGTCGATGCCTACGACAACGATAAGGTCGGCGCCATCCTGCACTCCACCAGCTGCCGGTTTCGCAAACCGCTCTTCTATCCCGACACCGCCCTGGTCGGCGCCCGCGCCACGGAACTGAAGGACGACCGCTTTACCCTGGAGTACAAACTGGTATCGGACGCCCATCACGCCGTCGCGGCCGAAGGCAGTAGCGTGGTAGTCTCCCTAAACTACGTGACCCGCGACATCGTCCCAATCCCGGGTCGTGTCCGAGAGCTCATCGAGCAGATCGAAGCGTAGTTTTGCCTTTCAAGCTCCGCGGCAATTCCCAGATCTAATCAGTAACCAGTGAGTCATCGCCGTCCGACGGAATAGTGACCTTGGGTGTCGCGCCATTGCTACCGTCAAAGGGAGGGTGCGGAGGGAACCTCCGAGCGGAATTGGAGCGCGGCGGCGGCGTAGCCGCCGTTCCTGCAGCTTGGCCGCGCGATATGGAGCGAGAGGTTCCCTCCGCACCCGACCAACCACCACGCCCTGAAACCGGAAGGCGTTTCAGGCCGTAATTACTAGTAGAACCGTGATGCAAAATGCGCTTTCCAACGGCGGGAACTGAATCGGAGCTGGATGCGTTTGATAGGCAGCCCTGTCCGACTTGGACGGTCGAGACGACAGCCTTTCATCCGGCCTTCGACTTTTGGCAACCTTCCGAGGATAGGAAGCGTCTAAGCTAGGGAAGTAACAACAGGGCTAGCTAGATGTGTGGCGCAACAGGGCTAGCTAGATGTGTGGCGGCGCCTGCTTTGGGCGGCAGGTAGGAACAGTCCCTCCATCCGGCTCGGCTGCCTACTCCCGGTGCCGGGTCAGCCGCCACACAAATTATCTGTGTGGCACTTAGATTCTGCGGGTTCCCAATTTGGGGACCCGCCTTTTTTTGTCCAGTATTTTTGTTGCCCGCTACACGGACAAACTCCCATCGGCCCGAGAGTTCGTCAAGTGCCGGCGGGGGTCCCGCCAAATCCCGCCAGAGCCCAGTCATCTGCCGGGAATATCAGCTCTCGTCTGTGGCCGTTACTTGTCCCTGCTGTTTCGCCTCCTCCACCATCCTGGCCACGTCGGCCAGCAGTTGCTTGGCGTCATAGACGATCCCGTCTTTGATGGTGTACTTCACGCCCCCGACCCTCTCGACCTCACCAGTCTCGTCGTTGAGACGCACCGTGCCGTTGCCGTACAGCACCTTCAGGTCCTCGATCGGGTTCTCCTCCACGATCACCAGGTCGGCCAGCATCCCCGGCCGGATGACCCCGAACTGGATCGGCTCGCCTTTGGGCTCGTGCAGGGTCTCGGCCCCGTACAGCGTCGCCGAGCGGATCACCTCCAGAGGGTGAAAACCCGCTTCCTGCAGAAGCTCCAACTCGCGTATATAGTCGAAACCGTAGAGTTTGTATATGAAGCCCGAGTCGGAACCCGTGACCACTCGGCCGCCGCGGTTCTTGTAGTCGTTCAGGAAGCTCATCCAGACTTTGTAGTTCTTCTTCCACTCGATCTCGTCTTGGGTGGTCCAGTTGAACCAGTACGAGCCGTGGCTCTCGCGGCTGGGCTGATAGAACTGCCACAGCGACGGGAGGGTGTAGGTGTCGTGCCAGTTGGCGTCCCGAGCGCGCTGAACGTCACGGTTCGCCTCGTAGATCGTCATGGTGGGCGAGAAAACGAAATCCAGCTTGAGGAACTCTTCGAGGACTTCGTTCCACTTATCGCTACCACGCGGCGCCGCCTGCTTCCACAAACGACCGGCCTGACCGAAGCGGTGGTATTCGTCGTTGTAGTTGTAGTCGTAGG
This sequence comes from Gemmatimonadota bacterium, assembly GCA_039589995.1. GTDB lineage: Bacteria > Gemmatimonadota > Gemmatimonadetes > Palauibacterales > KS3-K002 > JBDHGH01. The sequence goes on along the minus strand of JBDHGH010000164.1, from coordinate 5,699 downwards.
GAAAATCCTGAACTGTGCGATCGAAGAACAGCGCCTCGGGCAGCCCGTACCAGTGCTCCAAGGAGCCCAGCCCCAGGTATGCCGCATCCAAGGCGTCCATGCGCGCCACGCCCATCTGGCCGAGGTGCGCCTGGGTACCCAATCCGTTCTTCGTTGCTTCGTCGATGAGCGCGGCCATGATCTCCGGATCGTAGGAGCCGAGCTTCAGCCCGTCGACACCCTTATCGGCCGCCCAACGCACCCACTCCCGCGCCGCCTGCGCCGTGTTGATGGGGCCGCCGTCCCAGCCCGAACCGGGTCTCACGTACACGAAGACGCGGGGGGCTACGATCTCGTTGGCCGCACTGCGGGCGCGCGATTTCAGCGTCCAGTCGACGCCGTTCCCCGAGCCGGGATCCCGGATCGTCGTCACGCCATTGCCCATCCACAGCTTGTACACGTACTCCGCCGGTGTGCCCTGCTGCCGACCACCGGTGTGGGCGTGGGTGTCGACCAGGCCCGGCAGCAAGTACATGCCCGTAGCATCGATCTCCCGGGTGGCATCCTGTGGGCGCCGATCGGGATCGATGGGAAGGTTCGGAGCGCCGAGGTTCCGGATCTGTACGATTCTGTTCCCCTCGATAACGATGTCCTTCGGCCCCTGGCCGGGAGCACCGGTCCCGTCGATGACCGTGACCCCCCGGATGATCAACCGCTCGAACGGTCCCTCACCCTCGTTCGGCCCACGGTCCGGGGCCTGCTCCACCGTACGACGTTCTCCCTCGTCCTCCTGAGAGGTCCCGAGACTGGGGCGAGCCAAGAGGATACTGGCGGCTGCCATGCAGGCGGCAATCGTTCGAATCCAGCGCATCGATGCCCTCCGTTCGAGTTCGACGTGCTTGCTGGCGCCAGCAAGAACGTAGCGCGCTTCCAACTTCTCTTCGTAGTTCGGCGGAGACAGACGTTGAAGATCGCCGCTTGACGCACTTCACGCAAACCCGATCCTCGAGATCCATAACTCGATCCTTTGCATGGGATTAAGGAGACATGTTCGTCGGTGCGTCATGCCAGTTCAGGGTTGGCCCGGATCTTCCAACCCATTAGAATACCAACCATCAACGGCGATACGGTGGCCACTGGGCATTGGACTGTGAGGATCCCCATGCATCGCAACCCGCAGACCGAGGACGAACTACGGACCTGGATAACCCGCCGTCAGGTCATGGCTGCGATCTACCGGCTCAAGTCCTGCCATAACGGACACGACGAGTGCTCGACCCATCAGAACGGGCCGTGTTACGCCGAACTCCTGGACCAGATCTCCGCCACGGCTCGCGACCGGGCTCTTCAGCTCGCCGCCACGGGCTCGAATCGTGCTCATGTCTGGGGCGTAGTGACCCGCGAGTACCCATCGCTCGACGACCAGACACTTGAAGACATTATCGAGGACGCATTCAGTCACGGGGTTGCTTGAGGTACAAGTCCTTTCTTTTTGACAGTTTAGAGCCTTCAGGGTAACTTTTCGCCTCCCCTCCCGACGCCAACCCTATTATCTCCAGCTAGTTAGCTCTCGTATCCCCGCGCGGCACCGGCATTCACGACAACACAGCAAGCGACCGGACCCGCTACTGCCCCGGCCCCAACTCATTGGGCAGAAAAAGGAGGAACAGAATGAGTTTCCTACGAGAGATCGTCATGGAAGACCCCAACACGCGCTCAAAGAGCGGAAGGCTCGTGAGTTCCACGGGCGAAAGAGCTTTTCTAAGGTTCGGGTCCGACCAGAAGCGCACGTTGGTCTTTGGCCTCTTTGTCACGTCCATACTCCTCTGGTACGCATCGGTAGCGCTGGGCTAACCCAACCCGGCTGGTCCAACAATCAGGCTCCGCAGCCACCACTGCGGAGCCGCTTCCACCTCTACGACCGCATCGCTGGACCGTAATCCAAAGGTGCGCCCCACGAAACCTCGATTCACAAGCCTCGTAGTGTAGTCTATTGCGGGAACAGAAACCCTCCGACAGGCTACGTGTCACATGGACGAGATCCTTCAGGACGTGAAGTACGCATTCCGTACGCTGCGCCGCGGAGGGGCCCTCATCGCGATCGCGGTCCTTTCGCTGGCTATCGGCATCGCCGCCAATACGACGATTTTCAGCGCCGTCGATGTGTTCATGCTTCGCCCGCTTCCCTATCCGGATTCCCACGAACTCTACGCGGTCTACACCACCAACAGCGAGCGTGGGTGGAGCCAAGTCGATTTCTCGGTACCCGACTTTGTCGACTTCCGCGAGCGGAGTCAGACCCTGTCTGTGGCCACAGCAGATGGCGCAAGCTTCAACCTGTCGGAGGGTGATCGCCCCGAGCGGCTGACCGGCGGCACCGTCACCTGGAATTTCTTCGAAGTGTTGGGCGTGCATCCGGCGGTGGGGCGCGGCTTCACGGCCAACGAGGAGATACCCGGCCAACACCAAGTTGCTGTGATCAGCGACGGTCTGTGGGAACGGCGATTCGGACGCGACCCGGGTACACTGGGGAGCACGGTGCTGCTGGACGGCGAGCCGCACACGGTCGTCGGGGTGATGCCGCCCAAGTTCTGGTATCGGAACCCATTCACTGATATCCTGGTCCCGCTTGCCATCTCTGGTGAGGAATCGCGCAACAGCCACTACGTGGATGTGCTCGCTCGGTTGAACCCCGGGCACACCCTGGAGCAAGCGCAGGACGAGGCCGATCGGATCGCCGCGCAGCTGGCGCAGGAATATCCCGAGACGAACTCTGGTAACGGGGCCGCCCTCACCACGCTGCACGAGGCCACGTTCGGCGAGGGTTTTGAGACCGGGACCCTGATCTCGAGCATCGCGGTCTTCTTCATCCTGCTCATCGCCTGCGCCAACGTCGCCAACCTTCTGCTGACTCACGCAACCGGACGAGAGAGAGAAGTAGCGGTACGCGTGGCTCTCGGGGCCCGCCGAATTCGAATCGTGCGACAGTTCCTGACCGAGGCACTGATTCTTTCGACAACCGGTGCACTGCTCGGCCTAGGCCTTTCGGTATTCGGAATCCGCGGGCTGATCTCCGTGATGCCACCCTGGTTCCAGCGCGTAGACGAGATCGGGATCAACCCGCGGGTCCTGGTGTTCACAGCAATCGTCGCCGGCCTGAGCGCGGTGCTCGTGGGTCTCGCGCCCGCGATCCAGGGCACGCGACCCGACATGGTGGAGGCGCTGAAGGAGGGTGGACGGGGAGGCACCGCCGCCCGAGGTGCGAAGCTCCGCAAAGCCCTCGTGATCGGCGAAGTGTCGCTGGCGCTGGCGCTACTGGTCAATTCGGCGCTGCTCGTACAAGCGTTCTTCAACGTTCGTTTGGCCGATCGCGGGTTCGATGAATCAGACGTGCTGGCTTTCCATATCTCGCTCCCAAGCAACGCCTACCCGGACACGGCAACCGTGGTGGCCTTTCACGAGAACCTGCAACAGCGACTCTCATCGGTGCCCGGGGTCCGGAGCGTGGGGGCGACATCTATCCTGCCTCTTCAGGGCAGCAGCGGCACGTACTACTGGCTTCCCGGTGAAGACATCGAGAGCGACCAGCAACGCAAAGTGACCAACTGGCTAGACGTCACCCCGGGTTATTTGGAGGCGATGGACATTCCCGTGTTACGCGGTCGTGGAATCGAAAACACCGACCGCGCGAACACCCGCCCGGTGATCGTCATCAACGAGGCGCTGGCGGAACGGCACTGGCCCGATGAAGATCCTATCGGCCGCGAGATCGTCTTCTTCAGTGGAGCGCGAGAGATCGTGGGGGTCTTCGCGAACGCCGACATGACCGGGTCATCCATCGGTCCTCGTCCGATGGTACTGTTCGCCACCTTGCAGGACGACGACCGCAGCCTCGGCTGGGTGATCGAGGCGGACGTGCCCCTGGAAACGCTGACCGAGACCGTGCGCTCCGAGGTCCGCGCCATCGACCCCAATATTCCGGCCTACACGCTCCGGCCGCTGAGCGCGATCATCGACGATGCCTTGGGCGGTGATACCATCATGGCAAAGATCATGACGGTGATAGCGTTGATCGCACTCGTGCTCGCCGTCGGGGGCGTCTACGGGGTGATGGCGTATTCAGTGTCGCAGCGACGGCAGGAGATGGGGATACGCTTGGCTCTGGGGGCGCAGAACCGCGACGTCATCGGCATGGTGATGCGCCAGGGAAGCATCCTAGCTGTTTTGGGAGTCCTCGTCGGCGGAGGCGTGGCGTTCGGGATGGCCCGTGGTCTTTCGTTCTTCCTATTTGGGGTCAACGCATTTGAGCCGATGATCTACGGGGCCATGGCGCTGGCGCTCTTGCTGGCGGGAATCGTCGCCACGTTCTTCCCAGCGCGGCGGGCGACGACGGTCGATCCCATCGAGGCGCTTCGGGCCGAGTAGATCAGCCGGGCGCGAGTCGGCAGCGGTAGAAGTCTCTAGCGATAGTTCCGGGCCCTTCGAGTCAGTCTGTCGGGACGACCTGCTCGAGGGCGCGCCAGATGTACACCGACGCCACGGTGCGGTAGGGGCGCCAGCGCTCCGCACGTTCGACCATCATTGGAACGTCCTTAATCCCAAACAGCCGCTCCATTCCCTTGCGCACCCCCAAGTCATCCACCGGGAATACATCGCGCCGCCGCATCGAGAACATGAGGAACATCTCGGCGGTCCATTTGCCGACTCCCACAATCTGAGTCAAGCGTTCGAGGCTCTCCTCATCGCTGAGCCGCGCGAAGCGTACCCCCTTCAGATGTCCACGATCGAACGCTTCGGCTATCGCGTTCAGGTAGCGGGCCTTCTGTCTCGATACACCCGCCGTGCGCAGCTTAGCCGCCGACGTTTTTCGTACCGATGCAGGAGAGGGAAAGCGTTCCTTCGGGTAAAGCGCGCGAAAACGCCCGATGATGGTGCGCGCGGCGGCACCGGACACCTGCTGGGCGAGAATCGCACAACAGAGCAGCCAGAAGTAAGGCTTGTGCTGCTTCAACTCGACCTCGCCGACCCGCTTGATGATCGGACGAAATTCTCTGTCTCGCCTGAGCACGGCCACTGCCTCGTCCATATCCCATCGAACAGCACCAGCCATCGTTTACCTCTTGGCAGTCGATGCGAACTCGGGGTCGAAAAGCCGAAGGGCCGAGAACCCGGCCCCCCAAAGACACTCCAACTTCGATTGCTCTACTGTTCTATTGTTCTATTAATCGACATTCCCACTATGATAATCCCTTGGGCGGCCCCAGAACCTCGGCCCAAACGACGGCCCGCTTGACCGCACTCCAATCCGGTCGATTCGGCAACTTGCGCCGCTTCCGCCCCCTCATCGACGGTTCGGACTCGTCGTCGACATATCGCCTGTGAAACTCCGTGTGGGAGGACACCGGCTTCGGAATGTCATAGCGCTCGTGGAACCGGTCGTGGTCTTCGGGACGGCGCGGTCGCTCCAGCGTCTTCGGCGTACCACGCTCTCGAATCGCCCGCTCTTCCAGGGATACGCGCTCGGGCAGATCGGTGCGATGGGAGGGAAGTTGCGTCGCTCGGGTCGCTCGGCGCCTCTCGTCGGCCCGCTGCGTCACCGCCTCGATCCTTCGCTGGGCGTATTCGGCAGCTTTCTCTGCAGAGCTTTGTTCCGGCCGCTCTTCCTTCTGCGACCGCGGATAAACAACGGCCCCAGCCGAAGGATGCGCCGTGGCTGTCGC
>JBDHGH010000163.1:0-7985 GCA_039589995.1 Gemmatimonadota bacterium | reverse complement strand
ATAGCTCGATCATGCCCAGTCCGCCGGCCCTCGACGACAGCATAAGGATGCTCGGCATTCCCTGCGCACAGATGGCGACGGAGCTGGGTAAAGTGATGGTAAACAACGTGGTCGCGCTCGGGGCTATGCAGGCGGCCACAAACCTGTTTCCGAAAGAAAGCTTCCTGACCACTTTGCGTCAGGCGTTAAAACACCAATGTGCTCTGCTGGAGTTGAACGAAGAAGCCTTCGCCTGGGGCGAGACGGCCTACGAGGAGGCGACGAAAACGAAGGGGGCCTAGTAGAGGTTTCCCTCGCATCGCCGCGCCCGTGTGATGCGGATGCCGGCACATCCGATATTGAAGCGGTCGGCCACTGGGTTTCTGGCCCGGTTGTCGACCGTTGCTTTGGCTATTCGCCCGCCCGACGGAAAAGTCGGCGTTACTAGGGAGATGTGAGCATGTTCATCGGCGTACCACGAGAGGCCCACCGCCTCGAGCACCGGGTCGGACTCTCACCCTACGCGGTTGCCCGACTGACCCACTACGGACATACGGTCGTTGTCGAGAAGGGCGCTGGAATGACCGCCAGATTTCCCGACAGCGCGTTCGAGAAAGCCGGCGCCCAGATCGTCTACAACAGCGAGGAAGCGTATAAGCGCGCCGATATCGTTTGTCGGGTCGGTGTGCTCGCAGCAGACGAGCTCGACCTGCTCAAGCCAGGCCTGATTATCGGTGGCTTCCAGCATCTGGCCGTGATGCCCAAGGACCAGGTCGAACGTCTCATGGAGCTCGAGACGACGATCATCGGCTACGAGATCATCGAGGACCAGGTCGGAAGTCACCCGGTTCTGGCGCCGATGAGCGAGATGGCAGGGCAGATGGCGGTTCATGTCGCCGCCCACTACCTGCAAAACGAGTCCGGTGGCCGGGGAATCCTGCTGGGCGATGTGCCCGGCGTGGCACCACCCACCGTGTTGATCCTCGGGGCCGGTTCCGCCGGCCACGCTGCCGCGCGCCATGCTCTCGCCAGCGGAGCGCACGTAATCGTGGTCGACGAAGAGCTAGGTAGGCTGAGAGCGCTGGCGAGGGATTTCTCGGGCCAAGTGGTGACCGCCGTGGCCGGAATGGCACAGCTCGAGCGTTTTACGGCGATCGCCGATGTCGTGATCGGCGCTATCCTCATTCCCGGCGCGCATTCACCCATCCTCGTCACCGAGGACATGGTCAAGGGAATGAAGTCGGGCAGTGTGATCCTCGATCTGTCCATCGATCAGGGGGGATGTGTAGAGACCAGCCGTCCAACGACTATCGCGGATCCCGTCTTCACGGTGCACGACGTGGTTCACTATTGCGTTCCCAACATGACGGCGAACATCGCCCGGACCGCCTCGCGGGCACTGGCCAACGCAGTCCTTCCGACCCTGAAGGAAATCATGCGCAAGGGACTGAGCGGTGCGCTCAAAGAAGATCGCGGCCTGGCTGCCGGCGTTTACATGTACGAAGGTCAGCTGGTCAACGCAGAGGTGGGGGCCACGCTGGGTATCCCCGTTCAGCCACTGACGCACATTCTAAAATAGACAACGACTTCATGGTGACGAGCAAATGAACTGGCTCGACGATTATAGATCAAAGCTAGAGACCGCCGCCGAAGCCGTCGGCAGGATCAAGAGCGGGGACCGCGTCTACTACGCGGGCAACGCAGCCATTCCGCAGACCCTGGTCAAAGCGCTCTCCCTACGCAAAGACGAACTCGAAGACGTCCAACTCAACCACGTGCTCCTCGTCGGCAAGGACCCCCTGGCCGAACCCGAGATGGAAGGGAGCTTCCGCCACAATTCACTGTTCGTCGGCCCGGCCGACCGCAAGGCAGTCAACGAGGGCCGGGGCGACTACGTCCCGATCTTCCTGCACCAAATTCCGCGGCTCTTCCGTGAGAACATCGTACCCGTCGATGTCGCCATGGTGCAGTGCTCGCCGCCCGACGAGCACGGTTTCATGAGCTTGGGCGTCGAGACCCTCGCGTCCATCGCCGCCTGTCAAAAGGCCAAGATGGTCATCGTCCAGGTCAACGAGAGGATGCCCCGGGTGCTGGGTGACTCGTTCATGCACGTGAACCGCGTCGATTCCATCGTCGAAGCCACCGAGGGGCTCCCACAACTCGAGTCGAAACCTGCGACCGACGTCGAGCGGGCCATCGCCAGCCACGTCATCCCGCTGATCCGACCGAGATCGACGGTGCAGATGGGGATCGGAGGAATTCCCGATTCGGTCTGGGAATCGATGGAAGGCGACATGCAACTGGGGATCCACACGGAGATGATCTCGGACGGCGGCATGCGCGCGATTCAACGCGGCGTGGTCACCGGCACCCAGAAAAATCTCCACCCCGGAAAGGTGGTGCTCACCTTTGCACTGGGTAGCGACGAGCTCTACGACTATATCGACAACAATCCGCTGATCGAGGCTCACCCTGTCGACTACGTCAACGACCCCTTCATCGTCAGTCAAAACGAGAACATGGTAGCGGTGAACTCGGCCATCGAAGTGGACCTAACCGGGCAGGTCTGTTCCGACTCGATCGGCCCATACATTTACTCCGGTTTCGGCGGTCAGGTGGACTTCATTCGCGGCGCGGCGAAGTCGAAGGGTGGGCGACCGATCATCGCGCTGCCTTCCACAGCCAAGGGCGGCACCATGTCCCGCATCGTGCCCTTCCTCAAGGAAGGCGCCGGCGTGGTCACCAGCCGCGCCGACGTACACTATGTCGTGACCGAGCACGGGGCTGTAAACTTGTTCGGCAAGAATCTGCGGGAACGTGCGAAAGCGTTAATCGAGATCGCCGACCCGCAATTCCAAGAAGAAATTGAACTCGCTGCGAAAGACAGAAAGCTTCTTACATAGGAAAACGGCATCCCCATCAACGGGAGCTCACATTGCGCAAGATCCTGATAACCGGGGCGCTCGGCCAGATCGGGTCCGAACTGGTCGTTGCACTCCGCGACCGCTACGGCACCGACCAGGTCATTGCGTCGGACATCCGCATGCCCGCGTCACCGGCCGAGTCCAACGGGCCGTTCGAATACATCGATTGCACGGTTCGTCGCATGATGGACGACGTCGTGCAAAAATACGACGTCGGCACCATCTACCATCTCGCCTCTCTCCTCTCCGCTACAGCCGAGGAGAAGCCCCACGTCGCTTGGGATGTCAACATGGGAGGGCTTTATCGGGTGCTCGAGATCGCCCGCGAGAGTCGCTGCGCCGTGTTCTTCCCCAGTTCTATCGGCGCGTTCGGGCCCAACACGCCCAAAGACGACACCCCTCAGGACACGATCCAGCGCCCCAACACTATGTACGGCGTGACAAAGGTCGCCGGCGAGTTGCTCTGTGACTACTACCACAGCCGTTTTGGCGTCGATACCCGCGGTCTGCGCTACCCCGGCCTGATTTCGTATGTCGCACCTGCCGGTGGCGGCACCACCGACTACGCCGTCGAGATCTTCTATGAGGCGATTCGCAACAAGCACTACACATCCTTCCTCGGCCCCGACGCTTGCCTGGACATGATGTACATGCCGGATGCCGTGAAGGCCGCCATCGATCTCATGCACTCCGACCCTGACAGGCTCGTGCACCGCAACGCATTCAACGTCACGTCGGTGAACTTCACTCCCGAGCAACTGGCCGCCGAGATCCGCAAGCATATGCCCGAATTCGTTATCGATTACGACGTCGATCCGGTTCGCCAAGCGATCGCGGACTCGTGGCCGAATTCGGTAGACGATACCGCGGCGCGGGCGGAATGGGGCTGGAAGCCAGATTACAACCTGGAGGAGATGACTCGAGACATGCTCGAGAATCTCAAGAAGAAGTTGAAATCGAGCTGATTCCCGACTATCTTTAGCCACCTTCCCTCCCGCTGTCCTGCGTACGTTCATCGCCCGAACCACAGCGCGATCGCCGATGTGGCTAGTCCATCGTCGACGACCGCTCCAATCGAAGCCGCTTGGGAGATGAAATGAAAGCTCCTCGACTGCACCGTTCCAGTCTCGACAAATCGCTCGCCATTGGTGGTGTGATTCTCATATTGCTGCAAGTGCTCCTGATCGCAGACGTCCGACTGCAAGTGGCCGTCGTTCTCATAGGCATACTAGTTAACCAGGTGGGAGTCTGGGGCCTCGCAGAACGCTTCATGCCGGACAGGCGGATCAACCTCGAACTTCGATCCGAAGTCGATGCCTTCATTCGGTCGGTTCGCAAGTTGAGGGGCCTCGGGAAAGAGGGCGACCCGGCGACACTCGATGCTACCAAGGCGGAGATGCACGAATCCGTCGACCGCATCGCCGACATTGCTGTCGACAGAGCCCCGGAGGGTTCTTCCGACCGAAGCCCCGACGGAGCTCGCGCGGCCTGATCCAGCTCGCCATTACCTGATACTGCAACTACTCTTTGGGCCCCGAGGCTTGCTCTCCCCGGGGCCGCTTCCGTATCTTCGCCCGTCCGTTCCACCAGGAGCCAACGAACGGATACTCGATGCTCCCAGCCCCAGGAGGGACGATGATCCGTCAGGCCGCCGTCAGTCTAATTATCCTCCTCGGCGCGGTCGTTATTCTAGCCGCGGCGACTCCGCAGGACACTCCCACAGTTCTGCTGGTCGTGGCACACCCCGACGACGAAGCGATGTTCGCGGGAAGCGTGTACAAGATCACGCACACCCTGGGCGGCAGTGTCGACTTGGTCACAGTCACCGACGGCAGTGGAGGTTTCAGCTACTCGCAGCTCGCCGAACCGATCTACGGCCTGGACCTCACCGACGAGACGGTAGCCCGAGAATACTTGCCTGCGATTCGCAAGAAAGAGCTGGAAGCCGGTGGAGAGATCATCGGCATCCGGAATCACTTCTACCTGGATCAGTTCGACAACGCCTACACCGAGAATGTCGATACGATTCTATCCCACGTCTGGAACGCCGACGAGGTTCGCGCACGACTTCGCGATATCATGACACGATTCGACTACGATTTCGTTTTTGTTCATTTGCCTATCCCAAACTTCCACGCGCATCACAAGTCCGCGTCGATCCTCGCGCTCGAAGTTGCCCAAGAACTTCCCGACTCGCTGAAGCCCGTGGTCCTGGGGTGCTTCATGGGTGCTTGGGACGCGGAGCAGGACTATGTGCCGAGCGACTATGCCGGACTGGCGGACTACCCCATCACTCGTGTGAACACCGATGTCCCACTCTTCATCTTCGACCGCACCGAGAAGCTCGACCCCAACGGACGGCTCGATTACCGCATCGTCGTCAACTGGCTGATTGCTGAACACAAGACCCAGGGCACGATGCAACTCCTGGTGAATATGGGCGACATCGAGCGCTTCTGGTTCTTCGAATCGAACGACCCGGCACGAATAAACCAGACCGCTGAGTTCTTCGAGCAGCTCGCCGTACCCGCCTTGGCAGAAGAGTAAACGTCATCCATATTACTCGCCTGTGAACAACCTCGTGGAACGCCTCGACCGCGGCTTGGCCGGCCGCTACACGGTAGAACGGGAGCTTGGACAGGGCGGCATGGCGATCGTGTACCTGGCACACGATCTGCGCCACGACCGAAAGGTCGCCCTCAAGGTCCTGCGACCGGAACTGGCCTCCGATATCGGCCCTGACCGCTTTTTGCGCGAGATCAGGCTCGCCGCCGGCCTCACCCATCACCACATCCTGCCGCTCTATGACTCGGGCCAGGCCGACGGGCTTCTCTTCTACGTGATGCCCAACATGGAAGGGGAGTCGCTGCGCGAACACCTCGACGCGAAGGGACAGCTTCCCCTAGACGAGGCGCTAAAGATCGCACGGGAAGTGGCCTCCGCGCTCGACTACGCGCACCGACATAACGTGGTCCACCGGGACATCAAGCCGGAGAACATCCTGCTACACGACGGCTCGGCGACGGTCGCCGACTTCGGAATCGGCAAGGCGCTCTCCGAAGTGGAAGCCGAGATCACGCAAACCGGGATGATGCTGGGGACACCGACCTACATCAGTCCCGAACAAGCCTCTGGCGAGCCGAATATCGATGGGCGAAGCGACCTGTATAGCCTGGGCTGCGTCCTCTACGAGATGCTTGCCGGGGAGCCGCCTTTTACAGGACCGAACGCCCAGGCGATCATCACCAAGCGCTTCGTGTCTCCCATACCGAAAGTACGCGCGCTCCGGGACATACCCGAGGCCGTCGACGAGGTCACGACTCGCGCCCTCGCCCGTACTCCCGTGGATCGCTTCCCTTCGGCGGCGGAGTTCATCGAAACACTGAAGGAGATCCAGGCCGGTGGCGGGACCCCTCCAGGCGGTCTGGCGACCGTGCCGAAAGCCGCCCCGCCCAAGCAATCGATCGCCGTCGTACCGCTCGCCAACATGAGCGCCGATCCCGAGAACGAGTACTTCAGCGATGGAATGACGGAAGAGATCCTTAACGCGCTGGCCAAGCTCCCTGGAGTTCAGGTCGCGTCTCGCACTTCGTGTTTCGCGTTCAAGGGGAAGGAAGGGGACGTTCGTCAGGTCGGCGAGAAGCTGGGCGTGGCCAACGTGCTGGAAGGCAGCGTGCGTAAAGTCGGCAACCGGATTCGCCTGACAGCTCAGTTAATTGACGTGACCAACGGCTACCGCCTGTGGTCCGAGACGTACGATCGTCAGCTCGAGGACGTTTTCGCGATCCAGGATGAGGTCTCGCGGGCCATCGTCGATGCGCTCAAGGTGCGCTTGGTCGGCGATACCGAGAAGCTCGTCGTTCCGACGACCCAGAACATGCAGGCCTATACTCTCTACCTGAAGGGGCGCTTCTTCTTCAGCAAATGGTCCGAACACGACCTCCGAAAGGGCATCGAACACTTCGAACTGGCGCTGCAAGAAGACCCCGGCTACGCGCTCGCGTACGCGGGCATCGCGGACATCTGGACCGCGCTGGCCGACGACTGGGTCGAGCCTAACTCCTCCTACCCTCTCGCAAAGGAGGCCGCGACCAAGGCGCTCGCGCTAGAACCGGACCTGACCGAGGCACTAACAACGCTCGGAAAGGTTCTTGGTTGGTACGAATGGGACTTCGCAGCTGCCGAGCGCGCGCTGCGAAAAGCGGTTGCGGTCAGTCCGAACAACGCTGAAGCACATTTCACGCTCGGTAGCGTGCTGCCCTCAGCCGGAAAACTCGCGGAGGCTATCGACGAGGTTCGTCGGGCCCAAGTGCTCGACCCGCTCGCTCGGCAGCATAGCCGCTGGATGGCCAGGCTACTGCTCTACTCGGGGCAGTATGATGAATCAATCCAATGGAGCCACAAGACTCTGGAAGTCAATCCGGGGTACTTCCTATCGTACCTCGAAATCGGATCTGCCTATCTGGGCCTGGGGCAACCCGAGGAAGCGCTGAAGTGGTACCGCCAGGCCCAGTCGCTCGAGGTCAGCGTGCGCGCCTATGATTCGTTGATCGTGCGGGCACTAGCGGCGATGGGAGAGGTGGAAGAGGCGCGCGCTATCCTCGAGCGCTTGGAGGACGAAGCGAAACGCACATACGTGAGAGCAGACATCCTCGCCATGGGTTACGCGGCAGTAGGCGAGAATGACCGAGCCCTCGAGCATCTGGACGAAGCTCTACAGGCACGTTCGGCCGGCCTAGTTTATGTTCACCTCGACCCCGGCTACGAACCGCTTCGCTCCGACCCACGTTTCGCAAACCTCGTTCAGAAAGTAGGCGTCAAGTAGTGAATGACCTCGTAGAACGCCTAGACCGCGGCCTAGCCGGCCGCTATGAAGTCGAGCGGGAGCTAGGCCATGGCGGCATGGCGATCGTGTACCTGGCACACGATCTACGCCACGACCGAAAGATCGCCCTCAAGGTCTTGCGCCCGGAGCTGGCCTCCGATATTGGCCCTGACCGCTTTTTGCGCGAGATCAGGCTCGCCGCCGGCCTCACCCACCCTCACATCTTGCCGCTCTATGACTCGGGCCAATCTGAGGGG
>JBDHGH010000162.1:0-8026 GCA_039589995.1 Gemmatimonadota bacterium | reverse complement strand
TCGACGACCAGGGGACTCTGCGTGCGATCGGCGTCCTCTATTCGGCGGATGCGTTGGACGGACTCCCGAACGTATCCTCGGATCAGCATCACTGCTTCGATCGAAACGGGGACGGCCAGGTGGATGCGGACGCCGAGTGTATCCCTACACATGAGTTCGTTATCCCGTTACCCGACGCGGTGGCCACCCGGCCAGATGTTCCTTTTAAGTGGGTGCTCTTGAACTGGAATCCCGCGGGGCATATCCCGCCTGGGATCTACGATGTCCCGCACTTTGATGTTCATTTCTATACAGTGCCGATTGCGAGTGTTTTTGCGCTCGACGATGGACCGTGTGGTCTGGAGTTCATACGATGCGACCAATACGAGTTGGCGAAGAAGCCGCTTCCTCCCAACTACATGAACCCCGATTTTCAGGACGTCGATGCGGTGGTCCCGGCAATGGGGAATCACCTCGTTGACCTGACGGGTCCTGAGTTCAATGGTGAAGAGTGGAAACGCAGTTGGATCTTCGGCGTGTATGATGGCCAAGTCACATTCTATGAAGAGATGCTGACGCGTGAGTTTATGCTCAGCCATCCTGACGCGTGTTACCCCATTAAGTCACCACCGGCGGTCGGGCGGAGTGGCTTGTACCCGACCGAGTCCTGCGTCCGCCACGACGCGGAAACCGGTGAGTACACAGTATCGATGGAGGGATTCGAATTTCGCGAGGCGAGTGCACCTGAGCCGGTGACGGGCTGAGAATGAAGCTAAGCCATTCGATTCAAACCACTCGACGGCCCTAGAGCGACGTAATACGAGCGAGACGGCGGGGTGGCCACGCCTTCAAAGCGAATCCGGGTGCCCCCGATTGTCACGGAACAAGGCATCGCAATAGTCATCGGCGGGCTACCAGCCGGCTGACAGCTACCGAACAACGTCGCGAAACTTCGAAAGAGTCCGGCTCGTAATCCTGAGCCCCGTCGATCCCATCTCCTTCTTTTCCGTCGGAGTGTTGCTGCTCTTCGTGGTTGTCGTTGCCAGCCTGGCCCCGGCGCTGCGAGCATCAGGAATCAACCCGATGGAGGCCCTGAGAAGAGATTGACGGTCGGCTGGAAGGCCCCGGCTACAAGAACCAAAAGAAACGCCGGAGTGTTAGGACCACGTAGAGGGCGGCCCCTGCCGCTACCAATATGATCAAGGTGTCCAGCAGTTCTTGTTCCTGAGACCCCTCGCCGGCCGCGTCGGCGATTCCCAGCCCCTGGGACTGACCAGCGTGACTCGCGCAGAAGCGAGAACCCTCAGGGACCGATCGCTTGCAGCGAGCTCCAGACTTCGTCTTGCCATGGCATCTGTCCACGTCTCCCCCTCCTGTTCTCTCTTACCTACGAGTCCTGCGCGACCTCAGATTCATCCGGTGGAATGATCTCCGGGCTGGCCGGGGTCTTGCCGCTTGCGGTGGATCGGCCGTCCCTGTATTCTCTGCGATCAATTTTCGGCAGGATCCAGCTTTTGGGCCCCAACCCACGGAGGGAAGTACCATGAAATTTATGGCCAGCTGGCGCGTCCACGAAGACAAGCGCGAAGACGCGATCCAAACGTTCTCGCAGATGACGGCTGCGGACGATCAGGCGGACATGGGCGACAAAATAAAGCTTATCGGGCGCTGGCACGATCTGGTCGGCTTCACCGGCGTTGCGATCTTCGAGACCGACGACCCCGCAGCGATTCCACACTGGTTGCTGAACTGGAACAGTATCATCGATGTCGAGGTCACGCCCGTACTCGATGACGACGAGACCCGCGCGGTCGGCAAAGCGAGGCCGTCCAGCTGACGCCAGCCGAGCGTTACTCCGTCGAGCCGGAAGTGGGTCGTAGCGCCTGACGACGTGCTATGACGTAGACCGGAACACCGGCGAGTATCAATCCGAAACCGAACAGCGTGAGCCCCGGCTTCTCGAATAACGCGGTGAGGACCATTGCGATCGAGGCAAGCAGAAAGACTGCAGGCACGATGGGGTAGCCCCAAGTTCGATACGGCCGTTTCGCATCGGGTCGCAGCCTCCGCAGCCTGAACACCGCCCAAACCGTCAGGATGTGGAACGGCCACACGCCAAGAATAAAAGCCTGGGCAAGCTGTTCGAACGACCGTATCAAGACATATCCGATTCCGAGGAACGCCGTTAGCAGTGTTGCCAGGTGGGGCGTGAGGTAGGCTCGGTGCGCGTTCCCGAGGGGCGCGAACAGCAAACCGTCTTTGGCCATCGCGTAGAAGATCCTCGGGTTGAACATAAGCGCGGCCTGAAGAGCGCCGAAGGTGGAGATGACGACCAGGCCGGCGACCATCGACGCACCCTTTCCGCCGAACACGCGTGCTGCCGCGTCTGCGGCGACGAGTGAACTGCCGGCCATCTCGTCCACCGTCAGCACGTAGAGATAGGCGGCGTTGGTCGCCAGGTAGATGATGAGCACCACCGCGACTCCCCCAATCAGAGCTCGCGGCACGTTCCGACCCGGGTCTCTGACCTCGCCAGCCATCGCGGCAACGCTGGACCAGCCCGAGTACGTCCACATTGCTGTCACCAGGGCCAATCCGAATCCGGCCCAGCTGGCCGGTGCGAACTCCGGTGCGCTCGCCAGAGCGCCGTCACTCCCGTTCCCGAAGGCGAAGACAGACACCGCCAACGCAGCAAGCGCCAGCAGCTTCACAGTCGTCAAGGTGTTCTCGAGCAGCGCGCTCCATAGTAGCGAGCGATAGTTGAGTGCGGTCAACAGGACAATGACCGCCGCCGCGACCCAACGCTCTCCTATTCTATCGACAGGCAGGAATGCGTTCAGGTATGCCGCCAGGATGAGCGCGATCGCCCCGATTGAGGCTGGGACCAGCAGGAGAAGACGTGTCCACCCGTACAGAAAGGCGGGAAGTCGCCCGTAGGCCTCGCGCAGAAAAACGTAGACTCCGCCCGTTTCCGGGTAGAGACCTGCCAGCTCAGCAACAGCCAGCGAGCCGAAAAGGGCGAGCAGGCCTCCCGCGACCCAGAGGAGCCCGATGGCTCCCACGCCCTCCACCGAGGCAGCGACCGAACTGGGGACTCGGAATATGCCGCTCCCGATGATGAGCCCCACCGTCACCGCAGCCGCACTCGGCACCCCCAGGATTCGTTGCAAGCGCGGTGAGGGTGGCTTTGCTGTGGTCTGGCTCAAGTAAGGTCCTCCAACCGGCTCTCGTTTTCGAGAAGGGTGTGCTACTTTCGCTTAATCTCTAGAGAGGAGCGACAAAATGGAAGCGATGGATGAACGAGACGATACGGTTCTCGATGCCTCAGCGGAAGTAAGCTGCCCCCACTGCGGTGAGACGGTTACGGTCGCGCTGGATTCAGGCGGTGGACCGGTACAAGAGTATGTCGAAGACTGCTCTGTGTGTTGCAGGCCGTGGACCGTGCGAGTGCATTACGACCCGACGGGGGCAGCGGAGGTGTTTTTGGAGCCCACCGAGTAGGCGTATCCGTTCTGGCCACCTAACCCTTCGTTGCCCTGCCTGCGCTTAGTTGGCATCTTGTAGCAGCCCCACCATCATCCCCTTGCTCCTCACAGTGGACGAGCCATGTCGGACCTACTCGACCGCCTGCGCACAGCCCTCGCGCCTCAGTACGAGGTGGAGCGCGAGCTTGCCAGCGGCGGGATGGGCAGGGTCTTCCTGGCGCGCGATCCCAAACTCGATCGCAAGGTCGCGATCAAGGTCCTCCGACCCGATCTCACCAGCCCCGTCGCCTCAGAGCGGTTTCTGCGTGAAGCTCGCATTCTCGCCAGCCTGAGCCATCCCAACATCGTGCCCGTGCACGCGGCCGGAGACGCTGACGGCCTTGCCTACTACGTCATGGAGTATGTCGAGGGCGATACGCTGAAGAAGCGGCTCGAGGACGGCGCGATGCCCAAAGAGGAAGCGCTGAAGCTCGCCGGTGATTTGCTCTCCGCTCTCGAGGCGGCGCACGAGCGCGGTACTGTCCATCGCGATGTAAAACCCAGCAACATCTTTCTCGTCGGCGACCGCGCACTACTCGCGGACTTCGGCATCGCCAAGCCCAGTGATCCCTCGGGAGAAGGTCTGACAGCAGCCGGTCAGCCTATCGGAACGCCGGGTTACATGGCGCCGGAACAGCTCCTCGGTGAAGACGTCACTCCTGCGACAGATATTCTCGCCGCAGGATTGGTGATCTGCGAGGCGCTAACGGGAAGACGATGGTCGATCGGGTCGAGCGAAGAGGCAGATTGGTCGGACGTACCGTCCGAGCTGGCTACGCCGCTTCGCCGTGCACTCGAGTGGGAGCCTGAGGACCGCTGGCAGGATGCTGCGAGTTTCCGGAATGCGTTGGCCCGTTCTCAGCACAGCCCTACCAAGCGCAGAGTGATCATCGCCGCAGCGGCCTCTCTGGCTACCGTAGTGCTTGCTGCCGGCTGGTTCGCTTTGAAAGGCACGCTCGAACCGAGCGGGCCAAACACGATAGAGGAACGCTCCATTGCGGTGCTTCCACTCGAAAACAGGAGCGGGCTAGAGGAAGACAGGTACTTCACCGATGGCATACACGACGAGATCCTGACTCACTTGTCCAAGATCAGCGGGTTGAGCGTGAGGGCTCGCACGTCCGTGATGGCGTACCGTGACAGTCCGAATAACATCCGTCAAATCGGCCAGGAGCTTGACGCCCGTTACATCTTGGAAGGGGGAGTGCAGCGGGCAGGAGAGTCTGTACGGATCAACGTCCAGCTTATCGATTCCGAGACCGACGAACATGTCTTTGCCGAGACCTACGATCGCGAACTGTCCCTGGAGAACCTGTTCGCAGTGCAGCGGGAGTTGGCCCTGCGTATCGCCGATGCCTTGAATGCCACGATCACGGCGCAGGAGCGCCAGCAAATAGAGAAAGTGCCGACCGAGAATCCTGAGGCGTACGACTACTACCTGCGCGGGCTCGAGTACCTGGGGCGACCGGGGGTCCGCCAGGAAAACTACCGAAACGCTCAGCGGATGTTGGAGCAGGGTGTAGAGCTCGATCCTCGCTTCGCCCTAGCTCATGCGCGGCTGTCGAGCCTTCACGCGGAAGCTTATGAGTACGCGCTCGATCGATCCGAGGAGCGCCTGAGGCAGGCCCGGGAACGGGCGGACCGGGCGCTCGAGGTCGATCCCGACCTGCCCGAGGGACACCTCGCCCTGGGCTACTACCATTACGCCGTCCGCGACTTCGACCAAGCGTTGGAGCAGACTGCGATCGCGGAGCGCGACCTACCGGGATCGCCGTGGTTGCTGTGGGTGCGAGCAAATATTCTGAAACGCCAGGGCCAGTGGGACGAGGCGTTGGCCAGCCTGGAGCGGGCGTTGGCGCTGAGCCCGAGAGAGCCCTACCTGCTGTTCGAGCTTGGGATGACGTACCTCTCACTCCGTCGCTACGAGGAGGCCGAGACTTACTTCGATGGGGCTCTCGCGCTGCAGCCCGATGCTGTCGAGGTGGCGTCGGTCAGGGCGCTGGTACCGCTCCTCGGCAGGGGAGACACTGGACCTTTGCGAGCGCTCGCCGAGGGTATCCCTTTGAGCTTCGACTTTGGGGGGGGCGTCACATTCTTGCGCTGGTACGTGGACTTCCTCGACCGGGACTACGCGGCGGCGCTCGAAGACCTATCGCATAGCGAGCGCGAGTATTTCGAGTCGCAAGGGGGCGTTGCCCCGAAGACGCTGCTGATGGGAGCTTGTTTCGCCGGGCTGGGGGAGACCGATCGGGCCAGAGCAGCCGGCGACTCGGCGAGCCGCGACCTGGAGGCGTGGCTTCGAGATCGTCCCGACGACCCGAAGCTATATCAATCTCTAAGTTTGGCGCACGCCCTTCGCGGTCAAAAAGAAGAAGCCATCCGGGCGGCGCAGCGAGCGGTGGATCTTATGCCGATCTCGAATGACGCCGTGGACGGCCCGGGCTTCGTGCGGAACCTCGCCGCAATTTACGCACGCTTCGGTGAGGTCGATGCTGCCGTCGAGCAGTTCGACCGCTACCTGTCCGTGCCCGCGCCCGAGTCCGTCAGGTCCATCCTGCTCGATCGGTTAGTAGACCCCGTGCGCGACGACCCGCGCTTCCAGGCGCTGCTGGAGAAATACGAGTAGCTCGATCTCGGCGCCAAGGAGGAGTAGCGTGAGAAACGTGATGAATGTTCTGACTTGCGTTCTGGTCGCCGGATTGTTGTCGACGACCGCGAGCGCGCAGGCAGTTTACGGTCAAGGTGGCGACCAGGCGACCGTGTGGTACCTGGGCCATGCCGGCTGGGCGGTTCGCCTCGACGATGCGCTGCTCGTCTTCGACTACCAGGAGGTGGTTCAGATGGAAGACATCTCGGACCACACTCCGCGCAAACTCGAGAACGGACTCATCGGTCCCGCAGAGATCGGCGATCTGGACGTGTTCGTCTTCGTGACACACGCCCACGGTGACCATTACGACCCCGTCATCTTCGAGTGGCAGGGTGAGATCGAAAACCTCACATACATCATCGGTTGGGAAGAACAGCCGGCGTCGCACTGTGAGCGTTTCACCGCAGGCGACGCCGACTGTCACACCATGGGCGGGCTGCGAGCAACTGCGGAAGTGGGGGGCCTACAGATCCACACGATCGATTCCGACCACAACGACATTCCCGAAGTGGCATACCTGGTCCGTTACGGTGACTGGATTGTTTATCACAACGGCGACTACATGGCCGACCACGTGGATGACTACGCCTATCTGAAGACGATCAGCGACCGAATCAACGTGGCGTTCGTATCCGGGCTTCCGGGTAGCGCTTGGCCTCACCTGGATCGGGCCGCTCACTTGGCTCGCGAGTTTGATGTGCCGACTCTGTTCGCTATGCACTTCCGCGATGGTGAGATGTGTGACACTTTCGTGGCTGAGGTGGCGGCGGAGGGTGTGAGCGCCGAAGTCGTGTGCCCGACGGCGCGGGGGGAGCGGTTCGTGGTAACGAAGGGTGGTGAGGGGCGGTAGGTCGCCTAAAGTGAAACGGCGCTTGCGTTCTCACTGGCGCTGGCCGGCGCCGGTTCTCATCTTTAGAAATCTGAAAGCCCCTGTGGAGGACTCACACCGAGCGCCCCAACCTTTCTTCGTGCGAGTTGAGATGACAGAAAGACACGTCCTTCCAATCCTTGTCAGCCTGTTGCCTGTGATCGCGGCTGGCTGTGGAGATGCCCCACAATTCGTGAACCACCCCCCGCCGGCGCTGCGGATCGACGCGGCCGCTTTTGCGGATGTGGGCTGCCCGCCTGAAGGGTCCGACTATCGAGAGTGCCAGGATGATAGTCCGCTGACCGCTTTGGCATGTGATGTGATCTTGCCTTCTGACCTGTTGGGTGGCCTGGTTCCCTCATATCCAATCGTTCGTTGCTTGGCCTACCCGGGTCGGGACCCGACGGAGGGAAGGCCGATAGTGAATCCCGGAGATGAGTCTTTCTTCGTCGTGGGTGGTGAACGTCAAGCGTTGGTGCGCTACGTCATCTTGAGGGATGGACAATTCGAGTTGATCGAAGCGGAAGAAGAATTCAGGAGCATCTTTGCCCCGGTGGGAAGTCCGAATGAAGCGCTCAGCTACGCGTTGGCGGTGAGAAACCTGTCGGCCTACTACGACCTGGCACCTGAATCGCGGCTCGAGTACTTCGTCGAGGAGATACAAGACACCCACGTCGAGCCGACCGAGGATGGCTATATAGTGCACCTTTTCGACTATGATCTATTTGGCTGCGGTCCCCATCTCACGTACGCGGTTGAGGTGTGGGTGTCCACTCAGGGCGATGTCGCGGAGATCAGAAGAGAGCAAATCTTCCACGACCCGAAGCAGGATAACTTATGCGTGGACTGACGACGCTCGCGTCAACCCTTGATTTGCTCCCGGGAGTAGTTGCTAAACCCGGTTAAGTACACAGTCGTGCACAGCTTGTGCGGTCGTTATGTCACCTGTAACTTTACGGACACTTTGCCACAGGCGGAAGGGCAGAACGAAGTCAAGTCGCTGAC
>JBDHGH010000161.1:0-8199 GCA_039589995.1 Gemmatimonadota bacterium | reverse complement strand
AGGAAGCAGTCGAGATGAAGGGAGACTGATAATCGACAAAAACGAACCTCGCGTAAACAACCAGATCCGGATTAGCCCGATCAGGTTGGTGGATGCCGAGGGCGAACAAGTGGGGATCGTCTCGATCGAGGATGCTCGTGCAGCTGCTGCGGCGCGCGGCCTCGACCTGGTGGAAGTGGCGCCGACTGCCCGGCCCCCCGTGTGTCGGATCATGGACTACGGGAAATACAAGTACGAGCAGGCACGCAAGGCGCGCGAATCGAAGAAGAAGCAGCACCAGGTCAAGATAAAGGAGATCAAGCTCAGGCCGAAGATCGAGGACCACGACATCAACTTCAAGGTGGACCACGCTCGCAAGTTCTTGATTGAGGGAAACAAGGTCAAGCTGACGATGCGGTTCCGGGGTCGCGAGATGACGCACACGGAACTCGGTGCGGAAGTCTTGGACCGTTTTGCGGAACTCATTTCAGAGTTTGGTCAAGTAGAAGAGAGGGCCAGGCTTGAAGGTCGGAACATGACGATGGTGGTGGCACCCAAGAAGTGATTGAGATCTGATGGACTAGAAAGAGACGGAGTAGCGATGCCTAAGATGAAGACGCATCGGGCCGCTGCGAAGCGGTTCCGAAAGACTGCCAGTGGCAAGTTGAAACGCAACAAGGCGTACAAAAGCCACATTTTGGCCAAGAAGTCGCGGAAACGTAAGCGCGGATTGCGCAAATCCGCTTTGGTCGCTGCCAGCGACGTGAGACGTGTGAAGAGAATGCTCGGTCTGTGATCGAGATTCGGCAACAATCGATCACGACTGTAGAAAGGAGTCTGTAGATGCCCAGGGTGACGAATCAGGTCGCACGGCACAAGAAGAAAAAGAAGGTACGGGAGCAGGCGAAAGGGTACCGCGGTGCGCGGTCCAAGCTCTACCGTACCGCGAAGAACGCTGTGGAGCGGGGTTGGGCCTACAGTTATCGCGACCGACGCAATCGCAAGAGAGATTTCCGCCGGCTTTGGATTACGCGCATCAACGCTGCCGCGCGGCAGCACGATATGCCCTATTCCAGCTTCATCAACGGCTTGCGCTCGGCAGGCGTCGAGTTGAATCGGAAAACGCTGGCTGACCTTGCCGTCCGGGATCCCAACGTCTTCGGGGACTTGGTGACCGTCGCAAGAGAAGCGCTCGAGAATTAGCGCGGCCCGGCCGTGATGGAGGATTTTCAGTCCCGCCTGGGCGAGCTCGAGGAAGCCGGAGCGGCGGCGATCGCCGCTGCGGCGACCCCGGATGACCTCGAAGCCGTACGGGTCGAGTATCTGGGGCGAAAGGCTCCTTTGACCCAACTGCTCCGTAGTGTCGGGCAGTTACCGCCCGACGAGCGACGCGCTGCTGGAGCCGATGCCAATCGAGTCAAGAAACGCCTCGAGGGGATTCTCGACGCCAAAGCGGAGCAGTTGGCGGCGGGCCCGTCCGAAGCGGCGTCGGACCTGGACCTCACGCTGCCCGGCCGACTGCAGCGCCGCGGTGCACGGCATCCGTGCACGCTCGTTGCCGATGAGATCTGCGACATATTCAAGGAACTCGGCTTCGTCCGCGCCCGCGGCCCTGAGGCCGAGACCACGTGGTACAACTTCACGGCCTTGAACACGCCGCTCGATCATCCGGCGGCGGACGAGGCTGACACATTCTATCTCTCCGACGACATCGTGCTACGTACACACACTTCGCCCGTACAGGCGCGGGTGATGGAGCAGACGCAACCTCCGGTGAAGATCGTAGTGCCCGGCGTCTGTTACCGTCGTGATCCATTCGACGCTTCTCATGCGCCTGCCTTCGAGCAGATAGAAGGTCTTGCTGTGGACGAGGGTATCAGCTTCGTCGATTTCAAGGCGAGCATCAGCTACTTCGTTCATCGGTTTTTTGGCGAGGACACGGAGATTCGCTTCCGCCCGTCGTTCTTCCCGTTCACCGAGCCGTCGGCCGAGGTCGACGTTTCGTGCCTGCTGTGCCACGGAGACGGGTGCTCGGCATGCAAAGGCACCGGATGGCTCGAAATTATGGGTTCGGGGATGGTGGACCCGGCTGTGTTCGATACGGTTGGGTACGACTCTGAGCGCTACACCGGTTGGGCTTTCGGAATGGGCGTGGCCAGAATCGCGATGCTGAAGTACCGGATCCCTGACATTCGGTTGCTCTACGAAGGCGACGTACGCTTCCTCGAGCAATTCTCGTGAGCCTTAGGGCGCAACGTTCGATTTCCTCTAGGTTATGAACATTTCTTATCGCTGGCTGAAAGAGCTGGCGCCGACGATCGACGGATCCGCCGAGGCGGTGGCGGAGCGATTGACCTACACGGCGGTCCCGGTCGACGAGGTCATCTGGCTCGGCAAGGGGCTCGATCAGCTGGTGGTGGCTCGTGTAGACGCGGTCACCCGGCACCCGAACGCGGATCGTCTGGTCGTTTGCCAGGTCGATGCCGGTCGTGGCGAGCCGGTTCAGGTCGTCACCGGCGCACCGGTCGTCGTCGAAGGCGGCTACTACCCGTTCGTCGGGGTGGGGCAGACCTTGCCCAACGGTCAGCTGATCAAGAAATCCAAGCTGCGCGGCGAGTCGAGCGAGGGCATGCTCTGCTCGGAACGCGAGCTGGGCATCGGCCGTGACGCCGGTGGTATCATGCAACTGCACGGGGATTTCACACCCGGCCAGCCCCTGCTCGAGGTGTTAAGGCTCGATGACTATCGACTCGACGTCGATGTGACGGCGAATCGCCCCGACCTACTCGGACACTGGGGCGTCGCCCGGGAGCTGGCCCCGAACGGAGAGGCTGACCTGGGACTGCCGGACTTCCCGGGTCAGAAACGGGCGGAGTACGCCACCGAGACAGCGACGGAAGAGGGACCGACCGGCGGTGTCACGGTGCGGATCGAGGATCCTGACGGATGCCCGCGCTACATGGGCGCCGTGGTCCGTGGGATTACGGTGGGGCCGTCCCCGGGTTGGCTGGCGGACCGTCTGCGGGCTATCGGTCAACAGCCCATCAACAACGTCGTCGATGCGACCAACTACGTACTGCACGAGCTCAACCAGCCGCTGCATGCGTTCGACCTCGCCACGCTCGAGGGCCCGGCGGTCGTGATACGAAGGGCGAGAGCCGGTGAGACTTTGAAGACCCTGGATGGCAACGATCGCAAACTCGACGCCGAGATGCTGGTGATCGCAGATGCGAAGCTCTCGACGGCCATGGCCGGGTTGATGGGCGGCGAAGCGACCGAAGTCACGGACGATACCCGCGACCTGTTCATCGAGTGTGCCTATTTCAACCCGAAGCGTGTTCGCAAAGCCGCCAAAGGGTTGGGCTTGGACACCGATGCCTCGTATCGATTCCAGCGAGGTATCGACCCGAACGGTCTGCCGCGAGCGATGCAGCGCGTTCTCGACCTGATACTCACCGTGGCCGGTGGCTCGGTGGATGGCAGCGCGGTGGACGTCCATCCCATTCCAGCAGAGCCGCGGGTGGCGGCCTTGCGCCGGACGCGTGTGGGTCATCTGCTGGGCGTCGACCTGGACGACCCGACCATCAAGAGATGTCTCGAGCCCTTGGGCTTCGAGGTTCTGGAAGAAGGGCCCGAAGGCTTCGAGGTGCGAATTCCCAGTTGGCGACCGGACGTCGACAGGGAGGTCGACTTGATCGAGGAGGTCGCCCGCCGTCACGGGTACGACAAGTTCCCCGAGGAAATCAGGCAGGCACGCCCGTCGGCTTTGCGCGAGGACGTATACGTCGACGTTTTCCGCCGACTGAGAGAGTTGATGGTGGCCCGTGGCTTCTTTGAAGCGAAGAGTTCGTCCTTCGCTCCGCCGGGCGAAGGGGAGGTCCGCTTGCTCAACCCACTGTCCGAGCTGGAAGACCACCTGCGCAAGGATGTGTTGACCGGGTTGACTCATCGCGTCGAATACAACTTTGCCCGCGGGCAGAGGGACATCCAGCTATTCGAACTGGGAACGGCTTTCAAGGCGTCCACAAATCCATTGCCGAGCGAGCATACACGAATCTCCGCCGCGTGGACCGGGCGACAGAAGGCAGCGCACTGGTCAGAGCTTGACTCCGATTGGGATGTGTGGGATCTCAAGTCGTTGGTGTCGGCGGTTGCGGCCATAGCGACGCCGGGTGCCGAGGTGATGCCCGCCCAGAGCGACGCTTCGCCGGGTGGCCTGCTGGATGCGCTCGCCGTGATGACCTCCGACGGCCAGATCGTCGGCTGGGGAGGTATGATCCCATCAGACACGATGGAGACGCCGCGCTGGGCTGGAGCCGTGTGGGGGTTCGAGTTGGAAGTGTGGCCGCCCGAGCGCCAGCCGGTAGTCTACGAGCCGATCCCGGCCTACCCGGGAGTCGAGCGCGACGTCGCGTTGATTGTAAGTAAGAGTACTGTTTCTGCGGAAATCGACGCTATCATCAGGCAAACGGCGCCCGATTTCCTTGAGGATCTGTCGGTCTTCGATGTCTACGAGGGTGAGAATATCCCGGAGAGAACGCGGAGCATCGCCTGGCGCTTGAGATTCCGCTCGTCAGATCGTACCCTAACAGACGAAGAAGTCGATTCAGCGATGAAGCGGATCACCTCCGCACTGGAGGATAGGCTCGATGTCAGAATCCGAGGGGCGTAAGCTCACCATAGACTTTCCGAAGCTCGACGAGCTCGAGGGGGCCGTAGTGCGGGCACTGCGCCAGCTGGAAGTATGGCGCGAGCGTGCGGCTGCGTCGGAGGCCGAGCGGCGGCGCCTTCAAGATGTCCTGGACGATGTGAAGGGTGGGTCAAAGAAGTTCGACCCGGCGGCGGCGGCGGATGAGCTCAAGCATCTTCGGGACGAGAACGAGGCACTGCGGAGTCGGCTGCAAGAAGGGCGACAGATGGCCGAGCAGCTGGCCCGAGAGGTGCAATTCCTGGAGGACGCCCGATGACGGACAAAGAGATGGTAGACGTCCAGATCCTGGGTGAAACCTATACCCTCAGGTCCGAAACGGGTCACGATTACACCCTTAGGGTGGCCGAACACGTGGACCGTACGTGTCGCGAGATTCGCGAGGAAAGCGGTGTAGTCGACCAGAAGAAGATCGCGATTCTCGCTGCCATCGCCGTGACCGACCAGCTATTCCGCATGCGAGATGGAGTGGAAGTCGTGAAGGGGTTGGCGGAGAAGCGGGCGGAGCGTCTCACGGAGGAAATCCTCGCGACCGTGGAGAAGACGTCGAGCGACTAGCTTGCGTAACCCTTTGGGGTCTGTTTATTGTACTTCGTGGCCCTGTGCCTGTCTGGAAATGCCTATAATCGCTGGGAAGCCGTTTTGCATAACGATCGAGATCTCTTGAGGCTCTTCACCATCCCATCGCCGTGTAGTGGCGGAATGACGACGAAGGAGCGGGCGAGCGGGGATTGAGCCATAGTGCCGGTCGACATCTGGCCGGCGTGCAGAACAGCGACCTGTGCGGGATGTTGTGGCTTGAGGTTGTCCAGCGGCGGGGCGAATAGCCTTGCCGCTTTTTCTGTTCAGGTTGCCCAAAGTTGGCCTGACGGATAAAGGAAGGGGATAGTCGTGGATTTGATCGTGACCCTAGTCGCCGTGGCGGCCGGACTCTTTATAGGGTGGGCCGTCACATTCCTCCTCGTGCGGCGATTCGAGGTCGGTCGGATAAAGGAACAGCGCGAAGCTGCGGACGCTGAGGCGGCTCGGATCGTCGACGCCGCGCGTGCCGATTCCGAGAGCCGAAAACGCAGTGCCGAGTTGGAAGCGAAGGAAGAGCTGCTCCGGGCAAAGGAAGCTTGGGAAAAAGAGCTCACAAAGCGACGAGCAGAGGTAGAGCGAACGGAGCGCCGTCTCGACGACCGTGAAGGCCTGCTCGATCGCAAGTACTCCATGCTGGACGAGAAACAGCAGCAACTCGAGAAGCGGGTTGAAGAGCTCGAGGTGCGCGAGGGTGCGGTAGAAGACAACCGCCTGCAATACGAGCAGCTGATCCTCGAGGAGCAGCGCAAGCTCGAACGGGTAGCCGGAATGTCCGTCGAGAAGGCGAAGCGCGAGTTGATGCGTCGAATCGAGGGCGAGGCTCACGCGGATGCCGCGCAACGTGTCCGCCAGATCAAAGAGGAAGCGACGCGTAGCGCCGAGCGAGAAGCCCGCAACATCGTGGCGATGGCGATCGAGAAGATCGCGGCGGATCACGCCGCCGAAGCCACCGTCTCGGTGGTCCCGCTCCCCAACGATGAGATGAAGGGTCGGATTATCGGGCGCGAGGGTCGAAACATCCGCGCGTTCGAGAATCAAACGGGTGTGGACGTAATCGTGGACGACACACCCGAAGCAGTGATCGTTTCCGCTTTCGACCCTGTCCGGCGCGAGATCGCGCGAATCGCCATGGAGAAGCTGGTCGCGGATGGGCGTATCCATCCCGGGCGAATAGAAGAAGTGATCGAGAAGGCCAAGAAAGAGGTCGATGAAAGTATGCGGGAAGCCGCCGAGGAGGCTTGTTACGAGTTGGGCGTCCACGAGCTTCACCACAACATCATGGAGACCTTGGGTCGCATGAAGTATCGGACCTCATACGGTCAGAACCAGCTGCAGCATTCCAAGGAGGTCGCCCATCTCACCGGCCACATGGCCGCCGAGCTGGGTCTCAACGTGCAAATGGCCAAGCGAATGGGTCTGTTGCACGATATCGGCAAAGGCCTGACGCATGAGCACGAAGGCACGCACGTCGAGCTTGGCTTCGAGTTGTGTAAGCGCTGCGGCGAGGCGGACCAGGTTCTGAATGCGATCAGGGCGCACCACGGCGAAGAGCCAGCGCGCTACCCGGAGACCTTCGTGCTCACAGCCGCCGATTCGGTGTCGGGTGCTCGCCCCGGGGCGCGTCGAGAGTCGTTCGAGGCCTATGTGAAGCGTTTGGAGAAGCTGGAGGAGATTGCGACTTCTTTCGACGGTGTATCCAAGTGTTTCGCGATCCAAGCAGGCCGTGAAGTCCGAATCATGGTGACTCCCGAGGCGATCTCGGACGAAGAGATGGCGGTTCTGAGCGAGAATACAGCCCGACGCATAGAGCAGGAGCTCCAGTATCCGGGACAAATCAAAGTCGTGGTCGTGCGGGAAACCCGCGCGGTCGATTTTGCGCGCTAGACGAAAGCAACTGACGTTCGGATCGGCTGCGATCGCCTCTTCGCCCGTCGTGCCCACACCCTCGGATCAATGAGGATCCTATTTGTAGCCGACATCGTGGGGAAGCCGGGACGCCGGGTTCTTCAGGCATTGCTGCCCACGCTGCGATTAGACAGACAAGCCGACATCGTCGTCGCCAACGGTGAGAACCTCGCCGGCGGTTACGGTGTGACCCCGTCGCTGGTGCTGGACCTTTTCAACTGGGGCGCGGACATCATCACGACGGGCAACCACATCTGGGACCGACAGGATGGCGTTGCGCTGCTAGACGACGAACCCAGGTTGCTGCGACCGGCGAACTACCCGCCCGGCAACCCCGGCCGCGGATCCCACATTCTCGAGGCGAGTGGCACCAAGGTCGGCGTTCTCAACCTCCAGGGCCGCGCTTTCATGGCCGACATCGATGACCCGTATCGTGTCGGACGGTCTCTGGTGGACGAAATGCGTGCCGAGACGAACATCATCGTCGTAGACTTCCACGCAGAAGCCACAGCGGAAAAGATCGCGTTTGCCCGCTATATCGATGGTCTGGTCAGCGCCGTCGTGGGCACGCATACTCACGTACCGACCGCCGATGCGCAGGTGCTGCCGGGTGGCACGGCTTACGTCACCGATCTAGGTATGACGGGGTCTCACGGCGGTGTGATTGGGTATAAGGCGGAGGCGGCCATACAGAGGCAGATGCTCGGGCGTCGCGTGCGCCTGGAGCTTGCCGAGGGTGATCTCCGTCTCCAGGGTGTGATCGTAGATGTCGACACTGCCTCTGGTCGTGCGATTAGCATTGAACGAATCGACATTGCTTATGAAGAGGAGTGAGGAAGGTGGCCGAGGTAATCGATGGTAAACGCATAGCCGCAGAGATACGGCAGGAAGTGAAGGAAGAGGTCGAAAAGTTGAGCGCGCAGGGTGTCACGCCGGGCCTTACGGTGGTACTGGTGGGCGAGGATCCAGCGAGCGGCGTTTACGTGCGAATGAAAGCGAAAGCGTGCGATGAGACCGGTATCAAG
>JBDHGH010000160.1:0-8349 GCA_039589995.1 Gemmatimonadota bacterium | reverse complement strand
AATTCCAGCACGTGGGCACTGTAATGCTCGGAGGGGGATTCGAACCCCCACGGGATTGCTCCCACAGGATCCTGAATCCTGCGCGTCTACCAATTCCGCCATCCGAGCCAGTCGAGGCCGTAAAGCGCTCTTGGACAAGGTGTTTCCACCACGTCTGGTTCGCCCACATCGCCCCGACTGCCATGACTTTAGCGGACCGTACTCTAAGCGGCAGGCCCCTGTTTATCAAGGGTTATGGGGATTCTCGAGGATCGAGCGAAGCCCGCGCGCCTCACCTCAGGCGGATTCGACAGAGCCAGCCTGGGCCGGCCGGGACGCTGGACATTCCCGCGACTTGGCACTAGGCTGCGGGTCTCCCATTTGAGCGTTGAGCGTTGAATATTGCCCCTTGAGTTTCCTCGTGCATAGAAAGGACACATCCATGATCGATCCGCGGCCCGATTCCGAGGACGTCCAATTCGTAAAGAGAGCGGTGGAGGCGGCCATCCGCATCGGCGTGCTGGCGCTGCTCACCCTCTGGGCGTTCGTGATCCTCCGCCCCTTCATCCACCCCGTGCTATGGGGCGTCATCATCGCCATCGCCGTGTTGCCGGCGTATCGGGGCCTGACTAACAAACTGGGTGGACGCCGCAAGACGACGGCGGCCCTGCTAACGGTGCTGGCGTTGGCACTCCTGGTGATTCCGGCTTTGAAGTTCTTCGGCGAGGCGATCGATGGTATGCAGTCGCTAGCGACACAGCTCGAGGCCGGGACCCTGACGGTCCCGCCGCCTCCGGAAAAGGTTGCAAGCTGGCCTCTCGTGGGTGGCAGCGTGGACGACGCTTGGCGCCTCGCTTTGACGAACCTGGAAGCCGCCATCGAGACTTACGAATCCCAGCTGAAAGCGGTGGGCGCGTGGCTGCTATCGACCGTTGGCGGACTGGGGATCGGTGTGCTGCAGTTCATCATCTCGATCATCATCGCCGGGGTCTTCCTGGCCACCAGCGAGTCCGCCAGTAGCGCCGCGGTCCGCATCGCCAAGCGCTTTGCCGGGGAGCAGGGGGAAGAGTTCGTGGTGATCGCCGACAAGACGATCCGCAGTGTCGCGCTGGGTGTCCTCGGGGTCGCGGTCATTCAATCGCTGCTGTCGCTGATCGGGATGGCCCTCGTCCGCGTCCCAGGTGCGCCTCTGTGGGCGCTCCTCGTCCTCATAGTCGCCATCATCCAGCTGCCGCCCGTACTCATCCTGCTTCCCGTTGCGATCTACGTGTTCTCCACGGCGGCAACGGTACCGGCGGTGCTGTTCCTGATCTGGGCGATCATCGTCAGCGGCAGCGACGCGTTTCTGAAACCGCTGCTGTTGGGGCGCGGGGTGAATGTGCCCACGCTGGTCATACTGCTCGGTGCCATCGGAGGGATGATGAACTCGGGCATTATTGGACTCTTCGTCGGCGCCGTCGTCCTGGCGCTCGCCTACCAGCTGTTCGTGGCCTGGTTGGGCGATGCGCCGGTGGCCGAACAGCCGGCGGAGGCAAGCTAGCGCAACCTTCAACAGACAACGTTCGACGCTCAACATTCAACTGAGCTTCGGATGTTGAGAACAAAGGAGAATCGAGATGCGACATCTGACTATTGGCACAGCCGCGTTCTTGGCGCTCGTGCTGGCTACGCCCGCCCAGGCTCAGAAGGAGTCGGACATACTGAAGGTCCAGCAGGTCATCGCGACGATGGTCGAGAAGGACGCGGGCATGCAGGACTGGTTCGACTCGTCCTACGGGTACGTGGTATTCCCGAACGTCGGGAAGGGTGCCATTGGAGTCGGCGGTGCCCACGGGAACGGGCTCGTCTACAAGGGCGGGGCTCTCGTGGCGAAGTCCGAGCTTATCCAGGTGACCGTGGGACTGCAGCTGGGCGGCCAGTCGTTCGTCGAGGTCATCTTCTTCAAGGACGAGACGGCGTTCAACGATTTCGCCCGGGGCAACTTCGAGTTCTCCGCGCAGGCGTCGGCGGTAGCGTTGACCGCTGGGGCGTCGGCTGATATGGCGTACAACACCGGCGTGGCGGTGGTGACCATGACCAACGCCGGGCTCATGTACGAGGCGTCAGTCGGCGGACAGAAGTTCAACTACGAACCAGTCGATGGATAACTATCCCAAACAGGAGGATGGCGGTGACTGCCCACGAAACCCATCGGGTCTGCTCTTCCATCCAGTCACCGCCGCGCGGTGTAGCCCCGGCGGTGAAATGTATCGGTATGGCGCTTCTGATTCTGGGGTCATTCGTCGTGAGCCCACTCTCCGCGCAGGAGTACTTCATTCACGTGAACGGCGACTCGGTCGTCTGCGATGTGAAGGGCCTGAGCTACGGTAAGCTCGAGTTCGAGATTGATGGAGCGAACAGCGCCATGATCGAATACGACAAGGTCTCCACGATCGGTAGCGTTGACTTTTGGGACATCGAACTCGAGGGCCAGCGCCGCTTGCTGGGCTCCGTGTTGGCCGGTCCCGAACCGGGCACCGTACTCGTCGCGCAGGCGTCCGACACCGTCCAGGTCGTTCTCGCCGAAATCGTGCAGATGAGGTCGATCGACGCGACGTTCTGGTCACGGTTCGAGGGGTTCGTCGAGCTCGGCTTCTCGTTCGCCAAAGCGAACAAAGCCACCAACTACTCGCTTGTGGCCCAGATAGACTATCGGGCGACGGACTGGCTGATCGGCTACAAACTGGATTCGCGCTTGCAGAGCCAGGACGACGCGGAGACCACCAAGCGAAACCAGACAAGCTTGGAGGTAAACCGGCTATTGCCAAAGACATGGTCCGTGGGCGTCTTCGGTCAGGCCGAGCAGAATCAACAACTCTCCCTAGACTTGCGGGTACTGGCTGGCGCGGTCAGCGGGCGCGACATATTGCAGACGAACAGGGTCGAATGGCGAGCTTTTGCCGGGTTGCTAGGGAACCGAGAGGACTATGTGGGCGCCGATCCAGCAGAGTCGGCTGAAGGCCTTGTGGGCACTTCATTTCGCTGGTTCACATTCGGTAACTTCGAGAATAGCCTTACCTCGAACCTGTCCGTCTATCCGAGCTTGACCGAGTCGGGGCGCGTGCGGCTGAGCATGGATGCCAACTACCGGCAAGACCTGTTCGGCGATCTCTACCTGAGCTTCAGCTTCTACGACGAGTTCGACAGCCAGCCACCGACGGGAGGCGAAGAGAACGACTTCGGAACAACGCTGGCGCTGGGATGGGATATCTAGGGGTTGGAAGGCGTTGCCTGTTGAACGTTGTTTCTCCATCAATCCGGCTCCACCTCTTCGACTGACTCAACCGGGTTCCATCCTCCGCCCAGCGCCTTATAGAGCTGGACCAGCGAGGTCAGGCGCAACTGCAGAGTCTCGGATGCCTTCAGCTCGGAAGAGAACAGCTGGCGCTGGACCTCGAGGTATTCGAGGTAGCTCGTCATACCTTGGTCGTACCGAACCCACGAGAGGCCTTCGGCGCTTCGTGCCGCCTGTAGCTGTCTGAGGCGGCTGGCGTACTCCGCCTGATACGTGCGCACCGCCACCATGCCATCCTCGACCTCGCGAAACGCCGTCAGGATGGCCAGCTCGTAGCGGGCCAGCGCCTGCTCGGTGCGGGCGATCTCGGCGTCCACCCCACTCTGCAGCCTGCCGGCGTTGAAGATCGGGGCGAAGATGTCCGCAGCCGCATCCAGGAACCCGATCGATGTGCTGGCGATGGAAGCGCCCAGGTCGGCGCTGAGCGTGAGCGACGGGTACTTGAGCGCTTCGGCGACACCGATGCGCGCGGTTTGCGCGTGCAGTTGGCGCTCGGCCTGGAGCACGTCCGGTCGTCGATCCACCAGCTTCGAGGGGAGCCCCGTAGGAAGTTCCGGCGGCAGAGTCTGCTGGTCCAGCGCCAGGCCCCGGGGGATAGACATGGGCGGCACACCCAGCAACACGCTGATGGCGTTCTCCGTCTGTGCTCGCCCTCTTCGGAAAGACTCTACCGCTGCTTCGGCTTCCGCCAGCTGGATCTTCGCCTGGCTGAGGTCGACCTCCGATACGACACCGGCATTGAAGCGCGCTTGAATGATGTCCAGGGTCTCGCGACGGGTCTCCACGGTGTTCTCGGAGATCGTCTGCCGGTTATCAAAATCTCGGAGTAGCAGATAAAAGCTGGCCACGTCGGCGACGAGGCTGATGGTCACGGCGCGGTACGCCTCTTCTGTGGCGAGCAGTTGGTTTAAGGCGGCCTCGTTGGAGCGACGGATCTTGCCCCACAGGTCCACCTGCCAGAACGCGTCGGCGGCGATGAGACCGTTGCCGCTGACGTCTTCCTCGGTGTTCGCGTTCACGGCGCCGCTGGCGATGACGTTGACCTCGGGATACAGGTCCGCCCGCGCGATGCCGAGGTTCGCTCGCGCTTCGGCGATCCGCGCCAACGCCACGTCCAGATCCTTGCTGTTCTCGAGGGCGACCTCGATCAGGTTCTGGAGCACCGTGTCCTGAAACAGATCCCACCAGGCCAGGTCGGCGATGGAGTCTGCCCTGAAGTCGAACGTCGTCGTGTCCGGGGGTATCTCATCGCGATAGGCTTCGGGCTCCGGAACCACCGGGCGCTCGTAGTCGGGTCCGACCTTGCACGCGGCAAAGCACATGACCCCGAGAATGAGAAAGCGAATGATCCGTGTCATGATGACGACTCCGAACGAGGGAAGATTTTCGTGAGTAGGTTGTAGACCACCACGGCGTAGACCACGGCCACCGTGATCTGGATGACACGCGTGGTCGCCTTGTCGCCGGCCTCCCCATACGAGCTCGTCGTCGATCCGATGATGAGAAGCACGGTGGAAAAGGCCATGCCGAACAGCGGGGCCCAGCGACTGGAGGAGAACAACCCCGCGCAGAACAGTAGCGGGGTGAGCAGGGTCAGCAGGATCAAGAAACCAAAATGTGGCGCGATCACCAGCAGATCGTAGACGATCATCGAGGCGACGCCGCCGATGACGTTGCCCACGATGAGCGCGATGCCGGCCTTGTAACCCGCCGTTAGGCTCGGTTGCATGGTGAGGATCGCGATGAAGATCAGGATGATCAGCGAGCTGGCGTTCTGAAAAGCGAAGAACAGAGCCGCTACCGGGAAGATCACAGCGGTCGCAAGGGCAGCTCGGTAGAACGCGTACTCTGGCGAAACGTCCTCTTCCTGGGCGGCGGTGGGCGCAGCGGCCACCGGCTGCGGCGGGTCGGGGATCGCGATGTGAGCCAGCCACACGATGGCCACGGCGATGGCCGATCCGTAGACGATGTACCCCGCCACCAGAACCGCCAGCTTCGTCGACAGCGAGGCCAGTATGGGAATCACCAGCACCGCGATGAGCATCCAGGTGACCAGGAGTGCCGAGGCGCCTCGTTGCCTGGCGAGAGCGAGGTGGAAGAGGAGCAACGCCAGCACCAGGAGGTAGACTATAGGGTAGGGTACCAGCAGTATAGCCACGGCCGAGCCGACCGCACTGGCGACGGCGATGATGGCCACGAAGCCGACCAGACTCTTGATCGCCGGCCTGGGTGCCGGCGAACCGAGGAAGCTGACGGCGAGCACCGGCGCCAGGAATGACAACTGCCAGTCGAAGCCCATCGCCACAGCCATGGCCAGCGTACTGCCGAAGGCGTAGCGAAGGATGCGAACCGTTCGGATGTCGGTTATCTCGGCCGCCAGCGGTGCTACGGCTGCGGAATTCTCAGCGGACATACGAGAGCAGGCTGGACAACCGGATGCGGAGCTTGCCGATGGTGTTCAGGATGAAGTTGTTGCTGGTGTAGACGATCACGTCCACCTGCCCGCCTACTCTCAGCAGGCCCTGGGCTTCATCGACGTTGAAGCGTACGACGACCGGGAATCGCTGCGGGTCGCGAAGCCAGCCACTGGTACCTTCGATGGTTGGTAGTGCGCCTGGCGACTCGCCGCCGGCCTGGCCGACGCCGTAGCCAACGCTGGAGACTGTGCCTTTGATCACGCGTCCTGGCGCGACGTCCAGAGTGAACTCGACCCCGTCGCCGGGTTTGATGTTCGAGATGTTGTTCTCCCGCATGTCCGCTTCGATCCACACGTCGTGCGTCGAAACGAACATGGCGAGCGGTTGCCCTGCGGCGGCGAATTGGCCGACGTCGAGGTGGAAGCTCTCGATGCCGCCACGGGATGGAGCCCGCAGCGTGGTGAACCCGAGATCGAGGCGCGCTATCTCCAACGCTGTCTCGGCCGCTCTCAGTGTTGGGTTGTTGGGGCCCGTTTCACCCAATTGCTGTTTCGCCCGGTCCAGATCGGCCTCCGCCGACGACACGCGCTCGACGGCCTGGGCTAGAGAGGTCTCGGCCCGATCGATATCCGCCTGCGAGAGCGCGCCCGGGTTCTCTGCCTGGACTGCCTGCACGCGGTCGAAATTTCGCTGGGCACGGTCAAGCTGTGCCCGGGCGACGCCGAGTCGCCCCTCCGATGACCGGACTGTCGCCGTCAGCGCCCCGACTTGTTGTTGCGCCGCGTCCAGTGACGCCTCGGCATTTCGCACCGCCAGCTCGTACTGACGCCGGTCCAGCTGCATGAGCGTGTCACCCGGCTCCACGACGTCGTGCAGCCGGACTCGTATGTCGACGAGGTAGCCCGACACCTGGGGCATGATGGGGACGGTCAGACCCTGAACGCGGGCCTGGGACGTGTACGGGGTGATCCGGTCCGAGGCCACGTACCAGATGAAGACGACGGCGACCACGCCTAGAACGATGAGCGTGATGCGGCGCGCCGGGTCCATCTTCTTCCTATTGCCCGATGTCGCGGCGCTCGCTTCCGGATCGGGCGACGATGCCGGCGACGGCGATCCGGCCTGGGCGTCCGGCTGTTGTGGTGTGTCTGAACCTTCTACGGACATACCTCTGAACCTCCTACGAGCAAACTCGGGACTGGCTGCCGGGTGCGGGTCGGATTAATGGCCTGTAGAATTGAACGGCAATAGTAGTGCGGTTGCAGAGCCGCCGCCACGCTGGATCAGCGGTGGGCCAGCGTACCTTTATCGAGGCCATGGGTGCTGTTAGAATGACTGCGCTCGGACTTCGGAGGTGCTGATGAGGCGAAGGAAGGTTCTAGTTCCTATGGCGGCGATCCTGATCTCCCTGGGACTCGCCCCCGCGGTGTTGGTCCCGAACCTCGCCTGGCAGGACGAAGGCCACGTTCTGGTGAACCAGGTGGCTGCGGAACATCTGCCCGAGGAAATGCCCGAGTTCTTTAGGGACGCCGTGGACCGTCTGGCCTACCTTGGACCCGAGCCCGATCGCTGGCGTCGAAACACGGAGTTCAGCCTCAAGCAATCCCAGGAGCCGGACCACTTCATTAAGCTGGAGGTCCTCGAGGTCGACCTGGATACCCTGCGCAGCCGCTACGATTTCTATCGCATGCTATACGAGCGCCGTGCCAGCCCGCACGCCCGCAAAGGGGCGCATCCCGATAGCCTGCTACCAGAGCATGTGGGCCTTTTGCCTTACATCACCATCGAGGAGTACGAGCGACTGAAGGTGGCGTTCCGCCAGTACCGACAGCTTCAGGCTTCCGGCGGCGACACCGAGCTGGTGGAGGGCAATATCATATTGTATGCAGGCTGGCTGGGTCACTACGTGGCCGACGCCGCCAACCCGCACCACACCTCGGTTCACTACAACGGCTGGCAAGGGCCGAACCCCGAGGGCTACTCCGGACCCGGCATCCACGCCCGCGTCGAGGGCGACTTCGTTCGCAGCGCAGGCATCCGCGCCAAAGACCTTTCCGAACGGCTCGGACCGCCAGAGCTTCTGCAGGATCCCTTCGCCGATTTCCTGAGCTTGATAATTGAGTCGCAGGGTATGGTGGAAGAGACGTACCGGCTCGACAAAGCAGGCGGCTTCGAGGGCGCTGGCACCGAGCGCGGCCTGGAATTCACCCTGGCGCGGTTGGCCGCCGGGAGCCAGATGCTGCTCGATATGTGGTACACGGCGTGGGTGACCAGTCGCGACTAGCGAAGCACCTGTCACGTCCGGCATTATCTCGTACTATTCAGCGGTCATACTACCGCACCTGGAGTCTAGCCATGCGTAGATCACTGTTGGCGTTCGCTCTCTTGGCCGTATCCGCGGCCTACCTGCCCGCCCAGGAGCCGAGCCGGGAGCTCAACGGCTTCGAGTTCATCCCTTCGCGGATCGTGGAGGGCCCGTTCGCCATCACCTATTTCGGCACCTACACGGGGGGTGGGATGGCCTTCGATCTCAAGACGCCGTTCATCGATGTGGACGGCGATACCCTCGGTACGCTGACCGGCGACGTCGCGTTCATGGCCCTGGGCTTCGACTACCAG
>JBDHGH010000159.1:0-9313 GCA_039589995.1 Gemmatimonadota bacterium | reverse complement strand
CGAACACATCCAGATCTACCTTCTGGGGCGAAACAGATCTCTCTTCGGCCTCAAGAACGGATTCCTAGGCTTGAAGTTCATTCCACTGTTCGACCTGAACGCACAGAACTTTCAGTCGATGCCAAGCCCTACTGAATCCGACAACGCAAGATATCTCCTTTACAGATGCAGCGGCGGCTACCCGATCGGCATCTTTTCCATCTATGTTCGCTCACCGATCGCCGAGCAGGGTGAGGTAGACGAGACCCAGGTGTTCTTTGTCGTTGGGTTCAATTTCTACGGAAAGAAGGATTGGCCCCACGCCCACGTCGTCAATCCGGTGTGGGAGATGATTCACAACAGGGTCACGAACAACGTATTGAATAGGTTTAAGCAGCTTTGCGAGGCGAAATTTCAATCCGTCGTTGCAGGAGAATACAGCAAGATTGATATGACTCTACCGGGATTCAGTGTGCCGGGGTCTCTAGACAAGTAGCCCGCCTGCTAGCTCCGCTGACTTCTCTCGCGCTTGAGGTGCCACTTGACACCTAAAATCCACCCCGTGACATTCGTGGATCGCCCTAACCCAGGAGAGTCGCATGATTCGTCTCCCCGCTAGCCGCGCCCGGGCTGTCCTCACCCGGGGGTACGCGGTCGCCGTCTCTTCATCCCTCGTGCTGGTGCTCAGCCTCGCGGCGTGCAGTGAGTCGGCACGAGTCCTCCAGGTTGACGACGCGCGGCTGGTGAACGCGGACGCCGACCAGGAGAACTGGCTCACATATGGCCGCACCTACAAAGAGCAGCGGCACAGTCCCCTGACCCAGATCAACGAAGAGACGCTGGATCGCTTGGGCCTCGCTTGGTACGCCGATATGGCGACGATACGCGGGCTCGAGGCGACACCTCTCGTTGTCGATGGGGTCATCTACGTGACCAGCTCGTGGAGTATCCTGCACGCCTTCGACGCGGCGACGGGCGAGCACAAGTGGACCTACGACCCGCAGGTGAACCGGGGACACGCACGCTATGTCTGCTGCGACGTCGTGAATCGCGGTCCCGCGTTCTACAAGGGCATGGTCTACGCCGGGACCATCGACGGCCGGCTCGTGTCCGTGGGGGCCAAGACCGGCGAGCTGGTGTGGGAAACCCAGACGACACCCGAGGGCAAGGCGTACTCGATCACCGGCGCGCCGCGGATCGCCGACGGCAAGGTGCTCATCGGGAACGGCGGGGCGGAGTACGGCGTGCGCGGTTACGTGTCCGCGTACGACGCAGCCACCGGCGAGCTCGTCTGGCGCACCTATACGGTGCCGGGTGATCCCGCTGAGGGGCACGAGAGCGAGTGGATCGCCCGGGCGGCCGAGACCTGGTCCGGGGACTGGTGGCAGGCCGGTGGCGGGGGCACCGCGTGGGACGCCATCGTCTACGACCCAGAGCTGGAGTTGGTCTACATCGGGGTCGGAAACGGCTCGCCCTGGTACTCACGACTCCGTAGCCCGGGCGGCGGCGACAACCTCTACCTTTCGTCGATCCTTGCGGTGCGGGCGTCGGACGGCCAGTACGTGTGGCATTACCAGACCACGCCCGGCGACAACTGGGATTACACCGCCACCCAGCCGCTCATGCTCGCCGAGCTGGGGATCGACGGCCGCGAGCGCCGCGTGATCATGCAAGCACCCAAGAACGGTTTCTTCTACGTGATCGACCGCGAG
The DNA here is from genome assembly GCA_039589995.1 of Gemmatimonadota bacterium. GTDB lineage: Bacteria > Gemmatimonadota > Gemmatimonadetes > Palauibacterales > KS3-K002 > JBDHGH01. The sequence goes on along the minus strand of JBDHGH010000159.1, from coordinate 7,622 downwards.
ACCGGCGAGTTCTTGTCAGGTGAAGCGTTCGCGAATGTCACGTGGGCGAGCGGAATCGACTCCGAGGGGCGGCCGATCGAGGACCCCGTCGCACGCGCGCTGGAAGGCGGCGTTCACGTCGCGCCCGGGCCGAACGGCTCTCACAACTGGCATCCGATGTCGTACAATCCCGAGACCGGGCTCGTCTACTTCTCCGTTTACGAACACTCGATGCTCCACGTAGTCGACGACGACTGGGAGTACGACCCGCGAAAGATCAATATCGCGGGTGACTTCCTTTACGTCGGGCCGGAGACCGGCGAGGAGATGCCCAACACGGGTCGGCTCGTCGCCTGGGACCCCGTAACCCAGCGCGAGGTCTGGCGCGAGGAGCACCCGCAGCCTTTGAGCGGTGGAACGCTCTCGACCGCCGCCGGGCTGGTCTTCCAAGGGCGAGCGGACGGCCGCCTCCGGGCCTATCGCGCCAGCGATGGCGAAGTGCTGTGGGAGTACCTGCACGAGACAGGGATCGCAGCGGCGCCTGTGACCTACGCGGTCGATGGGACTCAGTACATCGCCGTTCTCTCCGGCTGGGGCGGACCGGAAGTGCTCATCAACACAGGGCTCGGCGAGGGAAGCGTGGGACCGGGTCGCCTCCTTGTATTTGCGCTCGACGGCGCCGCCACGCTACCCGAACCGTTGCCGCCACTGCCCCCCATCGCCGAGCCCACGTTCGAACTCGTCGTCACCGCCGCGGAGTTCCAGGCGGGTGAGCGGTTGTTCTCGGACTATTGCGTCGGCTGTCACGGAATCGATGCTGAGGGCGGCGGCATTACGCCTGATCTGCGTCGCATGACGGTGCAGGTCCACGAGCAGATCATCGACATCGTGCTCGGAGGGGCTCGAGAGCCGTTGGGGATGCCGCGCTTCGAGGATTCACTCGACGAAAACGACGTACGCCTAATCCAGGGTTACATCCTGCAGCGGGCGCGGGAGACCGCTGGCGCACACTGAGGCTCAGATCAGGCCCGCCGCAGCCAGATCCCGACACGAGGGGTGTTGGCGCCCGCACGCTCAGACGAACTCGAAGCTGGTCGAACGAGGAGGAGATTTCGATGGCAAGATTTCTCATTGAAGTGTCGCACGAACCGGAACCCCTTGCGTGTCATCGGGCAGTCGAGGTCTTTCTCAGGACCGGATCCCACTTCCTCACGCGAGCAGACTGGGGATGCAAGGACGGGGTGCATAAGGCCTGGATGATTGTCGAGCTAGATAGCAAGAGCGATGCCCTCAACATTGTCCCACCCGACTTCCGATCTCAGGCCACGGTAGTGCAACTAAATACGTTCTCGTTGGAGCAGATCGAGGAGCTGCGTCGCCACCACGACGCCGGGCCGTGACGGGCGCAGCTTTGGCCCTGAAGACGCAGTGCTGCTGCTCCTGGTGGTGGTGTCAGGGGGTCCTTCCAGGGAAGTAGAGCGACGGGATGCGCTGCGCCCTGAACGCGTACAACCCGTCGATACCCGTCAGCTCCCAGGCTCGGCTGCCCGATGCATCGGTTTCGACCACGCGACCGGCGCGACCGAACGAGACCAGCCCGTGGCCGTTGCTGGGGATGTACTGGCTGCTACCTCCCACGACCGCTATTAGATCGGGTGCATCCGCGAAAGCGAAGATCAGCGTGGCTGTGAGGTTTTGCTCGTCCATGCTGTAGCGAACCAGCCGACTGGGCGGCGAATCGCCGTTGTCGAGGAATTGGATTTCGTTCGGCCCGGCGACGCGCACGCCGTGCTGGCGCTGGAACGAGCCCTTGGGGTCGCCCACGAACTGGAACTGATTGCGCAGTCCGCCGAAGCGCCAGGCGACTAGACCGGTCTCGGTATCGACCTTCGTGATCTCGTTGAGACTGCGAGAAGAAAAGATCACGTCGCCGTCCGCTGTGACATCCAGCGCGTTCCCGTGACTGAAGTTGACGACATCGGCGTTCAATTGCTCCACCGGGATGTCGGTAATCTCGAAATGGTCCAGCACCTTCCATTCGAAGAGCAAATCCCCGGTCGCCGAAACGTGCTGGATCACCGTCGCCGAGACGGTGGCGTTCGGGTTGCCACCGAACGCCGAGAGATCGAAGATGCGATCCTCGTCGCAGAGCGCCCAGTAGTCCCCATCTTCCAGAATCAAGATGTCGTGGGGCCGGGTTTCAAACCCGACACAGGCGATCGTGAAAAGCTCGTTCCCAAGTACATCGAGCACGGTGAACGCGCGCGGGACATCTACAAGGCCCAGTAGCGAGTATCGTCCGTTGGCGTGAGCGTGAAACGAGTTGAGAACCGAGTCGGGCGACGTTTTGTACCAGACTACTTTCCCGGCGTTGTCGACGATGACCGCTCCATCGGGCAAGCCCAGCAATACGTAGCCGGGCGTGGAGTCGTTCCCGGCTGCGCCGATGACTGGAATCCACTCGGGGAGGGAGCCACTGCTGAACGCCAGGGTGTCGCCGATCACGTCCGGGTGACCGGCCCGCGTCAGGATCACCTCGAACGAGTAATCCGACGCGGTGTCGAGCCCCAGCACGGGGAACTCGATGGTGCTGTCGCTTTCGAACGAAAAGCCCGGTGTCCGCTGCATCGGCCCTCCGGAAGCCAAGTAGCGTACGCGGGCACTGTCGAACCGGGCCGCTTCCACCGAGACGATGGCGCTGATCGTATTGACCGGGTTCGCCTTCACCGACGCCGAATAGAAAACGGGAGTCGGGCCAGGCCCCGGCTCGGTGGAGTCCGAGCAGGCAACCGCTAGGAGGAGCAGCGGGACCAGCCCTACCGGGAACCGAGCTGATGCGACAGCCGAACCTGCGAACCGGATCAGCCTACACCGGCTCACGTTTGGCACCCAACTCTCGCATCAGAGCGTTCTGCTCTCGCAGAAGCGTCAGGACTTCATCGTTCTGTTCCGCGAGTCGCGGCAGAATAGACATCACGAGTCGTGGCGGAGAATCTTCCGGCATCTCCTCCATCATACGCCTCATATGCGACCTCAGCCGTTCCTTAATTCTCGCAGCAATGCGAGTTGTCGGCGCCCGGTCCTTGTCCGACAGGAACCGGGAGGCGACAACGCCGCCAACCAGAATCCCTGACACAAGCAATAGCCTCTTCATGGTGATACCTCCTTGCAACTTCACCGATGCCTGATCTCCCCATATTGATTTCTGTCTTTGAAGATCGTCAAATCAGCTTGCAGCACAAAGAGTCTGCTGCGGCGATGATGTGTGGTCTCGGCATGACCAACTTCGTGTGCAGGTGAGATACCGCCGCAGCGGAACCCATGATCTTGAGTGCGCGGCGACTATCCATTGCCAAGCTCCTTCAGATGTGCGTTGCCCAACCACAGACACTCAACCTCCGGGAGGTCCACCGACCTTCTCAACATGCACGGCGACAAGGCCGGTGGAATTTATGGCTCGGGCCGGTCCGGGGCGACTCCTTCGAGGTTAAGGACGCGTAGCGCTTCGAGATAGGCCGGGTGTTCGCGGATGGGATCGAACAGTGGCATCCAGACGATCACTAACGCCCACCTCGGAGAACTGCGAGCCGTCTCCAGCAGTCGTTCCGCTGCCCGGGCGTGCTGTCCCAGATGCACCATGAAGTACGATTGGCCAGAGTCCAGAAACCGGTTCTGAAACTCCGTGGGCAGGCCGTCGAGGCTCCCGGCATGCAAAGCCTCGATGAACTGGTCGACCAGTGCGAACGGTTCATCGGCGTCCGCGAAGAGGGAAGATTGGGCCAAGGCGGGCCGCAGTGCCTCGAACCGGCGCGAGTTCACGAGGATCAGCCACTTTGCCGTGGCAAGGTGGTTGACGCGGCCTTCGGGGTCGAGACGCATGCCTTCCTCGACGACCTCGAGCGCCTCGTCATCGTGCCCGGCTTTCAACAAAGCAAAAGCCAGCATCGCCAATCGTATCGGCACACGATCGAGCGCCGCGGCGCGCCTGGCGACTCTGACCGACTCCGTCTCCCGGCCCACGCTGGCCAGCAACTCAGCGTACTGCTGGTAGGCCTCGGCATTGTCCGGATCGTTGGCCAGCGCCTCGAGATAGGCAGCCTCCGACGCCTGCCACTGCCCGCGGTTACGCAGGACGCTGCCCAGGGCCACGTGGGCGGACGCGTTGTCGGGATCCAGCTCGAGCGCCCGGCGCGCGGCCCGTTCCGCGCGATCCCAATACACATCTCTGATGGCTTCCTGCTCGCCCTGATCGGTGGGCGGCTCCTCCCAGGCCGCCTCGTACCAACTGATGAGCTCCAGCGCCTCGGCCAGGCCCGCCCAGGCCGGAGCCCAGGTCGAATCGCTACCGATCGCCTCCTCGAACAGGCGGACCGCATCCACCAGGCTCTCCCCGCGCTCCTTCACGCGGGCCCGACCGGCCAGATACAGGTCGTAGGCCTCGAGGTTCGCCGTCGGCGATACAAGCTTCTCGGCCTCGTCGAGACCGAGCGATACCCGGAGCTCAGCGGCGATGGCTCTGGCGATCTCGGTCTGGATCGCGAACACGTCGTCCAACTCGCGGTCGAACTGGTCCGACCAGAGGTGCGATCCATCCTCGGCATCGATCAGCTGAGCGGTGATGCGGAGCTGATCGCCGGCCTTTCGCACGCTGCCCTCCACGAGGAACTCGACGCCGAGGCTGTCACCCAGGTCCCGCATGTCGAGCTGGCGACCTTTGAACGCGAACGTCGAGGTACGGGCCGTGACTTTCAGTTCGCGGATCCGGGCGAGCGTATTGAGCAACTCCTCGGTGATCCCGTCGCTGAAATACTCCTGGTCTGGATCAGCGCTCATGTTGACGAACGGCAGCACGGCGATCGCGGGACGTGAGTCATCTTCCGCTTCGGCCAGCGCCAGACGCCGTTCAGCGAGCGTTCTGTCGGTGTCCGCCGCCTCGTCGGCTCCGGGTGCCGTCTGCCGCCCTACCCATACGGCGCCGAGGACGAGGACGACGACCCCGGCCAGTGCCAGCAGACCCGAGGCCCAACGCTTGGAAGCGGGTTGTGCGACAATCCGGTCGATTTCTTCAGGCGCGGCGTCGTCCGTCTTCCGCACGCCTTCGGGCGTAAGGTCGAACACCCACGCAGCGATCAACGCGACGGGGAACGCCAGCACCACGAGGACCACGAGGAACGTCACGGTCCAGTCGGGCAGACCAAGGCGCGGTAACATGAGATCGGCAGCCTGCAACACGACGAACGATGTCCCGCCGTAGATCGCCGCTACCCGGAACACGTGGCGCCGCTTGGACTCAGCGAAGAAGCGCTGATACCTCGTAGTCGGTTTAGTCATGCAGCAAAAATCTATAGCGGCGGGCCTGAAGGCAAGCTGAGGTTGCTGATGGACTTGCTGACTCGCACCTATAATAAGGCTCGTGTTGACAGAAGCGGTGTCAGGCGAGAATGGAGGGGGGAGAGGGCGGGAAGGTCAGAATCGCCCGAGTACGGAGAACTTCGGTCGTTCAGGAGCCTGGAGCCCCGGACCGTTCACGGCGCTTATCTGCCCGCGTCCACCGCTTCCAGCTCGGCGTCCAACATGCGCACCAGCTCGTCCCGGGTGTAAGCGTGGTCCCCCCGGTTCAGCTCGGCGACCCGCCGCAAGAGGGTCGAAAGGGTGAGCCCGGCTTCACGCTTCCCGGGTACCACCATCCATCGGCGCCGCGGCGACGCTGCCGTCAGGAAGTCGTAGAACGCCTCTGCCACCTCGTGGGGCTCCTCCAGGGCGGAGCGGTCGGCCACACCTTCGGCCCAGCCGTCGAAGCGCCCATGGTAGAGGGAGCCCTCACCGCCGTACCCGGCCTCCTGGAGGCGGGCACTCATCCCCTCGCCGATGCGGCTGTTGTATGCGCCGGGCTCGATCGCCGCTACGGCCACCCCCAGCGGGGTCAACTCCAGGGCCAGCTGGTCCACGAAGCCCTCCGCCGCGTATTTGCTCACCACGTACGGGCTGGCGAAAGCGTACGGGACCAAACCCGCGATGGAGGTGGTGGTGGCAATGCGCCCCCCGCTCTCCACGATCATCGGGGCAAATGCCCGGGTCACCCGGACGGGCCCCCAAGTGTTCACATCCAGGTCGAAGGCCAGGTCCTGGTCCCGGATCTCCGCCACTGGCCCCAGGGTCGCCACGCCAGCGTTGTTGATGAGCGCGTACAGCCCCCGCCCTCCGGCCCGGACCGTTTCCACGGCGGCCTCGATCTGCTCCGGGACCGTCACGTCCAGCCGCACCGCCTGCACGCTCTCGAGAGCATTCAGCGACGCCATGTCCTCGTCCGAACGGGCCCCGGCATAGACGAAGAAGCCCCGCTCGGCCAGAAGCTCCGCTGTGAGCCGCCCGATGCCCGACGTGGCCCCGGTGATCAGAACGGCGCGGCCCTCGGGGTCGATTCGGGCCTCTTGGGCTACAAGCCGTGGAGCGCCCGGCATCGAAGCGAGGCTGAGGGCCAGGACGAGGGTGAGTAGGACGGATCGTCGGGGGTGCGGTGTAGCGCGTCCGAGCAGGTGCACGGGAGCCTCCGGGCTCAAGGAACGGGTCGGGATGGCATGCGGCGAAAAGGGCATGCCACGTCGTAGCGCGACCTACGGTTATGCGTTCTTCTGCTGCTTCTCATCCGGCGCCGGCACCGGCAAACGGTCCTAGCTGCAAATCGAAGGGAGACCTAGCGCCTGAAGCGCCTTGAAGAGAAGGCCCCCACCCTATGAAAAACGCCAGCACGCCCGCCCCGGCCATCAGGAAGGCCGCGTAGTACATCAGCGGCTCGTAGCCTCCCACCAACGAACGCAGCCACGGAGTGACGTCCTCACCCTTCTCCTTCAAATCGGCGCCTAGAAGGCGGTTCTCCTCGGTCGCACTCTCAATCTTGGCATGCCACTTTTCGTGCAAGTGCGGCACGAGGCGGCGACTCCCCAACCAAGCGAGAAACCCGCAAAGGATGAAAGCTGCGAACGACATGAGCCACCAGCAGACCATGCGACGAAAGCTAGTGCCCGCGCAGCCTGAGCGCACCATGTCTCTCTCGCATCAACCCGACAGGAACGCCCGAGCGGCGCAGCAAGCGTTGAAACCGCTGCTAACCGAGTCCTAACGGCACGCAGTCTCCCCCGGCGTTCAGCGAATCTCCTTCAACTCGATCACGACCGGCTGGCCCGCGGGCTCCTGCTTGAGGACGATGTGAGGGGCCTGCTTACGAACGTAAAGGGTGGCCGAGCCTTCGCCACCGCTCACCTCCAGCTGATCCGGCCAGATAGGCCGGCGTATTCGCCAGCTTGTGTTCGACTGTGGTTCGCCGCTCGCCATCGCTGCGCGGTGCCGCCGTGAACTCGGGCAGTGGCCCAACCGCTCTTCTGTCTTTGCTTGTTTGATCGACACTATCGGCGTACCGTGGGGAGGAATCGGAAAGTGCGCCGCCAAGCAACAGTCGATGAAGGAAGCAGCATCCATCTGGTCGAAGCTAGGGTGCCTGCGGGAGGCGAAGCATGAAGCGAAGCGATCGAGAATTGGGGATGGATCGCGCCATCACGCGGCGCGATTTCATCAGCGGCGTGGGGGTGGCGATCACCGGCTCGGCGTTGGCGGGTCCGTGGACGGCCTTTAGATCTGCCCAAGCC
>JBDHGH010000158.1:0-8421 GCA_039589995.1 Gemmatimonadota bacterium | reverse complement strand
CTTATCGATGAGTTGGACTCGCGGGACAGTGGAAAGCGGCACCTGTGGATACCGGGTGGGTTGGAGGGCGTGAAGAGCGGAGGAGCAACGTTTCCGGCGGAGGCGTCACTGTCGCGCTTTGACGTGCGCGGGAAGCCTTTTTACACGCTGATTCTCCGAGATGTGAACGAGCGTTTCGAGGCTAAACAACGCATCAGCAGCCTTGCCGCAGAGGCCGAGTACCTGCGGGAGGAGATCCGTGCGTTGCACAACTTCGACGAGATCGTCGGGCACAGCGCACCGCTGCTTCGATCGTTGCGCGATGTCCGCGAGGTCGCAGACAGCGACGCGAGCGTTCTCCTGTTCGGAGAAACCGGCACGGGCAAGGGACTGTTTGCTCGAGCGATCCACGACGGCAGCAGAAGGCGCGACCGCCCGCTCGTGACGGTCAACTGCTCGGCCATTCCCAGCAACCTCATGGAGAGCGAGTTCTTTGGGCACGAGAAGGGCGCCTTCAGTGGGGCCACAGCGAAGCGCGAAGGCCGCTTCTCCCTGGCCGACGGCGGCACGCTTTTCCTGGACGAGATCGGAGAGCTGCCTCTCGACCTACAGGCCAAGTTGCTGCGCGTTCTCCAGGAGGGCGAGTTCGAGCCTGTGGGAAGTTCGCGTACTCGCAAAGTCGATGTCCGGGTTCTAGCCGCCACCAATCGGGAACTGACCCGGGCGGTCGAGGAGGGCGCGTTCAGGCAGGACCTGTACTATCGGCTGAATGTTTTCCCCATCCACATCCCTCCGCTTCGCGAACGCGAAGACGATGTGATCCTTTTGGCGGATGCGTTCGTCAAGAAGTTCGCTGCCCGCGCCGCTCGCAGGTTCGAGCCGCTCAGCGATGAATGTATCCGGCGTCTGAAATCCTACAATTGGCCCGGCAACGTTCGGGAGCTAGAGAACGTGATCGAACGCGCGGTCCTCACTTCACGCGCAGAGCGACTCGACCTGGACCGGGCTCTACCGGAAAGCGATGCGAAGGGGCGGGTTACGCTCCCGGTAGAACGCGGCAGCTCGCGCCCAACTCGAGTCCTCACGATCGAAGAGATGAGGGAACTTGAGCGAGAGAACATCCTCCTGGCCCTGGAGGCCTGCGACTGGGTGGTCTCAGGTAAAGGTGGGGCGGCCGAGGTCCTCGGGATGCGGCCGTCGACACTGAGCTCCCGGTTGAAAGCTCTGGCGATCAAACGCCCTCAGCGCTGAGCCAGGCCCCTCTTTCGTCACGACATGTCGCAAATGTCGTAGCGACTTATCGTTAATTACGATATTTCACAACGAGATCCGCCTGGCAGCAGAACCCCTAAGTCCATTCCTCGCAAACACATAGACCGGCAGGCTCTTCAGGCACACCTAGTGCCTTACCCTCGATGCAACCGAAGAGGATTCGTTCAACCATAGATATCGAGGGTCTGCACCATGACATCGGAACTGATAGCAGGGACGATCTCAACGAGCATGTTCGCGACGGGAAACGTGCCCATGCTGCTGAAGGCCTTTCGTACCCGCAGTCTGTCGTCCTACAGCCATGCGCAGTTGATGATGAACAGCGCGGCCAACGTCATTCACTGGGTCTACATATCGGGCCTGCCCTTCGGGCCGATCTGGTTCCTGCACAGCTTCCACACGATCGCGACGGCACTGATGACCATCTGGTACCTGCGTTACGAGAGTCATCGTATCGGGTTTCGACCCAAGGTGTTGCTGGCCGGGTTCGGACGTTTCCGGACGCTCGCGGTTCGAGTGACCGTAACCGCTGCGTTACTCATTGCGGTGAGCGCCACCAGTGGTAGCACCCAGGCAGAGCGCGACGCGATCGGCTACATTGGGGCCCAAGACGACCACCTCGAAGCGAGCGCAGATTGCCGGAGTTGCCGGAAGTCACCGTCTACGTTGACGCCCTCGAGCGGAAGATCGTGGGTCAGCCATTGGACCATGCACGCGTTCGCTCGCCTTCCCTCCTCAAGACCTACGATCCGCCGATCTCTGCAGTCGAGAGCAAGCGCGTTGGCGGCATTCGCCGCATCGGCAAACGCATAGTATGGGCGCTGGATGACGATCTGTTTCTGGTCTTCCATCTCATGCTCGCGGGCCGAATGCGGTGGAAGGAGCGCGGCGTAAAGATCCCCAAGAAGTGGGGGCACGCCGCGTTTGATTTTCCGGACGGCGCCATTCTGCTCACCGAGGCGGGTTCGAAGAAACGCGCCTCATTGTATCTAGTCGAGGGTGAGGGCGCCCTCACCCAGTTCGAGCGTGGTGGGGTCGATCCGCTGTCCGCAAGTCTGGAGGAGTTCCGAGCGGCGCTGAAGCGCGAGAACCGCACGCTCAAGCGGGCGCTGACGGACCCACGTCTGTTCAGCGGAATCGGGAACGCGCATTCCGACGAAGTACTTTTGGCCGCAAGACTCTCACCCGTGAAACGCACGCGTCAACTGAGTGACGAGGAGGTAGATCGGTTGCGAGTCGCGACGCGTGAGAGCCTGCTCGAATGGATCGATCGCCTGCGCGCCGAGGTGGGCGAGGGTTTTCCCGACAAGGTCACGGCGTTTCATCCAGCGATGAAAGTGCACGGCAAGTTCGGTGAGCCATGTCCACAGTGCGGCGCCCCGATTCAGCGTATCGTTTACGCCGAGAACGAAGTGAACTACTGCGCCGCGTGCCAGACGGGAGGGAAGCTTCTCAAGGATCGCGCGTTATCGCGTATACTCGGAGGCGACTGGCCGCGATCGCTGGACGAACTGGAGGAGGGGGATGTCTGACTTACCGCGTTTTGGTCAGTCGTGCATCCCGGGCACGCGTCGCTGATAGGGTTCGTCAGACAGGACGACCTTTCCGAGATTGCGCCTCTCGTGGAGGTACCTATGTGCCTCTACGGCCCCGCGACGATCGAAAGAGAACGCGCGATCGACGACTGGCCGAAGCTCTTCTGCAGTGATCGCACGGTAGATCCCATCGAGGGCGGGGCGGAGTACTTGCTGCTCTTTGGAGCCGAGGTGGAGTAGGTGGACGCCAAAGACACCGATGTTCGGCTCGACCAGCGAGAGCGGGTGGATGAAGGGCATGCGAAGCCAGGCCTTAGCGGCTAGCAGCCAGCTCCGCCGATTCTTTGGCACCGCATCGCTCAGCCCATAGAACACCAGGCGGCCCATGGGGGCCAGCAAGCGGCGGCACGCCGCCGTCGCTTTACCACCCACAGAGTCGAGCGCGATATCGATCCCGCGGTCTCCGACAAGCTCGAGGACTTGGGGCGCCCAGTCGCCCCGTGAGTCGAAGCACGCGGCAGCGCCGAGTTCATCAGTGACGTACGCGCGTTTCAGCGGGTTTCCCGCCGTCCCAATCACCCGCAGTCCGTGTCGCACGGCTAGTTGGACCGCAGCGGTCCCGACGCCACCGCCGGCTCCAAGGATCAACGCCGTCTCGCCGTTGCGGGCGTTCCCGGCGTCGAACAGACACACCCAGGCGGTAAGAAAGACGACGGGTATCGCCGCCGCCTCGACGGGCGTCAGCGATTCGGGATATTCGAACAAGTTTGCTGCGGGGACGATGACGTCGCGCGCGTACCCGCCGAATCGGATCAGGGCAACGACGCGGTCGCCTTCTTTCCAGTCGGAGACTTCGGAGCCGACCGATACGATCTCACCGGCAACTTCAAAGCCGGGACTGTACGGTCGTGGAGGCACCGTATCGTACAATCCCGCGCGCATCATCAAATCTGCGAAATTGACGCCGACGGCCTTCACGTGAAGATGCACTTCTTCAGGCCCCGGCTTGCCGAGCGCCACGTCTCGCTCGACGAAGACCTCGGGTGGTCCGTGGCGTTCGATCAAGATGGCGCGTGTAGTCACGATCGCTTCGGCCGCACCGGGGCTGACGATCTCAATCAAGGTTCGGCGAGACGGTAGAGAGAAAGGAAGAGGGCACATGCCAGGGTGAGGCCGACGAGCAGTGCCCACTTCGCCGGCTTGGAGAGCCGCTGCTCGCGGTCCAGAACGACTCCAACGCGCGCGGCGAGGAGCACTACCATGCCGACGAGGACCAGGTCCCAGAAGAAGTTCCAGACCATGTCGTTCCCTTAGCGGTCGTTCACACCGGCGGATCGGGTTGCTTGGGCATTATAGAGCCTGTGAAAAGCCAGAAAAAGGGGGATGACCACGTATCTCGACGACGACGAGGCGGCGTGCCGAGGTGACGCGGCCTTCTAGGAAAGAAGCAGGTGGGAACTTTGTGAGGCGCTCTGTATCGCTGCGCTTTAGTTCCCACCTGCCCGCTGTATTCTCCAGTACGAACTCCGATCCACAAAGTTTCAACTCGGAGCGTGGGTCTCGCTTCGATCCGGCGCTCGGCCTATCATGCCCTCTCGATTCAGCACTCGCATCTAGATTGGAGGCGACTCGATGGGTGGAGAAGCACAGACTGCATGCCTGGCTTGCCAAAGAGGGACTGACGTGACCCCCTTGATTCCCTTGGAGTACCAAGGCTCCAAGGTGTGGATCTGTCCGCAACACTTGCCGCTCCTAATCCACGATCCGTCGCAGCTTATCGGCAAGCTACCGGGTGCCGAGAACCTGAAACCCGCTGACCATCACGACTGACATGTGGCCGTCGCGCCGATGCGATGAATGGGAGCCGGTAGATTGAGGCCGGAGCTGGCGGGGCCGAGCCCGCGGGTCGCTATCGTCATGCTGAGTGCGATCGGCGACGCGGTCCACGTGCTGCCGGTCGCAAACGCGCTGCGTCGCGCGGCCCCCGGGATGAAACTCACCTGGGTGATTCAGCCCGTGCCGTACAGGCTAGTCCACAACCACCCGGCCGTGAACGAGTTCATTATTTTCCCGCGCCGTCGCGGACTGAAGAGTATCGGTGGTTTCCTCAAGGCGCGTAGCGAAATACGGCGCGACCCATTTGACCTTGTGATCGGCCTCCAGGTCTATTTCAAGGCGGGCGTGCTCACGGGCTTCGCAATTGCGCCGGTGAAGTTGGGCTTCGATCGGCGACGTGCCCGTGACCTGAACTGGCTGTTCACCAACGAGCGGATCCCTCCTCACGAGAACCAACACGTTCAGGATCAGTATTTCGAGTTCCTGGACTATCTGGGCGTCGAACACGATCCGCCGGAGTGGGGAATCGTGATCAGCGAAGAAGAGCGCGAGCAGCAGCGGAGGTTCTTCGAGCGAATTGACAAGCGGGTATGCAGCGTGGTGGTGGGTACGAGCAAACCCAGGAAGGACTGGCCGACCGAGCGCTACGCTCGGTTGCTGGAAATCATCGAAGAGGACTTCGGATTCCAGACCGTCATCGTCGGCGGACCCTCGGAAGGAGAACGCGCGGCGGCCGCCAGGGTCATGGAGCTGACCCGGGCGCAGCCGCTGAACGAGTGTGGCGACGACCTGCGACGCTTGGTCTACCTGATCGATGGTGGCGATATCCTGGTGAGCCCGGACACCGGGCCGCTGCATATATCGCGAGCATTGGAAACGCCGGTGGTGGGGATCTACGGTTTCACGAATCCGAAGCGCACCGGCCCCTACCTCAAATACGTGGAGCTGATCGCCGATGGTTACGCGCGTTACCCCGGGGAAGACTATCCTGTTACGATGGAGTACCGTCCAGACGGTATGGATCGTGTCACCGTCGAGATGGCGGTAGAGAAATTCCAGCTTGCCGTGAGTGACTACGTGTAGCTTCGTTTGAACGTCACCCGCGTGGCGTTCCCTGCAACACAATCTCTTCTAAGAACGACTCGTAGCGATCCAGCATCGCGTCTGAGTTGAAGTGCTCGACCGCGCGAGAGCGAGCGCCAGAGCTGAGTTCTGCTCGGCGCGCGGGATTCCGTGTCAGGTCTACGATCGCTTGGGCGGCTCCTTGGGGCTGACCGGGTTCGACCAGGATACCGCTCTCTCCATCCGCTACGACTTCGGGATGACTGGTTGCGTTGCTGGCGATCACCGGCAGGCCGCACGCCATGGCCTCGATCACGGCGAGCGGCGCGCCCTCGATCTCCGACATCGTGACCTCGACATCCGCGGCGGAAAGCAGCTCGGGGACGTCGTCACGGCGGCCGGTAAACGAGATGGGTGCATTCAGCTCACGGGCTAGCTTCTGGAGGCTGGGCCCCTCGGGGCCGTCGCCGATGACCAGTCCTTGGACGGGGACCTCCCGGGCCGCGGTAGCCACCGCCCGGATCATGAGCTCGACGCGCTTCGGGGCCGCCAGGCGCCCGTGGTAGCTAGCGACGAAAGCGTCGGCCGATATGGCGAGTTCGCGGCGCACTCTCTCGCGCTCCTCCGCCAGCGGACGGTATCGATCTGTGTTCACAGCATTGTGAATTACGACCACGGGCATGCGGCCCAGCCAGGGCGCGGCTTCTTTGAGTCGGTTGAGATTCTCGTACGACGGCACGGCCATTGCGCTGACGCTCCTCTGCCAGACAATCCGGTAGTCCAGGCGATCCTTCAACATCTCGCCGTAAAGTTTGACCTGCACCAAGGGGGTTGGGGCCGCGAGCCAGAGTGCGGCGGCGCTCAGCTTCACGTCCTTGGGGCGGTGGGCGAGGACGACGTCGGGCTGCAACGCGCGGAACCGGCGGGCCAACTGCACGGCACGGAGGTAGTTGAGTTCGGCTCGGATGGCGATGGGCGCGAGTTGTATGCGCCGTTCCTGCGAGAGTCGGCGACGCAGTTCGCTGTCCGGGTGGCAGACCAGCGTCAGGTCGTGGCCGCGCTCTGCCATACTGGGACAGAACTCGGAGAACCAAACTTCAGCGCCGCCCCAAATCCGGGTCGAGTTGATGGCGATGATATTCATGACGGGTCAGAGAATGGCGGCGTCCCGCTCGATCACCTGACGGTAGACAGCTTCAATTTGCTCGACCATGCGTTCGACGCTGTATCGCTCGGCGATGAGCGCTCGCACACCTTCGGCGGTGGAGAGCGCTGCGGCTTTGTCCTGAAGGACCTTGCAGATGTCCCCCGCGAGGCGTTCGCGACTGGAGCTCGGCAGGTGGCCGTGGTCGGCGAAACAGACGGCCCGGGCCGCTTCGTAGTTTTCGGGTGTAATGATCCCGAAGTAGCCGGTCCGCCCGAACGCGATTGTGGGTGTTGCGCAGGCAGATGACTCGATTGCCGTCGTTGCCGTGGCGATGATGACATCTCCCGCGTTCATGACCACGGGAATATCCGTGCTCGGCCCGGCGACGATCGCCATTCGATCACCGGCTGAGTCATTGGCCCGCTCGGCGGCTGCGCGCACGCGCTGGAGATCGTCACCTTCGCCGACCAGAACAAGGACTGCCCCGGGCGATCGTTCGCGTACCCAAGGCATCGCATCGATGAGGGCGAGTGCCGGCCTGGCTTTGCGATGGGTGAAGCGTGTGACGTTCAGGATCACGGGACAGTCGTCGGGCACGCCCCATTCGGCTCGCAGACTGGATGCGTCGAGACCGGGCTTGAAGCGATCGGTGTCGACGCCGAGGAAACCCACCACGGTTCGGTCAGCGGAGACACCCAATGGGCCAAGAATACTATCACGGTCCGCCTCGCTCACGGTGAGTACCGTGTCGCTCCAGGCGCGGAATGTGGCTCGCTTGTACCACGGCCGTGGCCCATGAACGGTCATCACGTAGGGTTTGCGGACGCCCTTGGCCAATGGTGCGCCGAAACGAGCAGCTCTGTAATTGTGTGCGTGCACGATATCGACGTCGCGGCTGGCGAGCTCTTCGCATGCTCTTTGCAGGCCCTGGCTCCTGAAAGGCAAGATCAACAATTCTGCGCCAGCATCCTGAGCCTGCTCTCCGAACACGCCGCCTTCTTGGGCGACCAGTATGACGCAGTGTCCACGATCGATGAGACCGACGGCGAGTCGACTCACGTGCGACTCGACACCACCGATTCCCAGCCTGCCTGTGACTTCGACGATGGTGAGGGGGTTATCCATGGAAGTGCGTGCAGGCTAAGGCGTATCGCTGCTGTCACTGGGGAGTGCCGGGGGTTTCACGCTCTCATCAATCGCTCTCGAGGCGGCGCCCATGAGTCTGCGGAGCTTGGAGTGGTAGCCCCTGCCCGTCGTCGTCCAGATGGTCCGCGCTGTTAGAAAGCCACCGCCCAGACAGGCGCTGACCAGGCCCACGATGCCGGGCAGCGTCTCCGGCTGTATGATGGCACCGGCGATGCCCATGCTGAGAAAACCTCCGACGATACCGATGACTCCGAAAATTACCGCACCCGTAGGCCCACGATCGCCCATCACTTTCACGGTCGTTTGCTCCTCACGCGAGCTCACCGTAATGTGAATCGGGCTCGTTTCACCGACCGTTTCCCATTCCAGCGCGCCAAGCACCTCGCTGATCTTTCCTGTGTTACCGGTGGCTTGGCGAAGCGCGTCGATGACCTGACCGAAATC
>JBDHGH010000157.1:0-8464 GCA_039589995.1 Gemmatimonadota bacterium | reverse complement strand
GTCGAAATGTGCCCCACTATTCCTAGCGTCCGCTGGATCTCTTTCACCACATCCTCGTACGCCGACTCGCTTACCTCTCCTTGGATAGTCCGGTCGACGGCCAACTTGTCGCTCCGAAGGATCCCCTGCTTTACAGGAGACGTAGGTGCGGGCGGTCGATCGAGCTCGCTAACCGCGACGCGTACGCGATCCGGTGGGATGCCTACTTCCGCACCGACCTGTTCCACGGCACCGATGGAGAGGGCCCTTTCCTCGGTAGGACGCTCGGCTTGAAGCTCGGCGGCCCGGCCGATGACCTCGCGCACCTCGCTGTCGCTGAGCGTCCGGCCACTGCCTTCCGCCGCTGTTGCGAGCGCATCGGCGAACACACCCGGCGACGCGAATCGATCGCTGGGCCGCACGGCCAGGGCCCGAGTCAGCGCTTGCTCGACCCGGCCCGGGTAGGTGTCGAGCCGTTCGCGATGGCCCGGCGGAGCATCGGACATGCGCCCCAGACGCACGTCCTCTTCCATGGGCCAGACGGCGGGCGTTGCTCCGATGAGCATCTCATAGGCAACACAGGCGAGGCTGTAAACGTCGGTCCGCTCGTCGAGTTCGGTGGTTCCCATCGCCTGCTCGGGGCTCATGTATCCCGGCGTTCCCAACGGAGCCCCGGTGCGCGTCAGCGCTTCTCGTCCGGCCGTGGCCACGGCCTTAGCGATACCAAAATCGGATACGACGGCGTGACTGGCTGAGAAGAGGACGTTCTCCGGCTTCACGTCGCGGTGTACGATGCCGAGGCCATGTGCGTGATCCAGAGCGTCGGCGACTTGTCGGGCAACACGTACCGCCACGTCCATCGGTAGGGGCGTATCCGGGTTCAGGCGACGGCGCAGCGAGCCACCGTCCACATACGGCATCACATAGTACAGCAGACCGCCGTCCTCGCCCGAGTCGAGGAGCGGAAGGATGTGGGGGTGATTGAGCTTGGCCGTGAACTTGATCTCGCGCAGGAATCGATCGGGGCCGATCGCTGCGGCCAGGTCTGGCCGCAGAATCTTGACCGCGACTTCGCGGTCGTGCTTGAGATCCTCAGCCAGATAGACGGTGGCCATGCCGCCGCTACCGATCTCACGCCCCAGCCTGTAGCGATTCGAAAGGGCCTCTTCGAAGCGGTCGTGATCCTCGCTCATGTCGGGCCTTAGAATATCTTGGGTCGGGGCGTGTCGATAGACAAAGTCGGCTGTGCATCACTACGATACAAGAGCGGGCCTGTTTCGGGCTCCGTAGCCGAATTACGGCCGGGCAACTAGCTTGAGGTCGCTGTAGAATCGCTCAGTCCAACGCGCGCGAACCGGGGACCGCTGCATGAACGGTGATGACGCCTTCGAATACGAGTCGATAAACGTACTTGTGGACGGCACCTCCGGCGTCGCCACTATCGCTCTGAACCGGCCAGAGGTGCGAAACGCCCTGAGCCCATTACTCGTCGACGAATTGGCGGATGCGGTGGCCTGGTCCGACGCCGACGAGCGCGTCGGCGCCATCATGCTGCACGGGGAAGGGGACGACTTCTGCGCGGGTGCGGACCTGCAGGCGCTGTCCGACCTGATGGATGAAGGGGTCGGTACGCATTTGGCGGATGCGGATGCACTGGGCGATCTCTTCCTAATCTTTCGTAGAGTCTCTACGCCCATCGTGGCGGCCGTGCACGGTCACGCCATTGCCGGCGGCTGTGGCCTGGCGACCGCCTGCGACATCGTTCTGGCCTCCGACGGTGCGAAGTTTGGATATCCCGAGGTCAAGATCGGATTCGTCCCCGCGATGGTGATAGCCATGCTAAGACGCGCAGTAGGCGAAAAACGTACTTTTGACTTGGTGACAACCGGGCGGATCGTCGACGCGAAGACCGCAGCGGATTACGGCCTCGTTCAGCACGTGTACCCTGCGGCAGAGTTCAAACGGAAAGCCACCGAGTTCGTAGAGGAATTGGCCGGACGAAGCACCAGCGCCATGGCTCTATCAAAACGGCTGATCTACCAAACCGAACGGCACTCGTTCGAGGCCGCGATCCGGGCAGGCGCCGACATCAACGCACTGGCACGGCTGACCGATGACTACAGGGAAGGTGTCCATAACTTTTTGGCAAAGGGCAAGAAAGGAAAGTAACGATCCACCTCACCATCAAACTGGCGCTGATGTTCATCGGCGCCCCACTGGCTCTAGCCGCGCAACCGCTGCAACGACCCGCTCTCTTCTACCTGGGCCTCGTTCTCCTCGTCATCGCACTCGCCCTGCCCACTCATCCAGGCCAGACCATACGAGCGAGAGCCCAAAACCTCGTCAGCCACCTGCCGGGCCTCGCGTGGATTGGCCGAAGGAGCCAAGAACAGGAAGGTGAAGAAGGAGTTCAGGTCGACCCGCCGCAGGACACGCCTGACTGACGACGTTCGACCTTCGAGGTTGGATTTTGGAGATTTGAAGGTCAATATTCGATCGGAACTTCGAATATCGATGTTGGCTGTTCGGTGTTCGATGTTCGTCTCGATATCACCGGTCGAGCGTATCCAGCAACCCCGCAATATCGGTCGGCGTCGTGTCCGCCCCCGGCTCGATCCAATCGGCCGGGACCTCAAGCTCACCGCGCTCGTGCAAAGCGATGGCCGCCGCTGCAACGTCGGGATCGAAGTGTGACCCGGCGCTGCTCCGGATGTACTCCACGGTCTTGTTGAATCCGAGACCGTCCCTGTACGATCGCTTCGAGTTCAGAGCGTCGAGCACATCGGCCACGGCCAACAGCCGACCCAGGAACGGGATCTCCGAGCCCTTCAGACCGTCCGGATAGCCGCTTCCATCCCACTTTTCATGGTGATTCCGAACGCCTGGCATGATCGCCTGGAACTTCGGACTCTTGATGTTGCTCAGGATGTTGACGCCGTGCACCGGGTGCTTCTTCATCTCATCGAACTCGAGTTCGGTAAGGCGACCCGGCTTATTGAGAATCGATTCCGGCACGCCGATCTTGCCGACGTCGTGCAACAACGCGGACAACTGCGCGACCTCGATCTCGTCCTCATCCACACCAAGCTCGCTGGCGATACGCGTCGCAAATGCGGCTACGCGCTCCGAGTGGCGATGCGTGTACCCGTCCTTCGCGTCGATAGTCGCTACGATGGCGCGAATCGTGTCGAAGAAGAAGTGCTCCAACTGCGCGATCAACTGAGCTCGATGGATCGCCACGCCGGCCTGGTTCCCGATCAGCGCCAGCAACTCCATGTCGCTCTCTGAAAACGCGCCTCTCATACTTCGGCTGTCTGCGTAGAGAACGCCTAGCACGCTTTCATCCGTAGATACCGGCGCGCACAGCACCGAGTGAATTTTCTGCTGGATGATGCTGTCGCCGGCTCGGAAACGCGGGTCTTCGGTGGCGTCCTGGCTCAAAGAGGAGACGCCGTGCTCGATGACATCGCGTACCACCGTACGACTGACCGTGATCTCTTCCATGGCATGGTCGTACGATCGTGCCCGGGCGGCGACGACTTTCAACTCTTCGCCCCCTTCCTTCTCCTCTCTGAGGATCAGCGCGGCGCGGTCGGCGTTCACGGCGGAAAAGATCGAGTTGATCACGCCCTCGAACAGATCCTCCAGATCCCGGGCCGTGGCCAGCATCTTGGAGACCTGATAGGCGGCGGCCAGGTTACGCTGCGCCCTCAGAAGATGATCCAGTTCCTCTGGCTGTGCCGCCGCGACCACCTCCACTCCGGGGAAGTAGGTATCCACGACCTTCCGCACGACGGTCATCGAGTCCTCGTCTCGATACGAGAGCGTAGCCTCGCCCGGCGTGACCCCTCCCGTCTTCTCGGACCGGCACTCGAAGATGGCCGGACCCACCGCCAATTCGTCACCCGGCACCAGGGTGCCTTTCTCCACCGGCTGCCCGTTGATGTAGCTGCCATTCGCCGACTGCAGGTCGACGATCTCGAGCTCCCGGCCGCGATTCTCGACGGTGCAGTGGCGTCGTGAAACGCCTTGGTCGGGCAGGCGGATCTCACAGTTCGGCGCACGACCGATGGTCTTACGCTCACCCTTCTTAATGCTGAAAATGCGGCCGCGTTGCTCACCTTGGCGGATGACAAGCTCGATGATCATTCGCGCTTGGTGCTCCGCCTACTTGGGAGGTAGGGCCAGTCTGCCCAGGTTCACGTCGTCGAAAGGTGGCACCTGGATCTCGCGCCGGAGGATTTGGAAGTTGCGCTCGTTCTCGAAGGTCGGATGAAGCTCGAGCGTATGACGACCCGCGAACAGAACGTAGCCCGCAAGCGGGGTCGAGCCGACCCGCTCGCCATCGATGAAGACGTCCGCGAACGGCTCCGCAGCCACCGTGATCGACCCGAACGCCTGGATTTCTTCCTGAACGTCGAAGTGCTGACCGGGCTCGAGCAGGATCTCCCGCGTGTGCAGCGGAACGGTGTACGTCGAGTTCATGTCCGTCCCAACCAGCTGCACGACATGCCGTCGGTTCGGGGATACTTGCCGGTTCAGGATCGGCAGGTAGCCCACCGGCTCACCGTCGATCAACAGCTTCACGCGCTGTGTCGCCTGCGGCGGCGTCACGGTGACGCTGATCGATGCCGGTCGTACCGGCGCGGGCGGCGGGGCAGCTCCGGTGATGAAGAGAATGCTATCGGCGGCGGCCGGGTTGCCGGATCGATCGGTCACGCCGGGGGTGATGACGAGGGCATAGCGCGTACTATAGCTCAGGGCTCCCGCGGGCTGAATCTGTGCGGTCAGAAGGTCTTCGGTTAGCGAGACCTGGACTTGAAACGTGTTGCCCTGATCGTCAAGAAGTCTGAAGTTGCCGCCCCCCACCGACCCCGGATCGATCATCTCGTTGAACCTCAGGGTCAACAACTGATCGACCGGCACGCTCTGGGCGTCTCTGGCTGGATCGCTTTCCACCAGAAGCGGTGGCTCCGCGTCGGGCGGTGTGAGGCGCGTGTTGAACGTGAACTCGACCCCGGGCAGTGCGTCCCGGGAGTCGCGGAAAATCGGGAGGCCCGTTGCGCTCCTAAGCTCCTCGGTGATTTGGATCACGTAGTCCGTCTCGTAGTCGAGACGTTCGAGAGCCTCGACCAGCAACTGTCGATTCTCGCTTCGCAGCGTAAGCTCCGCTTGGACTTGCTCGCCGCTGGGTCCGAGCAGTCTGACCGTCTCGCGGCTCACCGAGACCGGGTCGACCGGTCCGCTGAAGGTCAGCGTGAACTCGGGATCCTCGACCGCAGCGCCACCTTCGACGGCGGCGAAGAAGAACCCCGTGGCGTAGGTAGCCCCGGTACCGATGTAAGGGATCTGGGCGAGGATCGGGAACTTCTCTTCTCCGAAAGTGCGGAATCCTTGGAGGTCGTACATGTAAGCCGTGACCGTTCCCGCTAGCACGGCAGCGGTCGCCAACAGCCAAGGCCAAACGCGACGCTTCTTCGTCGGTGGCTTGGTGGTCGCTTCGTAGCCTGGGAACGGCTTCTGCCGTTCGGGCGTTTGAGCGCCCGGCTCGGCCTGCGCCCCAGCTGGAGTTGGCTGCCCTGGTTGCTCGGTCTCTTTGGGTGCAACCTGTACGACGACGGGGCGCTGTACCGCGCCACCCATAGCGCCCGTCAGGTCGGTGCGCAGATGGTCGGCGCTCTGGTAGCGATCCGCCGGGATCTTCTGCAGGCACTTGAGAATAATGCGCTCGAGCTCAGGGCTCAGATCCGGGTTCTTCTCTCGCGGCAGCGCCGGAAGCTCCTCGATATGCTTGCGGCCCAATTCAAACCAATCGCGGCCTGTGAATGGCGCGTCGCCGGTAGCCATCTCATACATGGTCACGCCCAGCGAGTATATGTCGGAACGGTGGTCGACCCGCTGGCCCCGTGCCTGCTCGGGCGACATGTACTTCGGCGTCCCCACATAGACCGTGGTGCCGGTCGCCGCAGTGTAGTTCGTCGCGGCCTCGGCGATTCCAAAGTCGGTGACCACGGCGTTACCGTGCCGATCGAAGAGGATGTTGTCCGGCTTCAGGTCACGGTGGACAATGCCACCTTCGTGGGTGTGGGCGAATTGGAGCGCGGACGCTACGTCGAGTCCCACCTTGATGATGACGTCCGGGTCCAGCCCCTGGCCGACTCGCATGAGATCCTTGAGGCCCGCCTCCAAGAGATCCATGGAGAAGAAGACGATATCGTCGTCCTTCCCGGCGTAGTGGATGGCGATGACGTTCGGATGGCGGAATTTCGCGGCCCGGTGTGCCTCACGCCGGAAGTTCGCCTCGAACACCTCGTCGTAGGCGAATGCCGGCTTCAGAACCTTCAGCGCAACATCGATATCGAGGTTGGTGTCGCGCGCCTTGTAGACGTACGCGAACCCGCCCTCGCCGAGGAACTTGTCTATTCGGTAGACCGCAACGCGGCGACCTAGAAAGATGTCCTTCTTCAGAGCGGCGCCCTCCTAGCCGGGCCCGATGTTGCTGAAGAACTGCCGGGTCTCAGGGTTGTATATCGTCAGATTGTACAACTTCTGCAACCTGGGGATCTCTCGGCTCAGGTTGAAGTTCTGTCGTACGCCGTAGATCTGCTTGTAGATGTCTTCGGCCTGAGATCGTCGTCCGTAGGCGTAGTAGGCGGCCCCGAGCACTTGCCACGTGATGACACTCTGCTCCGGGCTCAGGCCTCCCTCGGCTATCAGACCTTCAAAGAAGCTAACCACCTGACCGTAGTCGGCGTTCCGCCAGGACTCGAAGCCTTGACCCAACTTGTCGCGAGTCGAGAAGACAATGATCGAGTCCTCGTACATGTGATGGTACTGTTCCGGCACAGTCTCCGGAATCGCTTCGGCATAGAGGTGCATGAACTCCAGCGCGTCTTCGGGATAGCCGGCATCGCGTAGCATGCGGTAGATCTGGTAAGACCGCTGGATCGTTTCGGTTCTCTGGTAGTATTCCGGGTTCGGGCCCTGGCCCACAAGCGTCAGGATATGCTGGCTTGCCTCCCTTGGATCTCCCGACCGCAGGTAGATATCCGCCAACATGAAGAGGAACTCGACGAGGTCGTCCCGCGGCATGGGGATTTCGGCGGCTCGCTGCGCCCAACTCACGGCTTCTTGGAAGTCACCCGTGTGGTAGGCACTGGCAAAGGCAAGCCGCAATAGTTTCCCCTTAACCTCATCGCTCGCGTCCAGAACGCCATCGTCTACCAGGCGAACGCCCTCGGTCGCTTCCTGCAGCGCCAACGCGTAGTCCCCCTGTCCGTAGGCGGCGGAAGCTGTGAAATACGAGAGCGGCATCGTCTCAGTCGGCGCACCGCGCACGCCCGTTGTGAAGACCGGGGCGACGCGCACGAAACGAGGCGGCGATTCGGAACGGTTCTCCGGGTCGATTCGGTAGGGTGGAGCAGTGGCTACCGCCACAACGCTGAACGGGCCGTCGGGGCTGTCGGCGCCTTGGATCTCGTACTCCTTTGTGTAAGCCTCAGGGCCCGGCTGCCAGGTCAGAACCGCCGACTCGCCCTCGTACTGCAGTTCGAGGTCGGCCAGCGGCGGGAAGTGAACGTCCCAACGATAAACCACGGTACGGCCGGCGCCTTCGTCCGAGATGTAGATGTTGCCTTCACCATCGACATGTAGCCGTGTCGGGTCATCGAGCTCGCCCTCCGCGCCCAGTTGAATCAGGACGCGTTCCAAACCGGCCTCGATGATCGTGACTCGCTGAGTCGCAGCATCGAGCAGAAATAGATTGCCCGCCTCGTCGAAAGTCATCCCGGCGATGGGGCCGGGAACCACGGTTGGGGGCAGCGGCTCTAATCGCGCTTCATTTGGATCGAGCTTGCCCGCCACGGTGCCGTCTTCGTTCCAGACATAAATCTCGCCCTCAGGCGACACAGCGACGCCAACGGGTTTCACGACAGGATAGCTGGCGACCAGGCTGGCGAGGTCGGCGCTGAACACCTTCACGCGGTTGTTACCGGTGTCACCGATGATGACCCGACCGTCGGGCAGAAGAGCCAGTCCGCGAGGACCCTTGAGCTTTCTGTCATCCTGATAGTTGTCACCGAAAGTGCCAACCAGCAGACCGGACTCGGCCTCGAAGATGGCGAATCGGTTCCGGCCCCTATCGGCGATCACCACCGCCGTGTCGTTGAGCACCGCGGCACCCACATCGCCCACATCGCGCGTGAAACTCCGCTGCAACGCCTGCGGGTCGGGGAGGTAGGCGCGTACGTTATCGCCGTATACCGTTGTGTACGGTTCGGCGCGTACCGCGACCATCGATGCGCCGACCTTCTCCATGTCGAGCAGCAGACGCGGCTGATTCTCGCGGTTGTAGCTGACGTCGAGAAGCGGCTCGGGCAGTCCGCGGTCAACTTTCGTTACGCGAATCGGGAAGCCAAGGTCGGGTCGACGATCCAGTTCGCTCTCGGTGGTCAGGCGGATCCGCTCCACCTTCCTCAGCTGCCTG
>JBDHGH010000156.1:0-8485 GCA_039589995.1 Gemmatimonadota bacterium | reverse complement strand
TCACTCAGGGTTGGCAGATCCGTCCCCGACTGGACCGGGAAAGCCAGATCAATCAGGAGAGCTGCCGATACCAGTAGGACGACGCGGTAACCGTCATGCATCCATCGCCGGCTACCGCCCGGTAGCTGTCCCAGCAGCAGGCGGGCCCGCGCGAGCAACCGCTTCGACTGCTTCTTGTTTCCCTGACTCATTCGCCCTCCCGCCGCGGGGAGTCGTTGGACCGGGCTTCGGCGTAAGCCTTGATGATCTCCTTGACCAGACGATGACGAACGACGTCGACCGTGGTCAGGTAAACAAACGAGATTCCGTCGATGCCCTGCAGAAGTCGCTCGACCTCGAGCAACCCCGAATCCTCACGACGCGGCAAATCGATCTGTGTCTTGTCCCCGGTGATCACGGCCTTGGAGTTCAAGCCGAGCCGAGTTAGGAACATCTTCATCTGTAGCGTCGTCGTGTTCTGTGCCTCATCGAGAATCACGAAAGCGTCGGCCAGCGTGCGACCTCGCATGTAGGCCAACGGCGCAATCTCAAGAGTCCGGTGCTCGAGCAAGCGACGCATCTGGTCGGGTGGCATCATGTCGCCGAGGGCATCGTACAACGGTCGCAGGTATGGGTCTATCTTCTCCTCCACGCTACCCGGCAAGAACCCGAGCTGCTCGCCGGCCTCGACCACCGGGCGCGTGAGCACGATCCGGCGAATGCGCTTCTTGTGCAGCGCATCCACGGCCATGGCCACCGCGAGGTACGTCTTGCCCGTTCCGGCAGGCCCGATGCCGACAACGATCTCACGTTGTGTGATCTCGTCGATGTATTGCTTCTGCCCGGGAGACTTCGGCGTGATGATCTTTCGGGTGCCGGGCAGAACGATCTTGCTCGACTCGAAAGCGCTGGGAGCCAGCCCGCCCGTGTCCACCGCGTCATCCGCGAACCGCTGGATGTCCGAAGGCGCGAAGGGCTTTTCCATCGTGGCCAGGTCGATCATGCGCTGAGCGACCGGTGCACAGCGCTCGACTTCGCTCAGGCTACCGGAGAGGACCAGATTGTCTTCTCGGAGTACGACGCGGCAGCCGCAGATGCGCGCAAGCTCCTGGAGGTTTGCATCGTTTACGCCCGCCAGGATGAGCTGATCCGCGCCCTCGGTGGGAAGGCGGTGCTGGACGGTCTGGTTGGAGTTCTTGGTCGTTGGATCAGTCATGGGCCGGCCCAACTATCCGGATTCCTAACTCCTCCAATTCGTCAGGCGCGATGGGCGCCGGCGCGCCTTCCATCAGTGCCCGAGCGGCTGTCGTCTTGGGAAACGCGATCACGTCCCTCAGTGAGTTGCCCCCCGCTAGGTGCATGACTACGCGGTCGAGGCCCAAAGCGAACCCGCCGTGCGGAGGAGCACCGTACCTGAACGCCTCAAGCAGCCAGCCGAACTTCCTATCCGCCTCATCGGCGTCGATGCCCAATGCCGCGAACACATGCCGCTGAACATCTGGTCGGTTGATTCTAATGCTTCCGCTTCCGAACTCGGATCCGTTGTACACCATGTCGTAGGCACGCGACCGGACAGCCAACGGGTCGCTGTCGATCAAACTTACATCCTCTGGCGCTGGCGAGGTGAACGGGTGATGACTCGGCACCGGCTCGCCGCTTTCGGGATGTGCATCGAACAGCGGAAACTCCACGACCCAGAGGAAACGATCGCCCTCCTCCACGGCGTTCATCACCCCGGCAAGATGCCGTCGCAGTGCGTCCAGCGCCGGATTGGCGATTCGATCGTCGCCAGCAACGAGCACGAGCAAATCCCCATCAACCGTCCCTATCGTCGATCTCACACCCTCCAATTCCTGGGGCCCGAGCTGCTTACCGAAACCGCCCTGGGCGCCGCCCTCGGCCAGCTTAGTCCACAACGCACCCGGCGCCCCGGTATCCTGGGCGACCCGATCCAGCTGATCGAGCGCCTTGCGACTCAGTTGGGCCCCTTCGGGCACCCGAAAGCCGCGGACGCGCCCGCCGGCCTCGAGAGTGCCGCGGAAGATTCGGAATTCGCTGTCACGTACGACCTCGCTGACGTCGGTCAGTTGCCACGGTATGCGGAGATCGGGTTTGTCTGTGCCATATCGCTCCATCGCGTCGCGGTACTTCATCCGCGGGAACGGGCGCTGGACTTCGCGGCCCGAACAGCCGCTCCACACCTCTGCCATGACGGCCTCGCCCACGACGAAGATGTCGTCTTCGTCGACGAAAGACATCTCTACGTCAAGTTGTGTGAACTCCGGTTGACGATCGGCACGCAGATCTTCGTCGCGTAAGCAACGCGCGATTTGGAAATAGCGATCGAACCCCGCGACCATGAGGATCTGCTTGTACAGTTGGGGCGACTGCGGGAGGGCGTAGAATTCGCCGCGGCTGATCCGGCTGGGAGTCAGGTAATCGCGTGCACCTTCCGGACTGGGTCGCGTGAGTATCGGAGTCTCGACCTCGACGAACCCGAGTTTGTCCAGAGAGGAACGGATCGCTTGATTGACGCAGTGCCTTACTCGGAAATTTTGTTGTAGTTCGGGCCGCCGTAGGTCGAGGTAGCGGTAGCGCAACCTCAACTCTTCCGAAGGCAGTTCGTCATCGGCGCCGTAGGCGACCATGATCGGGGGCGTCTCTGACGGTGCCAGCATTTCGACCCGATCCGCCCTGACCTCAACCTCGCCGGTAGGCATGTCGGGATTGAGCGCGTCTGCGGGTCTACCCGCGACCTCACCCTGGACCGCGATCACCACCTCAGAGCCGAATCGACGCACCGTCTCTACGTCCTCGTCGGACATCGCGTCCGAGCCACAAGAAACCTGCACGAGGCCCGAGCGGTCACGGAGGTCGATGAAGATCCTGCCACCCAGGTCTCGTCGGCGGTTGATCCAACCCGCCAGCCGCACCGTTTCGCCAATGTTCTTCGAACGCAGCTCGCCGGCCATGTGCGTTCGATAGGATGTCCTGTATAAGGAATCCGTCATGTAGATCGCCGTTCCGAACCGTGAAAAGTGTCGGCCTCGAGCGAGGCCGTTCTACGCAGGGCAGATAAAGGGCTCACGCTCAAAAAGATACCCGCGCCGTCAGGGCTCATCAATAACGGGCTATTTTGGCCAGAGTCGAAGGGCCGCCCGCTTGATTCGCGCCCACCAGACGGCGAGCCGGTCGGGAGCCTCCTCCTCGGGCGCCTCTATCGCCTCCACCCAATCGTCTCCGATGATGACCGTTACGTCCAGATATAGGTTTCGGTCGGGACGGTGGACGACGTTGTGCAGCCCAAGAGCGTCAGCGGCGCGTCGCGCGGGCTCGACGTTGTCCAACCGAGCGATGCTCACCGAGCTATCCTGATCGAAGTTGACCGCGTTGCCGTAATAGACGACGTCGAAGTCCAGCTCGCGCAGGCGTGCCGTCGCCCGACGAGCGAGACCCGCGGCACCTGCACCGTTGAGTACCTCCACCCGAATTCGTCTGCCCTCCCAGAGGCCGGGAAGAGGCCCCAGCGCCTCGGGTGTCTCGCGTCGAATCTCTAACCATAGGGAGGTGACAAACGCGCCCACAACCAAAAACACCAGTGCGAGGATGATCCCGCGAACCCAACTCGTCATCGGATTCCCACCAACTCGTTCCAGAACTCCACGGTCTCGCGGCGAAGCGCAGTGCCTCGGCCAACTTGATACGCGATACGTCGAGCGCACACGCTTCTCAGCGCTTTCGCGGGATCGTGAGGCAGGTGTCCCATCAGAGCCTCGCGCTCGACTCGATCGAACTTCCTGAGCGGTTCCAAGTAGTCGGCCAAGTACAGGTAACGTCCCAAACGCTCCATACCGCCGCACCCCAGGCTGTGAAAGGTGATGGCCTGCAATACCTCTTCGTCGTCCACCCCTGCCTGTCTCAGCCGCTCTGCGGCCGCCGGGCCGTGGCGGACTTTTGCGGGAAACTCATCCACCTCGGCACCGAAGGACTCAGGATCCGCATCACGCAGCGAATCGTGGAGCCAACCTGCCGCCGTCCAACGTTGCCTGTCAGACAAGTCAAGCTCCAAATCGGTGGCCCAGGTCAGCATGACCTCGGCGACCGAAGCCAGGTGAGGCATGCGCGAGTCCTTTACACAGGTCCAGTCGGGCAATTGCCCTTGGGCCGCTGCCTCGATGATCGGATGAGTTTCTTTACCTGTCATGAGCCAGGCGGTAGATCGCTCCCGTGCTCGCGCATGTGCACGTTTCAGCGATATGGCTCCGCGGCGCAGAAGAGGGGGCTGGAGGGCTTCTAGGGCGCCGTAACCCGGAGGCTACGCTTCAGAATACGGTTTTGCTCGTCGACAAACACGACACGTGGTTCGTGACCGGCGGCTTCCGACTCATCGTAATGCGCATAGCTAATGAGGATCGCTCGGTCACCGACTTCGCCCAATCTAGCGGCGGCGCCGTTCAGGTGGACTGCACCAGAGCCTCGCTCGCCCTGCAGGACGTAGGTCTCGAGCCGCGCACCGTTGTTGATGTTCACTACCTGAATTCTCTCGTAGGGCACCAAGTCAGCGGCGTCGATCAGATCGGCGTCGAGCGTGAGCGAGCCCTCATAGTGCAGGTTCGCCTCGGTGATCGTGGCCCCGTGTATCTTCGATTTACAGAGTTCTCGTTGCATTCTCTAGGCTCAGTACTTCCTTGGGTATGTCATACCAAATGGGTTTAGCCTCTAAATTTATACGCACCCAGCGCTAAATTCAAAGGATCGCCTCCAGCCCCGGATCCGGGTGTCCCAGCCGCACATTGTCGATAAGTCGAGTCGCGCCAACACGGGCCGCCACGGCAACAACCGAATCCTCACCGACAGAATCGACGGGTTCCAGTTCCCGGGGCTCCACGACCTCGACGTACTCGACGTCGACGACCCCGGCTTCCGCCAACTCGCGCCCCACCGTCGAACTCAGAATCGCAGCTCCTCGTTCACCGGCCCGGTACGATCTCACTGCGGCGGCCAACCCCCGGGACAAGCTCAGCGCGCGGGTTCGCTCGTCTTTCGACAGGTAGGCATTCCGCGAGCTCATGGCGATCCCGTCAGTCTCGCGGGCCGTCGGCGCCACCTCGATCCGCACCGGCATGTTCAGGTCCTCGGCCATCCGCTCGATCAATACGGCTTGCTGGAAATCCTTCTGTCCGAAGACTGCGATGTCCGGCTGGATGATCCCAAATAGCTTCGCCACCACGGTGAGTACGCCCTCGAAGTGGCTCGGACGGCTATGCCCGCACAAGCGGTCGGCCAGCCGACGCGGTACGACGGCCACGGCCAGTTGATCGGGATACAGCTCTCGATCGCCGGGGGCAAAGACGACGTCCACCCCCCGCCCCTCCGCCGCGGCTCGATCGCTCTCTAGATCGCGCGGATACTCTTCGAAATCCTCACTGGGCCCGAACTGCAAGGGATTCACGTAGATCGACATGATCACATCGTCGCAAAGCTCGCGACAGAGATCCACCAACCCGAGATGCCCCTCGTGCAGAAACCCCATCGTGGGAACGAGGCCGACGGTCTTCCCGGCCTCGCGACTCTTCGCTACCCACTCCCTAACCTCGGAAATCGATTTAACCAACTTCACAGGCTTTTCCGATGGTCGTCGACGTCAACGTCACGTCCGCGCCCGCGACTCCACCGCGACCGAGCGGGGTGAACGCTGCTCGAGGACACTGACGATGACTCATCGGAGCAATCAACGTTAGTCAGAGGAGTGCTCAGAACCCGGATAGCGCCCTTCTCTAACCTCCTGGACATACTCGCCCACGGCCTTCCTCACCTCCGCCGCCAACTCGGCATACCTCTTCAGAAAACCGGGATTGAAACCCTCGTTCAATCCGAGCATATCGGGAAGCACCAAGACCTGCCCGTCACATTCCGGTCCGGCACCGATCCCTATCGTGGGAATTGGAATCCTGCGCGATATCTCCCCGGCCAAACCTCTCGGAAGCATCTCGAGCACCATGCTGAAACAGCCGGCGTTCACCAAACGCTGGGCTTCGGTGAGAAGTCTTTCGCGTTCTGCCTCGGCCCGGCCGACCAATCTATAGCCGCCGATTGTGTTGACCGATTGCGGAGTCAGGCCCAGATGACCCATCACGGGAATCCCCGCATCGACCAAACGACGGATCGTGCGGGCGACGTCCTCATGACCACCCTCCAACTTCACCGCCTGAGCTCCTGTCTCCTGCAAGACGCGACCGCAATTGCGCATAGCCTCCTCGGCCGAGACCTGGCAGGTCAGGAATGGCATATCGACTACGAGCAACGCCCGCGTCAGTCCTCGGCGGACCGCCCTGGCATGGTAGATCATCTGATCGAGGGTAACCGGCAGCGTGGAGTCTTCCCCAGCCACCACTTGGCCCAAGGAATCTCCCACCAAAATGCAATCAACACCCGCGCCGTCGACCAGGCCCGCCATCAGATAATCGTAGGCCGTGAGCACGGCGATGCGCTCGCCGCGCTCCTTCATGGCGACCAGCTCGATCGTGGTGATCCGTTTACCGCTCATACTAGCTTGTCCTGCTTGTTCCATCGCTCCCGGTCGAAATCGTAATCGACACCGAATTGGCTAGGAGTACGATTACGAGTACGAGTACGATTACGAGTGAGAGTAAGAGCATACAAGATCGGGATCATCTACGAGACAGCGGGGAAAGCTAGGGAGGGCCCTCAGAGGTGTCAAACTCGTTCCATTCGCTACTTTAGGAGCACAAACTTACCCGACTGCACTCGGCCGCCGACCTTGATGACATAGCCATACACTCCGGTCGCCGCTGCCTCACCTCCCCCCAGCAGTCCGCTCCAGCGAAACGGCTCCACCGGCAAATCGGGTGTGAGCTCGCGATTCTCCGAGTAGATGGGCAGTCCGTCGATGGTGAAGATCTCCACCCTCGCGCTCAGCGGTTCGCTTCCACGGTTCACCAGGAACGGCAGTTTCAACGTCTGGCCCTGGGTCGGATCGAACGGGTTCGGGTACGGCGGCAGCAAAACCAGTTCGCTGCGAGGAGCAGCCGCGCCGGAAGTAGCGTTCTGGCGAGCGAAAGCCCGGGCGCTGTCCAGCGCTATCTGCAGGTGCGCGCGCGTGCCGCCGGCCGCGATGAGAAACGTGGTCGTATCTCGGCTATGCAACGGACCCACTCCGACCATGTGGGCCCAATCGGTGACGTGGTCGTCGGAGACTTGCATACCACCGAGGGCCAATAGCCGTCCCTTCTCCTCGTCGGTGAAGCCCTCCAGTTTGGCCAGGATCCCGTTGTTGGTGCCCGCCACGTAGAAACCGTTGGCCGGAGTACCGAGTGGCACGGCGGCGTGTGTCGTCGGAGCCTGCGATGCGGTGGTCACAGCGAACCACGGCCCTGTGGAATCTGCGGGTACCATCACCGATGCACCCAGCTCGGACTCCCAGCGTACGAAATCCGCGTTGTTGAAATCCCAGTCGAGGAGAAGGCCGGCCAAAGGCACCGGATCGTCGGTTTGAAAATCGACCGAGACCGTCAGAGCAACGAAAGCGGCGCTGTCCGATACTTCTACCAACTCGGCTTCCTGCCAAACATTCGCACCGGTGGGCCGCAACGCGCGGTCGTCGGTGAAGGTGAGCTCGGCTCGCGCCGTGTCGGTGGTCAATGAGAGTAAGCGCCAGTCGGTGTCAGACCCCACCGGATTCGTCTTCAAGTTCGGCTGCTGGAGGACGTCGACGTACGCGCCGTCGGAGACGCTCCCGCCGGTGGCAAACATGAAGCCGCCACCAGTCAGCCAGGTACGACCAAGGAATATCAACCCGGGCGAGCCGGTAACCGTCCCCAACCGACCGTTCGCATCCAAGGAGAACAAGACCGAACCATCGCGCAGGATCGCCGTGGAGGGTGTGGGCGCCAGAAGGACCACCGGGAAGGCCAGTCGCGCCCCGTCGCTCTCGAGACGCAGGTTCAAGCCTTCGTATTCGACGCTCGCGCGGGGCAAACCCTCGAAGACGATCTGTCCGCCGCGGCGTGGCCCGATCAGCGGCGCCTCGGCGCGGCCCAACAGTTCGCCCTGGAGGCCGCGCATCAACTCGGCGGCGCCTCCGGGAAACGGACGATCGCCGGCGTTGTAGAGGCGAAGCGTCAGAGAGCGAGCATCGTCGCTCCAATCCCAACCGTCCAGAGCCAATCGCACGCCGCCGAGGCCGCCGATCGCTTCGGCCGCTGCGACAAGGTTGATGAGGCCTGCACCACTGCGGTTGTCCAGGCCGGGAGGATCCATGTCGGTCGCGGTGGAAAAGAGCGCGCTCTTCAGGTCGTTAGAGACCGCAGACGGGTTGAGACCCGCAAGCACCGCCAGAGATCCTGACACATAGGGAGCAGCCCACGACGTGAACGCACCGCTGGACCCACGCAGACGTGCCGTCCGCGGACTCAATCCATCGACCAGTGGTATATCTCCCGGTGCAACCACCTCCGGCTTCACAGCACCGGGCGCACAGGGTGAC
>JBDHGH010000155.1:0-11655 GCA_039589995.1 Gemmatimonadota bacterium | reverse complement strand
GACCGTGCCGGGAAGAGCCTATCATGTCATCGCCCGAGCCGCGGCTATGCGCCTGGATCGTTACCTGGGGGTGGTCGATCCCGGAACGTTCAGTAACAGAACGCGAATCGCGGGGTTTGGATTCTCCGATTTCGAGTTCCTCGGCGAGGAGTTCGCACGAAGCCCCATCGAAGCTCAGCTGGAGTCGGGCTCTCCGGTGCCCGGCTACGTACAGCCCGGAGGCGTGACCGGCTCGCCTTTCGGCCCAGCGGCCGAGGGTCTCTTCTTCACCCAAGGCACACCGGGAATCGCCGCCTGGAATCGAAACGATTTCTTAGGCGGCGACCTTGTCGGCGAGGTTATTTCCGCGCGAGGCCATTCGCTTCGCGGTGGCGGCTCTCTTCGGTTCTACCAGGTAGAGAACTACGAACGGGTGCTGGCCTACTCGCCGGGCTCGTCCCCGAGCTACGCACGCTTCTACCCAACGACGGCGAACGCGTGGGCCGAGCTGTCGGTGCTCACCGTGAACGACATTACCGCACAGATCGGCGTGCGGTATGAAGGATTCGAATCGGGCCTTAGCTTCCAGCAGGATCGGTCTAACGTGTTCGCTCCGGTCCTGGACACGGAGTGGAAGAGCCTGCTGATGCCGCGGATCGGGGTGGCTATCCCCATCCCAACGACCGAGAACCAGACGATGGTCTGGTTCAACTTCGGCAAAGTCGCACAACCTCCCGACTTTCGCTTCTTCCTCGACAGCACGATCGGCGATTCGCTGCGCGCGGACATTCGGCGCCAGGGGAATCCGAACCTCGCGTTCGAGCAAGGCGTCGCGTACGAGTTCGGAATGCGCCACATGTTCACCGAAGGACTCGCTTTCAGCGCCGCCGTCTTCCTGAAGGAACTGACCAATCTGGTCACCAGTGGACTCGCGTTTTCCGGCGCGGCGGCCAATCAGTTCACTACCGGCGACTTCGGCAATGTTCAGGGCCTCGAGCTGACGTTGCACGGACGGTGGCCGGCGGTCCGGTTGATGGCCGGCTATGCACTGATGGAGGCCGTCGGAGTAGGCTCGGGGGCCTTCGAAGTCATCGACTCGACCGCGGCGGACCGAAGATTAGAATTCCCGCTGGCGTTCGATCGGCGTCACTCGGCCAACCTAGCAGTTCTGTTCGGACGTGCAGCCGGCGCTCCCAACTGGAAGTTCGGCGCATCGCTATCGGGCTCGGTGCAGAGCGGCTATCCCCTGGATCGCCAGTTGGCGGCGGGCGACATAGCGGGCGACGTGGAGCACCGCACGGCGCGCTTGCCGTGGACCAACTGGCTCAACCTGCGGGCGAGCTACGATTTCGGCGGCCTGGGCGTCTGCCAGTGCAGTTGGCGCGTTCTACTGGACGCACGCAATATTCTGGGCACCGATAACGTGATCGCCCTGCGCCGCGACACCGGGGAACTGGCACCACGGACCAGCGACCTGGAGGATGTCGCTGTCGAGCTCTCACCGGGTTTCACACCCATACCGATCGAATCGCCGCGATACAGCGCGCAGGCCGACCTGGATCGCGATGGAGTGATCAGCCTGCAGGAGTTCGAGACCGCACGCTTTGCCGCCGCGCTGGATGCAAGCGACCCATCGCTCTATTTCGGACAGCCCTTTCAACTGCGATTGGGATTGGAGATCGTTTTCTGATGGGTAGCGGGATCTTGCCCCTGCAAACGACTCGGGATGTGATTCGGTCTCAGCTTTACGTGTGCATCGTGGCCGCGGCCATCATAGCGTGTCAAAGGGACGTCGAGCCGTTCTCAGCCAACGATCGCGAACCCAACGAAGAGTTCATGACGTTACGGCTGACGTACAGCCCCGGCGACGATCGAACGCCGACATGGTCTCAGAACGGCGACTCGATCTACTACGCAGCATCGGGATTTGACGTCTTCTCTGACGAGTCAGTGGTGCTGGTCGCCATACCTCGGTTGGGTGGGGCCGCCTGCATGATGACGAGGAACATTCAGATCCCCGGGAGCGCGGAGCGCTGGCTGGAGGCGCCAAATGTACACCCTGACGGCGAACGGTTCGCGTATGCCGAGGTCGGTCCTCCGTGGCCCCCGGCGTGCGGCTCGATCGAACCCTCCTGTACTCCACCCCTCGACCACGCCGAGCTGCCGCGTTTGCGAGATGTCATTATTCGGGTCCGCCGGTTCGATGCGACTATGTCGACCGACAGTGATCCGGGTCTCACCGTTCCGATACCCGGTGTGATCTACGACTTCAACTACAATCAACCCTCTCGCGGCCACGTGGTGCGGAACTACCCGTTCCACCAGTTGTTCGACGAAGAGCGCGTATCGGTGTTCCGTCCCAGCTGGTCGCCAGACGGCGCTCGGTTAGTTTACAGTGACGGGCTCGGGTTGATGATCTGGAATACGAGCGACCCGCCGCAACCCATCCCGGGCACCGAAGAGGGCGTGAGTCCCGCCTGGAGCCCGAGCGGCGAGTGGATCGCGTTCACGCGTCTCGAGCGAGCGGACTCGTCCTTCTATAGTTGCACGTACCAGAGGGACCCCGACGATCCGATCGCGCCGTGCGGCCAAGCGCGGACGGAGTACGTCCAGGGCCGACGGCTGCTGACGCTGGTGCGTCCCGATGGCACCGAAGTCGCCGAGCTGGGAGAAGGCGAAGAGCCGGCATGGTCGCCGGATGGAGGCGCGCTCTTTTTCCGTCGCGACAACCAGATCTGGAGAAGCGCACCCGAAGGCAGCGGCGCCGTACCGATCGACTTCACCATCGGTGGCCACGAGCCGGCCGTATCACCTGACGGCCTTCACCTCACCATTGCTGTGCTCGGCGAGCGCGGCGACTACGATATATGGGTAATCTCGTTAGAGCGTCTGCCCTGACCGGCGCGCTGGCGCTGATGGCCGCATCGCTCGGCGGATGTCACGGGGACGTGGAGCCGTTCTCGGCCAACGATCGCGACCCAAACGACGAGTTCATAACGCTGCGACTGACGTTCAGTCCCGGTGACGACCAGACACCGACCTGGTCGCAGGACGGCGATTCGGTCTACTACGCGGCGACCGGCTTCGATGTCTTCTCGGATGAATCGGTCGTACTGGTCGGCGTACCTCGGCTGGGTGGAGCGGCCGGCATGATCACGAGCAACGTTCAGGTCCCGGGCACCGCCGAACGCTGGCTGGTAGCGCCGCAAGTTCACCCCTCGGGCGAACGGTTCGCTTACGCGGAAGTCGGACCGCCGTGGCCGGCGGTATGTCCCAGCATCGAGCCCTCCTGCAGTCCGGCTATCGATAACACCGCGCTACCGCGCTTGCGCGATGTCATCGTGCGGGTTCGGCGCTTCGATGCGACCGGGTCTGTAGATAGCGACCCGCTCGTTACCGTACCGATCCCCGGTGTGGTGTACGATTTCAATATCCAGAATACGCCTCGGGTGCACGTGGTCCGGAATTTCCCCTTCCACCAGCTGTTCGACGAAGAGCGGGTCTCGGTGTTCCGACCCAGCTGGGCGCCAACCGGAGATCGCCTGGTTTTCAGCGACGGACTCACTCTGTTGGTTTGGAATACGAGCGACGCTCCACTGGTTCTGCCCAACACCGATGAGGGCGTGAGTCCCGCCTGGAGTCCAGACGGGGAGTGGATCGCGTTCTCGCGCCTCGAGCGGGCGGACTCATCAGCCTCCACGTGCACGTATATCTCGGACCCGCCACCCGTGCCGCCCACCCCGACCTGCGTGCAGCAACGAACCGACTACGACCCCGGCCGCCGGCTGTTGACCTTGGTCCGGCCCGACGGTACCGACGTGACCCAGTTGGGAGAGGGCGAGGACCCAGCATGGTCCCCCGACGGTAGCGCGCTGTACTTCCGACGCGCCGACCAGATCTGGAGGAGCGCGCCCGACGGCAGCGGGGCGACACCGATCGACTTCACCAACGGCGGCCGCGAACCTGCGGTCTCGCCCGACGGTCAGTACCTCGCGATCTCCGTACTCGGTGAACGCGGCGACTACGACATATGGGTAATCTCGTTAGAGCGTTTGCCCTGACCGGCGCGCTGGTGCTGGCGCTGACGAGCTGCGGCGACCCCATCGTCATCATAGGCGACTCGCCGGGTACGCTGAGGATCGTCGTCGGTATCCCCGAAGACCCGGGCGACAGCCTGGGCGCCTCCGCACTGGAAAGCCGCCTCGACACACCACGCGGTCTGGCGACAGCGGACGATGGAACCGTCTATATCGCCGACACCGAGAACGCCCGCGTCCTCGCATTGCTTCCTGACGGAGGCATAGCGGTTGTGGTGGACGAAGGGCTCCGTACGCCGGACGCTCTCTTTTTGGACGGAGTGGGCGGGTTGTTAATCGCGGATCGCTTCGGGCAACGTATCCTGCGCGTCGAATTGGCGACCGGCGAAGTCGAGCCGATCGCCGGGAACGGAAACCGAGGCACATCACCCGACGGCATCGACGCGCTGGCGGCGGCCCTGGCCGAGCCGAGCGATGTGGCTGTCGGGCCCGGCGGACGCGTCCACTTCACCGAGACAGGCAATCACCGGTTGCGACGCGTCGAGGCCGATGGTGTCCTGGTCACCGTCGCCGGCCGAGGCTTTCCGGGATTCGCCGGCGACGGTGGTCCAGCGCATGAGGCAATCCTGAACGAGCCCACCGGCCTGGCTTTCGGCGAGGGCGCTCTGTATTTGGCCGACGGCGGCAACAACCGGATCCGGGTGATCGCCCTGGGCGATTCGACGATCTCAACGCTGGCGGGCGCGGGAACGCCGGGCTTCGCCGGAGACGGCGGTGCGGCGACCGACGCGTTACTCGACGCCCCCTCGGAGCTGGCCGTGACCAGCAACGGGGCGGTCCTCTACATCGCCGACACGGGCAACCACCGGATTCGGGCCATCACCATGGCCACGGGCCGGATATCCACCTTCGCCGGAATCGATTCCGAGGGCTACAACGGCGACCTTCTCCCGGCGGGTGCAACGGCCCTGAGCGCGCCTCGCGGAGTGGCCGCGTCGGTCTTTGACTTGCTCTACATCAGCGACAGCGGGCATCACATCGTTCGCCGCACCCCCATTGCCTTCGTGGAGTCCCCGTAGCGCTTGACATGCCGCTTCCAGCGACCTACGCTGTCGCGGCTCCAACACCCTCCCGTTCAACACGTTTGTCAGCAGTCGACCGCGGCTCGAACCGAGTCGCAACGCTTGGTTGACGGAAATCCAACGCTCGAGGAGGACCTCGATGGATCCAAAACCGTACGAGCCCTACGTTCCGGCAGACACCCGCATGAAGGAGTTCACGGTCCGCGCCGTCGTCCTGGGTGTGGTCATGGCCGTGATCCTGGGTGCCGCGAACGCTTACATCGGGATGGTCGCAGGGTTGACCATCGCGGCCACGTTTCCCGCCGCGGTCGTCGCCATGGCGATGCTCAGACCGATGGGCGGGTCGATCCTGGAAGAGAACATCTCTCGAACGACCGCATCTGTCGGCGAGGCGCTCGTTGCCGGCGCGATCTTCACGATTCCCGCCTTCGTCATCGCGGGCGT
This sequence comes from Gemmatimonadota bacterium, assembly GCA_039589995.1. GTDB lineage: Bacteria > Gemmatimonadota > Gemmatimonadetes > Palauibacterales > KS3-K002 > JBDHGH01. The sequence goes on along the minus strand of JBDHGH010000155.1, from coordinate 6,113 downwards.
GTGGGAAAGCGTGAACTTCGGGATCTCGGCATTCATCATGCTGGTCGGCGGTATGCTCGGCGTCTTCTTCGTGATCATCCTGCGCCGAACGATGGTCGAGGACGCTGATCTTCCCTTCCCCGAGTCGGTGGCCGCCAGCGAGATCCACAAAGCGGGCCAGAAGGGTTCAACGGGGGGCAAGTACCTCGTGGTCGCTGGCCTGACGGCGGCGTTCCTCGAGTTGATCAAGAACGCGTCGGGTGTGCGAGTGCTCGCCACCACAATGACGGGGTTCTGGTCGTGGGGAGCGACGCGTATCGATCAAGGCAGATCGCTGATCTCGGAATACACCGGCGGCGTCTTCCTTTCGACACCGTCGGCATCGCCCGCGCTTCTCGGCGTCGGTTATATCATCGGCCCCCGGCTGGCGGCGGTCGTCTTCGCCGGCGGCGTCCTGGGCTGGTGGTGCCTCGCACCGGTGATGGGCTTTCTGAACCGGGACCTGGTCGCGCTGGCCCAGGATCCGGCCTGGTGCACGGCCGCAGGCGCCGCTGCGCCGTGCTGGGCCAACGTGGCCGTGAACGTCGTGTGGCAAACGATGGTGCGCCCGCTGGCGGTGGGCACCATGGTCGTCGGCGCGGTCTGGACACTCTGGAGCATGCGTAAGAGCCTGGCGGTCGGAATTGGCCGTGTCCTGGCAGACGTCAAGCAGGTGAAGGCCGTCGAGGCCGAGAGCCGACTCGAGTCGGACCTTCGATACCGCTGGATCGTCTTCGGCATCATCGGTCTGCTCGTCCCGATCACGATTCTCTACTACTACTTCAGCCGCAGCTTCGGCGGTTCGATCGTGGCCGCTCTGGTCATGGTCGTCGCTGGTATCCTCTTCGCCGCAGTCGCCGGCTATCTGGTCGGCATTATCGGCAGCAGCAACAACCCGATAAGCGGATTGACTTTGACGACACTTATTCTAGCGGCGCTGCTCATGGTCGGAATCGGCCTGACCGGTGACCGCGGCGTCATGGCCGTGCTGGGGGTCGCGGCGGTCGTGTGCTGCGCCATGGGAATCGCCGGCGACATGATGCAGGACTTGAAGGTCGGTCATATCCTTGGCGGCACGCCCAAATCGATGGAGAAGGGCGAGTTGATCGCTGTTGTCTTCGCCGCACCGGCGCTGGCGGGCGCCCTGCTGCTGCTCGGTAAGGCCTACGGATTCGCCGGCGCGCCCGGTGCCGACCCGGCCACCGCGTTGCCGGCCCCGCAGGCGGGCCTGATGGCGCTGGTCAGCCAGGGAATCGTTGGCGGCGAGATGGTCTGGCCGCTGTTCCTGGCGGGGATGCTGTTCGGCATCATGTTGATCCTGGTGCGGGCCCCGTCGCCGATGCTGGTCGCAGTGGGTATGTACCTGCCCATCTTCAGCACTTTCGCCATCTTCATCGGCGGCGTCTTCAAGTGGATCGTCGATGGGATCCTGGCCCGCAAAAACTACTCGGACGAGCAGAAGGACCGAGCCAACAACACCGGCATTCTGGTCGCCTCCGGTTTCGTGGCGGGCGAAGCGTTGATGGGTGTGGTGATCGCCGGCTTGATCGTCGCGAACTTCACGCTGCCGACGATCGTCCAGAGCGCTGTCTTGCAGGGAATACTCGGACTGTTGGTATTCCCGCTGGTACTGTGGTTCTTCTATCGATTCTCCAACGCCGAAGCGAGATCGCTATAGTACCCATGGTTCTTCACAGTCGAACCGGCAGGGTGCTCGGGGTCATTTCAATCCTGGGCACCCTGCTGTTCTTTTCGGCCTGCGCCGACACGATCGATCCACCGCCGATCAACCGCGAGCAATACGTCGAGATCTACGTCGAGATCCTGCGGGCCATCGACGAGGAGCCGGATAGCATCGCCGCGTCGCAGCGCGCTCAGGAGATTCTCGACCTCAGGGGAATCACGCAGGCCGAGTTGCTGGCTTACGCCGAGCACTACATAAACGAGCCCGAACACCTGGCCGAAGTATGGCTCGAGATAGAAACGAGGATTCGCAATCCCCAAGGTGAAGATACGACCGCGGTGGAAGAGGAAGGTGAGGCCCGGGCTATCGACTCTAGAGCCCAGTCGGATGGTCGATGAATTCCCAATCGAGCCCGTACTTCGAAGCGACACGCTGGGCCAGGGCTTTCACTCCCAAGGTCTCGGTAGCGTAGTGCCCCGCATACACAACGTTTAAACCCCACTCCTGAGCATCGAAGTAGCTGTGATGGGCCCCTTCCCCCGTGATAAAGGTGTCGAGCCCCTCGCTGCACGCATCGGCGATATGGGCTGCCCCGCCGCCGCTGAGGATACCGACGCGCTTCGTGCGATCGGGACCTGCAGGTATGATGAACGGCTCACGATCCAGGAGCGTTTGAAGCCGTTCCACCAGCTCCTCGCGCGAACCGTCCAGCTCACCCCACAGGCCGATGGCGTGGCCTTCGTATTCGGCGAACGGGCCTCGGATGCGTAGCCCGATCCCACGGGCCAACTCGGCGTTGTTCCCAACCTCCGAATGGGCATCGAGTGGAAGGTGGGCCGAGTACACCGCAATGTCGTTCGAGACCAGCTTGCTGATGCGACGGTAGTTGCGCTCGGTGAGAGGCTGGACACCCTTCCCCCAGAACAGCCCGTGATGCACCACCATCAGGTCAGCACCACACTCGACCGATGCATCGATGGTCGCCTGGCACGCATCGGTACAGGCAGCGATCTTTCTTACGGAGCCGCTGTTTTGCACCTGCAGTCCGTTTAGCGCTCCCGCGTAATCAGGCACGCTGGCGATCTCTAGGTACTCGTCGAGATAGGATACAAGCTCGTCTAGTCTGACAACGCCCATGCTGGCTCCGACGAAGCAATTAGTTTCTTTGTGTCATCTTTGACTCTCTGCTCGCACGCTTCCGAGCGGCAGTGACCCGTGTAGATGAAGCCCGCCGTCGAACCCATGATCCGCTTGAATTCCTCGTAGTCGCTGATACCGCGGTGCGAGTTGTCCTCCCGTCTCCGCAAGGCTGCATCGAGGAGATGGTGTTGGGTTTGGTCGAGCAACTCGATAAGCCTGGAGTCGACCTCGGCGTCCGCCACGGGAATCTTCCGAGGCTCGCCCTCCGGCGTGACCCGGCGGACGATCATCACCTGTTGCTTCTCCAGGTCCTTCGGTCCGATCTCGACTCGCAGGGGCACGCCCTTGGCCTCCCACTCGTAAAACTTCGCACCGGGGTTTACGGTGTCCCGGTCGTCGAGCTTGACCCTGAGATTTCCCTGGAGCCGCTCGCTGAGGCGAACAGCGGCCTCGAGGACGCTTGAACGCTGGTCATCCGATTTGTAGATCGGAACAATGACCACCTGTATCGGAGCGAGCTTGGGCGGGACGACCAGGCCCAGGTCGTCGCCGTGCGTCATCACCAGCCCTCCCACCAGCCGGGTCGATACTCCCCACGAGGTGCTCCATACGAAATCGTGCTCGCCGCTTTCCGTCTGGTACTGCACCTCGAAAGCGCGGGCAAAATTCTGACCCAGGTTGTGGGATGTCCCCGCCTGCAGAGCCCAGTTGTCTTGCATCATCGCTTCGCAGGCGTACGTACGCTCGGCGCCCGCGAACTTGTCCCACTCCTCCTTCACGCCCGTGATCGGGGGCATCGCCATCCACTCTTCCATGAACGTCTTGTAGATGTCGAGGATCAGGAGCGCCTCCGCTTCGGCCTCTTCGTGATTCGCGTGGGCCGTATGACCCTCCTGCCAGAGGAATTCCAGCGTGCGCAGGAACGGCCGGGTCCGTTTCTCCCAGCGGACGATGTTGGCCCATTGATTGATCAACATCGGAAGGTCCCGATAGCTCTGGATCCAGTCGGCCATGATGGGCCAGATGATCGCCTCCGAAGTCGGCCGAACTACCAGCGGTTCCTCGAGTTCTTTGCCCCCACCGTGCGTTACCACAGCCGTCTCGGGGGCGAAGCCCTCGACGTGCTCGGCCTCCTTCTCGAGGAAGCTCTGCGGGATGAACAGTGGGAAGTAGGCGTTTTGGTGTCCGGTGGCCTTGAACATACCGTCGAGCGCGGATTGCATCAGTTCCCAAATCGCATAGCCGTGGGGGCGTATCACCATGCTCCCGCGCACCGGCGTGTATCCGGCAAGCTCGGCCCGTTGAACGACTCCGTTGTACCACGCGGAGAAATCCTCGCTCCGCGGAGTTAAGGCTTTCTCATCCGCCATCGATGTCCCCTGAGTTCCGGTTTTTCCTAATGGGTTCCTATTCCGATTCGTTCTCGGTCGAAGGCGCGGGCTCGCGTTCCGTCCCGTCCTCCGCATCGGACAACAGCCAATACCCGATGGGAATCAGCGCGACGGCGCCCGCCCAGCCGAGCATTCGGCGGCTCGGTCCGAGGGTACGACGCAACGCCTTGGTGGCCCCGACGATCGCTGCGGCGCTGACCACCGCACCGACACTCAATGGAGCGAGTTGTTCCCACGCCGACCCCAGGCCGCGTTCCAACACGCCGTCGGCCCGCGCCTCCAGTTCCCCGTCGTTCTTGTCCTGCTTCGCGTCGCTCATTGTTCGTCGTTGTTCGCGGGCCAACCTGGGTTCCGATGGTATATATAGGAGCGGTGCGGAGAAGTGCTTCTCCGCGCCGCGTCCCAACCCTCGCGCGGAATCCACTCACCCCACGCCCGGGCTACCAGGTTCCCTCGCATGTTGTCGATCGGAACGATTTCATAGAACGTGACCCTGGCCGCGACCAGACTTGAATCCGCGCTGGAAAGAGAGTCCAGGGCCAGGCGCACCGTTCGACTCAGCGCCTCCGAACTGCCTTCCCGCAGCATCATCATCCGGTACGCCACTTTCTTGGGATTCTCGCTTTCGACGACTTGCTCGAAGGTCTCATACGGCACCGGCGAGATCGTATCCACGTAGACGGAGCCACCACTGATCGTGTCGCCGTCAGGAACGTCCATCGCCGGAGTATCCTCGCCACCGCTTTCGCTACTGACGCAAGACAAAGCTACAGCGGGAAGAGCGACAAACGCCGCGACTATCACCCACCGGCTAAGATTGAGAGTCTGCATCATAAACAGTCTTTTCACTCCTTTTGAGCATGACTACACGCGTCAACCAGACCGTCGCTCGCGACCACCGTTTCTTCGCCCGTCGACATGTCGCGTATACGGGCCTGCCCCGCCTCGATTTCCTGCGGGCCGAAGATCACGGCCAGGCGTGCGCTCATCTGATTGGCACTCTTCAACTGGTTGCCGAGGCGGCGATCGCGATACTCGAACACTGCCGACAGTCCGGCTGCTCGCAATTCCTGGGTCGCCTTCAACGCCCGATGCCTACCTTCCTGTCCGAGCCAGGCGATGTACACGTCGACCGACGAGTCCGGCTCGGGCAACAAGTCGTAGTCGGCCAACAGTTCCGCGAGCACGACATCACCCATTCCGAATCCGATCGCCGGCATCTCGATGCCGGCGATGACCTCCAGCAGGTCGTCGTATCGGCCACCTCCGCAAATGGCTCGCAGTTCACGGCGCGCATCCCAGAGCTCGAAGACGATGCCCGTGTAGTAGGCCAGGCCTCGGACCACCGATAGATCGATGTCGACGAAGTCGGCTACTCCCAAGTCGTCCAGGCTCGCGAGGTAACTGGAGAGTTCGGCTACGGCCTCGGCGATACTCGGCACATCGCCGTAAGCCGCCTCGAGGTCGTCGATCCCACGCAGTTCCGTCACGTCGAGCACTGCGCCCACGACCTGGGTGTCCAGTCCGAGATCGGCGAGCCGGCCCTCCAACCGGTCACGCGGCTCGCGTTCGAGCTTGTCCACGATCTCGTAGACGGAACCCAGCTTGTCCTCGGGCACACCGAGATGGGCGAAGATCGCCGCTAACACCCGTCGATCCGAAACCCTCGCTCGGACCTGGCTCGAATCCAGACCCGTAGCCCGAACGATATCGATCGCCACCGCCAACAATTCCGCATCGGCCAGCACGTTGGATTCGCCCAGGATGTCCACATTCAACTGAAAATGCTCGCGGAGTCGGCCGCGCTGCTTCCGCTCGTAGCGGAACAGTTGGGGAATCGAGAACCAGCGAACCGGTTTACGGAGCGATCGCGCGCGCGC
>JBDHGH010000154.1:0-8699 GCA_039589995.1 Gemmatimonadota bacterium | reverse complement strand
AGTCGAATGCGGCGCAACAAGCAGACGGCCTCGACCGCGAACACCTAGACTACTCGAATCGGATCGCGCTGTGGCGACACTTCTTCACCTGTCCGACCTTCACTTCGGCAAGCCGTTCCGTCCGAACGTGGCCCAGGCTGTCCTGGTTCAAAGCCGCGAACTCGAGCCCGACGTGGTGGTCGTATCGGGAGATTTCACCCAGCGTGCTCGGGCTCCACAATTCCAGCAGGCCGCCGAGTTCTTGAAGAAGTTCGACTCGCCGGTCGTCGTCACGCCGGGCAACCACGACGTTCCGTTCTATCGGTTCTGGGAGAGGTTTCTGACGCCATACCGAAATTACTGCCGCTATATTTCGGAGGATCTCAACTCGGTGACGGAAGTAGCGGGGATGGTCATCGTCGCGCTGAATTCGAGCCGACGATTCACCCTCACGAACGGCCGAATTCGTCGCTCGCAGCTCGAGTTCGCCAGTCGCGCGTTCGAAGCGGCTGACGATTCGCTGACCCGAATTGTGGTGACGCACCACCATCTGGCTCCACCGCCAGGATTCGAGCGAACGAATGTGATGCCGTACGCCCGCCGAGCGCTGAGGAAATTCACGGCTTTGGGTGTGGATCTGATTCTGGCCGGTCACATGCACAGCGCCTACGTCGGCAATTCGCTCGACTTCTTTCCCGGCGAACTAGAGCGACGCGGCATCGTGATCGTGCAATGCGGTACTACGACGTCCAGACGTGGGCGCGGCCGCGAGACTCTGAGGAACACTTTCAACGTAATCCGCGTAGAGGGTGATGTGATCCGCGTAACCCATAATGTATGGATCGCGGACTTGGGGAGGTTCATGCCGATCAGCGAGCACTCTTTCCCGAGTAGTGGGAATCAGTACTTCGACGCCCCCAGCGAATCGGACGGTCCGTCCGGACTGGATTGATTCGTCTGGCGTCATCAGCCGGTTGATCGGAGAACAGGCGAGCGATTGCGCAGTAGACTTCAGGGGTTCTTCGTTCTCTTAGCCAGCGGCGCCGCGCTAGCGCTGCCCGCCGTAGCACATGCACAAACAACCGTCCGCGATACACTCCCCATAATCCGTCGCGTCGAGTTCGAGGGGAACGAGGCGTACACCAAGGGCGAACTAAAGCGAGGAATCGTAACGCGTGCCAGCAGTTGTAGGTCCGTGTTCCTCAGTCCGTTTTGCTGGGTCGGCATCAGCGCGTTCAAGCGCATCGAACGGCTGGACCCTCGTGAGCTTCGCACCGACGTCGCCAGGCTGCGAGTCTTCTACTTCCGTCGCGGATATCGGGATGTCGCGGTCGATACCACGATCGTGCGCGATGAGGGCGTCGTCGATGTGACGTTCCTCATCGACGAGGGTGCACCGGTGATCGTGCGCAGCCTGGAGATCGCTGGGCTCGACAGCGTGCCAGATGTCGACGAGATCACCGAAGGCGTAGAATTGGAGGTCGGTGATAACTACAGCGAGGTCGCGCTCGCGAACTCGAGAAACAGCATGGAAGTCGCGCTGCGCAATCGCGGCTGGGCAGAGGCGGCGATTCTCGTCGACAGGGTGATTCCAGGTCAGGATTCCCTACTTGCCGATGTAATTCTACGGGCCGAGTTGGGTCCACGATCCCGAATCGGCGACATCCGCGTGGTCGGCAGCACCGAGGTCGAGCCGGACGTCATTAGACGACTGCTCACGTTCGGGCCCGGGGATGACTACAGCTACGAGGAGGTTCTTCGCAGTCAACGTCAGCTCTACTCGATGGCGTTGTTCGACTACGTCGCCATCACGGTGGATTCCGTAGTCGCACCGTCCGATTCCGTCATCGATATAGTCGTTCAGGTGAACGAGGCCGAACAGCGGGCCGTGCAAGTGGGAGCCGGGGTGTCGACTACCGAGTGCTTCCAGGTCGAGGCGGGTTGGTCCCACCGAAATTTCCTCGGTGGAACCCGTAAGCTGGAGTTGACCGGCGTCTTGTCGAATATCGGAGCAGCGGCCCTCGCGCAAACTTTCCCGTGCAGTCAGGCAGGCGTCGATATCCAGGACGATGTCGGCACTACGAATCCGTACAACAAAGTGAACTGGCGGCTGCGGGCCGATTTCCAACAGCCCTGGTTCCTGGGTACCGAGAACTGGCTGCTGCTCGGCGTGTTCACCGAGCGCCAGAGCCTACCGGCGATATATGCCCGCGTCAGCTACGGTGCCGATGTGCGGTTCAGCCGAGAGCTTTCTCCGGGAACGGCCGTGATTGCCAGCTGGAGGCCGGGCCGCGACAGCCTGGAGGAGGGAAGTGCCGACTTTCTCTGGTGTGCCAACTTCGGAATATGCGATCCCGAAGACATCAGCACGCTGTCCGAGCCGCGCTGGCTCTCCTGGATCGCGCTCACCTTTGCACAGAGCCGAACCGATGCGGTGCTCAATCCAAACCGTGGGTATCGGTTAACGTTGGAAGGCGAGACGGCATCTCGCTTCACGGGCTCCGAGTGGGCCTACTACCGGGCTGCCGGCGAGGTTGCCTGGTACAACAGGCTGGGCGGGAGCAACGTGCTGGCGCTCAGGCTTCGAGGGGGATTGGTGCGACCCATAGGCTCCGGTCTTGAAGGGGTCGAGTTGTCATCTTCCCAGAACCCAGTAACGCATCCGCTAAAGCGTACATACGCTGGAGGTGCCTACACGGTTCGCGGGTACGGGCAGAACCTGTTGGGCCCGAAGACGTTGCTGGCCGATTCGTCCAGCCTCACTAACCCGGGGGACCCCAACGCCTGCGACCCCGACCTGATCACGTCCGAGGGTACTTGGATATGCGACCCTACCGCCGCAGGGCTCACGTCCAACCAGGTCTTTCCTCGACCCATTGGGGGCGAGAACGTGGTCGTCGGCAACGTGGAGATGCGGATGCCGTTCGCCGCAGGGCGCTGGACCAGCGTGTTCTTCATGGACGTGGGCAAGGTTTGGAACACGGGCGGTGAGATCAGTTCGGCCGAGGGTTGGGCCTGGTCGCCCGGCGTCGGGGTGCGCTACGCGAGCCCCGTGGGACCCCTGCGATTGGACATCGGGTATGCCACAGGTGGATCGGAGAATCTCCCAATCGTGACGCTTGTTGACACTGATAGCCGGATCCTCATGGTGCAATTGGTGGATGAGAACGGCAATCCGCAGTTCTTCAACTACGATCCGTACAAGGACTCCGGGTTGGGAGATTTCTTTAGTCGTTTGCAGCTTCACTTTTCAATCGGACACGCGTTTTGACATGACCTGGAAAGAGCGACTGATCGGGATCCCGCTCGCGATCGTGGGAGCACTGCTCGTTCTGGTCATGGCCGCAGGTATGGGGCTAACACGCACCGACTGGGGTCGGGAGCGCGTCAGGGCGTACGCCCTGGAGAAGCTGAACGGCGCCATCAACGGGCGGGTCGAAATCGATGCCGTGCTGGAAGGCGACCTGCTGCGTACCGTCAGAATGGCGGGTGTGCGGGTCTATGAGCCGGACGGAAGCGAGTTCGCTCGCATCGACACGATCGCCGTCAGTTACCGTTGGTCGCAGTTCCTCCTCGGCAACGTGACCCTCGCCGGCGTCGAGCTAGTGGCACCGGTGGTCCAGTTGAGGACCTCGTCTGATGGTTGGAACTTCGAGGAGGTCTTCGGCGGACCGGTGACGGCCGAGCCGGACACGACAGGCGAACCGGGGCGCCGGCCCCGGGTCGTGCTCAGAGATGTGGCGATCCGCGGCGGGGACGTGACGATCCGCCAGCCCTGGCAGCTGAATGGAACCGACCCCGATTCCAGCCGCTGGCATCTCGAAGAGCGGGAGGATGGGTGGTACCGGGTCTATCGCTTCGAGCGTCTCAGCGCGCGCCTGCCGGTGGCCCAGGTCGAAGCGCCGGAGGACATCCGCCGCCTGTTCCAGGCTTCGCAGCTCAGCTGCCGGGCGACGATTGTCGGCGAGTCCGTCGACATCGAACAGATCAGGACCCACATCGAGGTGCGCGGTGATACACTCCACTTCCAGGCGTGGGACGTTCTTCTTCCCGACTCGCGCCTGCCGTTCGGCAGCGGTTGGGTGACTTTGAGAGGCAGGCCGGAGTACGATGTCGAGCTTCGCGGCGATCCGGTGACCACAAACGACATTCGCTGGCTGGTGCCTTGGCTGCCTCCGGGAGTCACGGACCTCGACTTCCGTTTTCGCAATCTGCGCGATCGAGTGGAGCTGGAAGCGACGAACGCCAACTGGGAGTCCCCGGGTGCAACGCTGTCAGGCCGGTTCGCCATGACGATGCGCGACCGAACCGACGGCCTTCGCTTCAATCAGGTCGACCTGGATGTCCGACGGTTCACCACCGAATTGATCGACTCGATCACCGGTTGGCAGGCTCCGATTCCCGCCGTGCTAGCCGGTCAGGTGGCTCTCGATGGCCCGCTTTCGGATTTGCAGGTCGATGCTGATGTCACGGTTTATCCCGACAGCGCGATGGCCCCCTCGCACGTCGTTGCCCTCGGTACGGTGCGGGTCGATCGCCTCGGGGTCGGGGCTGGGAACCTCGACTTGCAGTTCGATTCCGTACAGCTCGATCTCGTGCGTGCTTTCGTCCCCGACCTCGCCGTGCAGGGCGAGGTGGGAGGACACGCGTGGCTGGACGGACATCTGGCCGAGGGATTGAACATCGATTTCGACGTCGAGCAGCTGGATCGGGGTTTGGTGCCCACTCATCTCGTTGGCGGCGGTACGATAACAGCAGACTCAGCGCGGCCGTTAGAACTCGATGTGAGCGTGAGTGGCGATCCGTTCTCGTTGACGACCCTGTCCCGGTATTTCCCGGCCATACCGTTCCGCGGAGAGTATACCGGCGTGTTCAACGCCGTGGGTGCACTGGACGATTTGGATGTCTCGGCGCATCTGCGGGGGACGGGTGACTCTCTCCGAATTCAGGGCCGACTTCAACTTGCGGACGACCCGCCGCGCTACACCGGTGACATTCAGGGCTGGCGGATGTCATTGCCAGAATTCAGAGAAGGTCTGCCGGCCTCGGACCTGGACTTCCAGGTCAGCTTCGAAGCGCAGGGCGCGAACTTGGCCGCGCTTCGTGCCGAAGGCCGGGCGGTTGTCTCCGCCTCTTTTGTCGGTGGCGTGGGGTTCGACTCCGCCGCGGCCGACCTGCGCATCGCGAACGGCCGCCTGTTGGTGGACACCGCGGTGGTGCTCGGGGAGTTCGGTGAACTGGACGCCTCCGGCTCGATGAGTCTGCTGGCCGATGAGTCGGACAGCCTGCGCTTCGAGCTTCGCGCTGATAGTCTCGGGGCCCTGAATCCGTGGCTGAATCCGACGCTCGAGGCGCTGGCGGCGCCGACTTTGGCCGCGACTTCGGCATCCTCCGCGACTGCGCCAGTTTCACGGGTTGAAGGCACGGCCTGGGTGCGAGGCTGGCTGACAGGCGAGCCCGGCAGGATGTCCATCCGCGGCCGGGCGGAAGGTAGCCGCCTGTCGTACCGGGACTTGGTCGCCGACAGCTTTGACATACAGAGCCTGGATGTCGGCCGGACCGATGGCCGTGTGCACGCGCGAGGAGATCTCACTGCGGCTAACGTCTTGCTGGGGAAACTGGCGTTCGACCGGCTCGCCCTGTCCGCCGACTACGGTGACTCGTTATCGACTGCCGGGTTCGCTTTCTCGAAAGGCGACGCCTCGGTCTCCGGCCACGTCAACTCGAGCATAGTCGGCGACATGCGAACGTTCGGAATAGACACGCTTACGGTGCAGCTGGCCAGCTCGACTTGGACGCTTCAACAACCGGTAACCATGCAGCTGGCAGGTTCGGGTGCCAAGGCGCTGGGTGTGCTGGATGTCGTCAGCGCGGCCGGACGCATCACGGCTGCTGGAACCATCGAGGCTAGCGGCCCGACGGCATTCCAGGCGAATGTCGAGGGAGCCGACCTAGCTGAGATGTCGGTGCTATGGTCCGACAGCGTAGACATAGCGGGCGTGGTGGAAGCGCGTGCGGAGCTATCGGGTAGCGCCGAGGATCCCGTCTTGCAGGGCGATTTCGAGATCGCCGATGGGCGTTTGTACGGCGTCGACTTCTCCACCCTGCGAGGCAGCTTCGATTACCAGGGTGGAAACGCTGAGATCGATGTGTCGGCCTGGCAGGGCGACAGCCGTATGTTCCGGCTGCACGGCACAACGCCGTTCGATGTTACTCTGCCGGGTCCGGGCTTCGCGCTTCCCGAGCGAACCTTCGCGTTGACGCTGGAGGGCGACAGCATACCGCTCACTCTCGCTTCGATCATCACTGACCAGATCGCTGAACCACAGGGTAGGGCGCAAGGTACGGTCTTCATCCGTGGAACGCCGCATCATATCGACTTGCAGGGTCCCATCGCCATCAGCAACGGCTCGTTCCGAGTGCTGAGGACCGGCATCCTCTACACCGATATCAAGGGGGCCCTCAGTTTCGAGGGCAACACGATGGACGTGTGGGGCGCCGAACTGCGGGGCTCTGGCGGGGGCAGCGGCGTGGTTCGCGGCACCGTGACTTTCGGCACACTCACGAACCCCGAATTCGATCTGACTTTGGAGGCGGTGACGCTGCCGGGGTACGATCAGCTGGACGCGTTCGCCATACTGTCCGGCTCGGTTACGCTGCGCGGGCTGTACGAAGCGCCTATCGTCACCGGGGACCTGTCGATCATCAGCGGTGTCTTGTTCGTCGAGGAGGTCGGTCGGCAGAGAGAGATCGTCGACATATTCGCGGAAGGTTTCACGCTGCTCGGTGAGATGGATGAGTCGGACCGACCGTCTATCAGTCCGTTCTTGCAGAACCTGACGATGGACCTGAACCTAGACGTGGCCCAGGACACATGGCTTCGTTCTGCCGACATGAACGTCGAGATCGCGGGCGACCTCATAGTGGAGATGCGGCCGGGTCAGGAAGAGTGGGTTTTCCGAGGGACACTGCAGGCGGTTCGGGGCGACTATCGGCTGTTCAACAAGCGCTTCGCCGTCGATGGCGGAACGGTGGAGTTTCCCGGTACGCCGGGCATCGATCCAAGCCTGCGAATCCTGGCGCTCTACACGGTGCAGACTCAAAAACAGCCCATCGAAATCCAGTTGCAGGTTGGCGGCACGCTGGCGAATCCGACGCTGGATCTCGATTCCGATCACCAACCGAGAATCTCACAGTCGGACCTGCTCTCCTATCTCCTGTTCGGTCGGCCGTCTTACGAGCTGACCCGGACGAGCCAGGAACGAAACCTCATCGACGACGTTACGGCCGGCGTGCCACAAGCGTTCGTCGGGTACGCGCTGAGCTCGCTGCTTGTCGGCGAGGCGGGGATCGCGTACGTGGACGTCAGCCGAGTGACTCCGTCGGGAGCGGAGGGTGAGTACCGCGCGGGAGTGGGCCCGGCGCTGACGGCCACCCAGGTGGAAGTCGGCTGGTACCTGGCGCCGACCGTGTTCGTGAGTGTTGCCCAGCACCTGGTCGGTGCGGTGCGGCCCACGGTACGCCTGGATTGGCGACTCGACGACAACCTCACTCTGCGCGGAATCACCGAGCCGCGCTTCGGCCGCGAGGGAGTGCTGTACTACGGGGGACCGGGCCAGTCGCTGGAGCAGTCGATCGGCGTCTTCCTCTTCTACGGCTGGAGTTACTAGCCCCCCGCCACCGTCGGTTGCCCGGCATTCTTGCGGGCAAATCCCGAGGGTAGATCGAAGCCCCCCATCCGGTGTAGGTTTCAGGGTTCAGGTCGAGATGAATCGAACCTACGGAGCGGTGCGAACCGCCCGCGTTTGGGTGAATTATGGGCAACTACGCAAAGATTTTCGCTCTCATGGCGGCGATGACCGCGCTGGTCGTCGGTGTCGCCTACGCGTTGGCCGGGCCCAACGCCATGCTCCCGGCCTTCCTGATGGTGGGCTTGTTCAACTTCGGGATGTTTTGGTTCAGCGACAAAGCCGTGCTGCGGGCCTACCGGGCGAAGATCATTGGGCCCGAGCAGGCGCCTCAGCTCTACGAGATGGTGGACAGGCTACGGCAGCAGGCCGGGCTGCCGATGCCCACGGTAGCCATCGCGCCCAGCAATCAGCCGAACGCCTTCGCCACGGGACGTAACCCCGAGAAAGCCGTCGTCTGTTTCACCGAAGGTATCCTCCAGGCCATGTCGACCGAGCAGCTGGCCGGCGTGACGGCCCACGAGCTGGCCCACATCAAGAACCGAGATATGCTGACGAACACGGTGGCCGCGACTATGGCGGGTGCCGTGATGATGATTGCCCGGTTCGCGTTCTTCTTCGGCGGCCGGGACCGCAACCCCGTCGCCGGGATCGCCATGTTGATACTGGCGCCGCTCGCCGCCGTCTTGGTGCAAATGGCTATCAGCCGTCAGATGGAATTTCGAGCCGATCGGGTCGGTGCCCAGATCGCAGGATCTCCGCGCGGTCTGGCGCAGGCGCTGGACAGGCTGGAGAAGTACGCGGCGAAGATCCCGATGGACGTCAGCCCGTCGGCCGCGCACGTGGCCATCGTCAATCCTCTGCGGCGCGGCATGCTCACAGGCCTGTTTCGTACGCACCCGCCCACCGAGGAGCGTATTGCGCGCCTCGAGGAGCTCGAGGCCGAGCTTGGTGCGCCGGGTCACTGAGGCGGAGGATCGTTGAGCGAGATCTCCCAACGTCGGCTGTTTTTCATTCACAACCCGGTCGCGG
>JBDHGH010000153.1:0-8737 GCA_039589995.1 Gemmatimonadota bacterium | reverse complement strand
CACGACAACGGCTACTACGTCGTGGTGCAGTTCCGCACCAGCGCCGAAAGCCTTCCCGAGTTCGAGCGAGCGATCAAGCTCGACGAGGACGTGCTGCGCTACCTCGTAGTGCTGTCCGAAGGGGAGCTTCCCACGCCCGGATCTTCGGTGGCCGAGGTGAGAGACCGGTTCAGCGATAGCGATGACGATGAGAATGGCGAGTAACAGATCGTATTGATGCTCGACATAACTACATGAGGCGAAAGAGATGAGAAGACGACGAAAACCGTGCCACCTTTGCGAAGCGAAGATCCAGGTGGTCGATTATAAGGACGAGCAACTGTTGGGGCGCTTCGTTACCGAGCGCGGTAAGATCGTCCCTAGCCGGATCACCGGCACGTGTTCGCCGCATCAGCGTGTGTTGACCCGCGCCATCAAACGCGGCAGATACCTCGCTCTGCTTCCCTACGTGGAAGACTACCGGCGATAGAGGAATCGTGAGTTCCGGGCGGGGCCAGGTCGGTCGCATCCTGGGTTTCTCCGCGATCACTATCGTGTTCGCGGTGGTGCAGCCGTTCCTGTTGGTGGGAGTGCCGCTGGCGCTGCTGCTGATCGCGCACGGCCCGCACGGCGTGCGTTCGGGAATCATCGCGACGGCCATCCTGGTGATGGCGTTCCTGGGAGATCGATCGGGACTGTGGTGGTTCGAACGTGGCTGGGCGCTGGTTCTGGCCGGCATGTTCGTTTGGACGGTTGGCTGGCGTCCCACCTGGAGCTTTTCGGCTCAGGCTCTGGCGGCGCTGGGACTGACCATCGTGGCGGCGGCGATGATCCTGGCGATCAGCCCGAGCGTTTGGCTGGATGTTGATGCTCTGATGACCGCCAGGGCGGGTCAGTCCGCCCAGACCGCCGCCGAGATCGTTGGCACGAGCGCCAACGACATGGTGCAGACGATTATGCAGCGCGTGGTCGCGTTCCAAGTGCTGGTGTTCCCGGCTTTGCTCGGCGTAAGCTCGATAGGCGCACTGGGACTCGCCGTGTTGGCCCGCGCTTGGCTGAGGGGGGATACGCGACCGGTGTTCGGGATGTTGCGAAGTTTTCGCTTCAACGATCATCTGGTCTGGCTCTGGCTTTTGGGCCTGATATTGATACTCGCGCCCGTCGGGCCGATAGCCGAACGCGTCGGTGGAAACGCCGTCTTCTTCATGGGCGCTCTTTACGTGCTGAGGGGGATGGCGGTGCTGCTCAGCCTCGTCGGCGGGATTTCGGTGATGGCCGGAGTCCTCGGCGGGCTGGTGGCTGTTTTGGTCTATCCGATCCTTGCGTTACTGCTTTCCGTAACGCTGATTGTAGGATTGGGCGATACCTGGCTAAATGTGAGAAGTCGAGTGAACCGCGAGGGCGGAGAATGAACCGTTGCCGCGCGGATGCACTAAAATGCAGATACAGATGCGGATACCAATACGGGTACAGAACAGAACCGGGTACAGAACAGATACGGGAGTGGTGCAGTGGCTAGAAATCAGGATGTGATTCTCAGAAGAAAAATCGAGAACCTGGGCGACGTCGGTGACCTCGTTACCGTCAAGCCGGGATACGCTCGAAACTACTTGCTTCCGCAAGGGTTGGCCTACGTGGCATCTGAACAGAACCGCAAGCGTCTCGAGAGCGAACGCGCCGCGGCACTCCTGGCGGAAGAACTCGATCGAAACAACGCGAAGGAAGTCGCGCAGAAACTTGAAGGCGTGTCGATCACTTTCTCGATGTTGGCCGGCGAAGAAGGCAAGCTCTACGGTTCGGTAGGCCCGCGAGACATCGCTGGGCAGCTCGCCGAACAGGGCTTCGATATTCACGGACGTCACGTCTCGCTGGTCGAGCCGATCAAGGCCCTCGGTGTTTATTCCGTTCCCATCAAGCTCTATCCGGAGGTCGAAGCTTCGGTGAAGGTCTGGGTGATCAAGGAAGAGGGGGAGTAAGGACTGGGCATCGCGTATTGCGATGGAAGGCGCCTGAGGCGCCTGTTTCTGGCGGGTTCCGCGAGCGTCGCAGCCCACCGCGCGGAACTCGACCGCATCAACGTCTTTCCCATACCTGACGGCGACACCGGGACAAACCTCGCTCTGACCCTCCGTTCCATGGCGGACGCCGTCGACGGACTGCAGGATCCATCGGCGTCACGCGTCGCCTCGCGGCTCGCGGATGCGGGTGTGCTCGCCGCGCGCGGCAACTCGGGCATGATGATGTCGCACTTCTTTCTTGGCTTCGCCGAGGGGTTAGACGGCCAGGACCGGGCCATGCCGCGCGACCTTGCGGTAGCCATGCTCCGCGCCTCCGATTCGCTCTACCAGGCAGTCGAGCAACCCATCGAAGGCACCATTCTGACAGTGGTTCGTGAGTCCATCGAAGAGGTCGAGCGACGCTGGCAGACGACCGACGACCTGGGCGCGTTGGCGCGACACATGCTCGCTGCGGCGCGTGAGTCGCTGGAGCGTACCCCCGACCTCCTTCCAACCCTGCGCGATGCGAACGTCGTCGACGCGGGGGGGTTGGGATTCGTGAGGTTCCTGGAGGGTGTAGTCGGCCTCACCAACGGCGAATCGCTTCCGACGGCGGATATTACTGCGGACCTCCAGCTGCCCGATGCCGTCGCTGCGGCCCGATTTCCGGAGGGCGAAGACGGATCTTTCCGCTACTGCACCGAGTTCATTGTCCACGGGTCACCGCCACCCGAGCGTCTGCAGCTCACACAGGCGATCACTGGGCTCGGCAACTCACTCATCGTCACGCGAGGACACTCGGTGGCGAAGGTTCACATTCATACAGACGAGCCGGCCCGGGTCGAACAAGCTCTGTCGGATGTCGGGGGGCCAGTCGACCGCGTAAAGATCGAGGACATGCGGGCTCAGCATCGTCAGCGTCAGCGTGCAACTCGTGCCGCTCGGGTAGCGCTCGTGACCGATTCGACCTGCGATCTTCCCGCCGACAAACTGATCGAACACGACATAACCGTCGTTCCACTGACCGTCCTGTTCGGCGACCAGGCGCTGTTGGATCAAGTCGAGATCTCGCACGAGGAGCTTGTCGAGCGTCTCGAGGACCCTGGGGAGCCACAGCCGACCACGTCACAGCCCTCGCCGGCAGAGTTTGACCGTTGCTTCAAGCGCGCGGCAGAGCATTCGGATCATCTGCTCGGCCTATTCGTGGCGGGCTCGCTCTCTGGGACTCTCGGGCAAGCTCAGGCGGCGGCATCGCGCTTCCGCCATGCGTCGGTCCGAGCCGAGGATTCTCGCTCCGCCTCTCTGGGCCTGGGGTTCCAAGTGCTCCGAGCAGCCGAGCTCGCTCGCGAAGGCCGCAGCGTGGACGAGATCGCGGCCGAGTTGGAACGGATCCGCGCCAATAGTGGTTTGCTGCTCACCGTGGATACGCTAAAGTACCTGAAACGGTCGGGGCGGCTCGGCAAGGCAAAGGCCTTTTTGGGCGGACTCCTGGACCTCAAGCCGATACTGAGCGTTGATGCGGATGGCGTTCTGATACCGGTGGATCGGGCCCGAGGACGTGCGGCGCTGCAAGGTCGGGTGATCGATCTTCTGAGGGAGATGGTGCCTGCCGAGCGCACCAAGTTGCGAATGGGAGTTGCCCACGTGGCATGTCGTGGCCTAGCCGACGAGTTGGCGCGTGTGCTGGAGGGTGAATTTCGGCCTGACGAGACGGTGGTGTCACCGGCAGCCGGGGTCCTCGCCGCCCACCTCGGCCCCGGCGCCTGGGGTGTCTTCTACCAGGCCGAGTGAGAGGAATCGTGATGCCGGATCCCGGATCGAAGCTGGCCGCTGCAGAGCGTCTGCAACAGGCCGACGTCCCGCCGCTGGTGCGGCGAGCGGTCGAGCTATGTCATGAGCGGAATGGCCGCGAGCCGATGATCCTCGATCTGCGGGGCCTGTCCGACGCCACAGACTTCTTTTTGATCGCCTCGGGCGATTCGGACGTGCACGTCAGGGCCATCGCGGAACACATCTTGAACGGACTGTCGGATGAGAAGGTCCGGCCTTCAGGAGTGGAAGGGGAACGCAGTGCCCGGTGGGTGCTGATCGACTACATCGACCTGGTGGTCCACGTGTTTCATCCAGTCGTTCGGGAATTCTACCAGTTGGAGCGTCTGTGGGGAGATGCTCCGCTGCTAGCCGTGGAGGAGCCGCCGCCGTGATCCTGAGTGTCGGGGCCGGCGGAGCGAGAGCAAGTCCGGGGGCGGGGTACAGGATCGCACTGCTCGCCACCCTCTTCTGCCTGCTCCCCGGATCGGCTCCGGCACAATTCGGGCGCAACAAGCTGCAGTACGAAGTCTTCGACTTCAAGATCATCCAGACCGCCCACTTCGACATCTACTACTACCCACGCGAGCGTGAAGCCGCGTACGATGCGGCGCGAATGGCGGAGCGCTCTTACGCGCGGTTGAGCCGCATACTCGGTCACGAGTTCGACGAGCGGAAACCGATCATCCTTTACGCGTCGCACAGCCAGTTCCAACAGACCAACGCTCTGCCGGGGTTCATCTCGGAAGGGACAGGTGGTGTCACGGAGTTTGCGAAACGTCGCGTGATCATGCCGTTCACGGGGTCGTACGCCGACTTCGAGCACGTGCTGACTCACGAATTAGTGCACGCATTCCACTACGACGTCATCGCGACCGGCCTGGCCAGCCAGTTCGACATCGGTGCGTTCCAGACTCCTCTTTGGTTTATGGAGGGAATGGCCGAGTACCTCTCCATTGGCAAGCTGGATACTCACACGCACGCTTGGGTCCGCGATGCTGTGCTGACGGGCTACATGCGGACGATTCCGGAGATGTCGCTCTACAGCGATTATCTCTCTTATCGCTTCGGTCAGTCACTGTTCGCATATATCGGCGCCAAGTATGGCGATGAGACCATCGGCTTGCTGCTGCAGCGAGCTATGCGAATCGGTCTCGATGGGGCCGTGCAGGTCACATTGGGCATCACCGTCGAGCAGCTTTCGGTCGAATGGCTGGAGACGATTCGGACGACGTACATCCCGGACGTCGCGAGATATGCCTTCCCCGACGAGGTCGGGGAGCGCATGACGAGTCACGCGTTTCGGCCGCAGTCGAGAAAGGCCTTCGCCTCCTACGTCTCGCCGGCGCTTTCGCCCGATGGCAGGCAACTGGTCTACCTGTCCGACCGAGGCAACGATCTCTACTCGTTTTACGACCTCTGGCTGGCCTCGGCCGAAGATGGAAAGATCGAGGCTCGACTGGTCCAGTCGTCTCGCACGCCCGACTTCGAGTCGCTGCGCTTCTTGAATTCGTCCGCTTCCTGGTCGCCGGACGGCGTGCATGTGGCGTTCGTCGCGCAGAGCGGTGGCCGCGACGCTCTTTACATCTACGAGGTGCCGAAACGCCGAGTCGTACGCCGCATCGCCGTGGACTTAGATGGGATTCAGAATCCTACGTTTTCGCCGGATGGCTTGCGCATCGCGTTCACGGGTCTGCGAGGCGGCATCAGCGACCTCTACGTGGTCGATGTCAGCGGTGAGAGGATGCAGCAGCTCACCGATGACCCGTATGCCGATTTCCATCCATCCTGGTCACCGGATGGACAGACCATCGCCGTCGCCACCGACCGGGGCGACGAGACCGATTTCGACGAACTCGTCTTCGGCAACTTCAGGATCGCGCTCTACAATGTCGGCCGCGGTGACGTCGACATCTTGCCATTCCAAGATGAAGGGAAGAACGTCAACCCCGTGTGGTCACCCGACGGCGATGCCCTGGCGTTCGTGTCAGACCGGACGGGTATAAACAACATCTTCATTTGGAGCCGATCCGAAGATCGTCTGTACAAAGTGACGGACCTGGTGTCAGGCGTTACGGGGGTGACGGCCTTGAGCCCGGCTATTTCGTGGGCCGCCCACTCCGATCGTTTGGCGTTCACCTACTTCGAGGGCGCCGGCTACAATGTCTACATCACCGATGACCCACGGGCGATCGCACAGCCCGTGGATTCGGTGTCTCGGCCGGCCCTGATCGCCGAGGCTGACAATGGGAGCACCGGGGGCGGTGACGACGGATTCAGGGCGACCAACGGCAGCAAGGGCACCCACGGTAGCGATGGGACCAACGGGAGCGACCCGGCATCGGATTCCCGGGCCGAAACGGACATGTCTCCGGGCACGGCTCGGACGCGCTCTTTCTACCGGGTGCTCGATGGGTTCAGGCACTCGGCCGAAAAGCCCGATGCCGAAGAAGTCGTCACCGAACGCGAGGTGACGGTAGCGTCGTTGATGAGAGACGCGGAGATGGGATTGCCGGACACCACGACGTTCGAGCAGGAGGAGTACAAGATAAAGCTGACGCCCGACGTCATCGGGCAACCCACGATCGGCGCGCAAGTCGGTGGCTTCTACGGCGGAGGGGTGTACGGCGGATCGTACATACTGATGTCGGACATACTCGGCGATCACAACGTACTGTTGTGGGGCCAGATCGCGGGCACGCTGGACGACGCAAACATCCTGACCCAGTACGCCTACACTCGCGAGCGTGCAAATTTATCGATGTCTTTCCAGCAATTCCCGCTTTACCGGTTCTGGGGAACCACAGCGACGATCGCCGACGGAGACGGTACGGTGATCGAGGACCGGTTCGAGCGTGACGTGTACCGCGTACTTTCTACAGATATCCACTACCCGCTGAACACATTCCAACGGATCGAGTTGTCGGCTTCGGGGTTCTATGTCAGTCGTGACAGCATAGTAAACAGAGTCATGGTTGGCGTGACCACTTCGGGCGACAGGACGACGCGAAGATTGGAGAACATGGTCTTCGCGGGTCCGTCCGTCGCCATGGTATGGGACAACGTCTTGTTCGGATACACGGGCCCGATATCCGGCCGCCGCTACCGGCTGGAGGTGGGTCGCTACTTCGGTGACATCGTCGTCAACAATGTCACCGTCGATCTTCGTCACTACTTCAACTTCGGTGGCCAGGTCGCATTGGCTACGCGCTTGAGCGCCTACTCGCGCTCGGGGCCGGACGAACACGATTTCCGCGTCTACTGGGGTGGCCCCTACTACATTCGTGGCTACGACGGAGGATCGTTCTCGCTTGCCGAGTGCGCGGCGTCCGTCATGGAAGTTGCCGACCTGGTTACGACCCAGTGCCCGGTTCGCGATCAACTGATCGGGTCCAGCCTCCTGCTCGGTAGCGCCGAGTTCCGTCTGCCCTTCTTCAATTTCCTCGACCTCGGGTTCGTACCGCTCGGCCTGCCGCCCATGGGCGGCGTCCTGTTCTTCGACGTTGGCACGGCGTTCAATTCGTTCGGTCAACTGGCCTGGTCGAAACCGCCCGGCGCCGATCCTTGGGATGTGCGCACACCCCTCGCCGCGGTGGGCGCAGGACTGAGGATCAACATCCTCTACAACATTTTCCGGATCGACTACGCTTACCCTCTCAATCGAAATTTTCGCCGCTCGGGCATTTGGTCGCTGTCCTTTGGAGCAAGCTTCTGACGTGCTTCCGCCTTGCGGCAGCAAGTCGGGCGCGAGTATCTTCTTACGTGCCTACTGACTCCAGCCTTCCCGGCAACGATCCGAGGGATAAACAACCGAGGACCGCGCACCCGATTTAGTGTTGCTTCTGTCTAAGCGAATCGCATTCGTCGCCGTTCTGGCAGGCGTGTGGCTGGGGTCCGCCTCGTGTGGCTCCCGGGAGGAATCGTCGTCGGCCGCCGCAGCGTCACTGGACCGCGCAGCCTGGTTGGGTAGCGCGGAAGGGTGGGGCTTCCTCGGGCTGCCTCTGGAAGGCGGCCCGATCGCGTATCTCGGTGCTGAGACCCTGGAATCGCCCACCTGGGCACCCCCCGAACTGGGTCCGATCACCGCTGCATGGCCGGGGGAACGGTCGATCTGGGTACAATTCGACGATACGCGAGTCGGACGCTACGACTATTCCACCGGGCACTTGTTGAGCTACGACAGCCTGGACGTCAGCGCCGGGGCGGCCGTTGCACTTCCCGATGGTGTCGGATTCGTCGTCGCCCCGAACTCAAACACCGTCGAGCGAGTCGCCGAACTGGAACCCTGGCGCTTTGAACTCGGTGGCGACTTGATCCGAATGCAGGCGACGAATGAGGGTTGGGTCATCGCCGTGGTCCATGGCGAACCGTCGACCGACATCGTCGTGTTGCATCCACCCGAACCCGAGCCGCTGGCCCGGCTGCAGACCGCCGGTGTTAGGGACCTGACGGTCAGTCCTTGGGGCGGGATCCTCTACTACATATCGGACGACGCGGCGGACCTGTTCGTGCGAGGACTCAGCCTCCCGGAGCTTGGAGAAGCGGAAGAGATCGCCATATCCGAGCCCGGTGGAGCCGTAGCCGTTACGCCTTCCGGTCATCGCCTGTACATAGCCGAAGGTCGGCGCCTCCGAATCTTCGATCGTCTGAACAGTCGGACTCTGAGGGAATTGGAGCTCCCGAGCGCCGCGACCGACCTGAGATTCAGCAAGAACGGTGCGAATCTGCTCGCGCGGCTGGATGGCGATCGGGTTGCCGTCCTCCAGGTGGGGGTCGATTCCGTACTCGGCGTCCTACCGGGGGAATGGGATGCCAACCTTCCGGTGGCGCTCCCTGGCGGCAGGCTGCTGATGAAGCTCGGCGGCGAGTTGGTGCTCTATGACATCCCGCGAATGATCGAAGTGGCTCGCAGCGATGCTGGCGAGGACCAGCTCTGGCTCGCGGTGAAGTGG
>JBDHGH010000152.1:0-10972 GCA_039589995.1 Gemmatimonadota bacterium | reverse complement strand
CACCAACTACTATGTGCTGCAGACCTTCGTTCGCCTCGGGCGCATGGACGCGCAGCGTGCCCTGGACTGGATCGGCAGCGAGATCACGAACTTCGAGACCTCGCCGGCGCGTGCATGGGCCTCCCTGGAGGATGGGGGCCCTATGGCCGATGCCGGCGCGGTCAACGGCATTGACGTACGAGCTGGCGGTTTCGTCGTGGGCTTCGTCCTGGATGCCATGATTCGTCGCGACAGCGAGGGCCGCTCGAATCTCGACGATGTGGTTCGAGCCCTCGCGGCCCCTGCGCGGCAAAGCCACTATGCAGGGTATCAAGTGGACGATCTGGTTCATGTGGTGCGGTCAGTAGGTGGCGATAGCGTAGCCGCAGCCTACTTGCGACTCACATCACGACCCAGCCCCCTTGACTACAACGAGTTACTTGATGGCACCGGATATGGCGTCGAGACCATTCCGGATTCCACGGTCGTTGGCGGACGTCGGTGGCAAGTTGTCCAGTCACCGGCGACTGACCTCGTGACGACGAACTCTGGCGTGCTCGCCACGGGTTGCGCTCGTGCCCAATAGGAGCCGACAGCGACCGGTGGCGACAGCTGCGATCGGCCGCCGCCGCCCAACAAGGGCATGAAGCTGCCGGCGCGGCCCGATCAGTGCGGGGACGGTCCCGCCTTCGGTCTGGCCGCACCGCAGCTTATGCCCAGGCCGTTAGGCCGCTGATCCCGCCCTTCTCTCGGCAAGAACGCAATGATCGAAGTTGATGGAAATCAGTACCGTCTTGGTCTAGTCGACACCAACGTTCTCAGCGAGGTCCTGAAGAATCCCCGTCGGGAAGGACGAGCGTTTCTGGAGTGGTGTGTTGGCAGTCACACCTTTCCGGCGGTGTCCGTTTGGAGCGTTCTCGAGCTCAGGAAGCGCCCACAAATCTACGACAGCTTCCTCGAGACCTTCTCTGCATACCCTTTCGTGCTCCTGCGTACACCACTGCATCTCTTCCTGGAAGAACTCCGTGCCTACTCAGACCGTAGCAAGGTTCACCCTGTTCAGTTCGTCTTCTCACCCCTCAATGTCGATCCAGCCGCGAATCTCAGAACTTTCATAACGACGTTATTCAGCAGAGAGGAGGTGCAACAATCCGAGGCCGCTTGGAAGCACGCCTGGCGCAAAGAAAGTCTCGACGCGCTTCTCGGGCTCAAGAGCAACTTCAAACCGGCTGGCCACCGATATGATGCAGAGGACGCAGCGCGATTCGTTAGGCTGGGAGTCCCACAGTATGTTGTGGCACTCGCGGCGGCGCTAGCTGGCCGCACGATGCAAGGGGAGATTGATCCCGACGCTTTTCCTTCGGCAAAGATGGGCTTCTATACCACATTCTACCGCTTCTACGCAGAGCGGCGCCAACCCCAGCTTCAGGATACGTTCGACATCCTCATTACGGGTGCTACCCCCTACATGAGCACAGTCCACACAGAGAACTTCCAAGCCGAGATCCTCAGGAAGGTCCAGCGCCGAGACCCGTTCATTCAACACGTCGGGATCTTCACGTTGAAGGACCTACGATTATGATATCTTATCAGCGGCCTAACAAGCGTTTGCACCTGACGCGAGCACCATCGGTGACAGGTCCTTAGATTGTCTCTTAGTCATGTTCCGCGGTCCGGCCGCATCCTCAATCGGCGCGGTCGTTGCCGCCCAGGTGAAACGCATAACCGTTAGCGCGACAGGAGCTCACGCAATGCGGCCCTCTTTGATGGGATCTGCCGTGACCGTGTGCATTCTCTATGCACTCCCAGTCGCTTTGGCAGTGCAGGAGACCGCGGTTCGTGCTTTGACGGATGGCGACTCCGCCAACCGTGGCCCGGCATGGAGTCCGGACGCTGCGCGGATTGCGTTCGAGTCCAACAGAAACGGGAAGTGGAGTATTTATGTCCTCGAAGTGGAGACAGGCTTGGTGGAGCAGCTGACCCGCTCGGACGCCAACGATCGCTATCCCGCCTGGTCGCCAGATGGTGGACGGCTCGTGTTTGCAAGTGACCGCGGCGGTGAGACGGATCTTCACGTTCTCGACGTTCACAGCCGTGCGGTCGCGCGATTGGTCGCAGCTCCAGGCGACGAGCTCTACCCGGCGTGGTCTCCGGGTGGCAATGAGATCGCTTTCGCACGGCAGCTGGCCGATTCTGTGGATATCCGGATACTGGGCGTTGGCGGGGCTGGCTCCAAACCGGTGATCCAGGCGCTCGGGGTCGGGGCATGGCCGAGATGGTCACCAGATGGACAGCGCCTTGCATTCTTTTCGCGTCGAGACACAGGCGGCCATGATGACGAAGCATACGTCCTTGATCGCAGCTCTGGCGATGTGACGCGTCTCACGAATCGGCCGGGCCATGACTTCTGCCCATCGTGGAGTCCGAGGGGCGACAGGATCGTGGTAGTGAGCATTGATCCCAATGGCGCTCGCTCGCTACGGATTCTGAATGGGAAAGGCGAAGAGCAGGCTCGTCTTGGGCGCGGCTATCATCGCGTCACGGAACCCTCGTGGTCGCCGGACGGGAGTTCAATCGTATACGCAGCTGTTCGACGTAAGGGCGAGCCATATCAATTGTATCTGGAGCGCGTTGAACCGACAGTAGAGCGCTAACAAGCCGATGAAGCCGGCGGTCGCCTTCGGCGCCCGCAGCTTATCGGCGAGTCGTTATGAGGTGCGAAATAACGACGTGCTGGGTGGGCAAAGTCATTGCGAATCCGGGGGGTGTTGATGAGGGTTGACTCGGCGAGATTCGGAGCGGAGCGTCTGTTGCGCCTTGGGGCGTTGGTGGTCGTCCTCCTACTATCGGCCGCCCGTCTTGAGGCGCAGAGGCTTACCCCAATAAGTGTCGCCCCGTCGGATGGGACGATTTTGGGGGATGTGTCCGACGTTGACATCCTCCCAAACGGCAACTTCGTCGCCATGGACATACAGGCGGCTACCGTCTACGTGTTTGATCCCGTGGGAAGATTGGTGCGTGCTCTTGGCGGTTCCGGACAGGGGCCAGGCGAGATCAAGCTGAGCATGGAAGTAGAGGTTGGACCCGGTGGCGAGATCATGATTGTGGATGCGCAGAACCGCCGCCTGACGCGGTGGTCGATTGACGGGCCTTTGATCGGCTCGGCACGATTCGACCAACTCATGGGCTCACTTCCGTTCTGGCCTCACGACCTAACGTGGGAAGATGCACACCTTGTCCTGAAGACTGCTGGCTTCACGCCGGATCAACCTATCGAATTCTACTCAATCCCCCTGACGCTCGACGGCACTGCGGAGCTTCTGCTGTCGGTGGAGAAGCAGGAAGAGGGGGCCACGTGCACTTTCTGCGCGGTGACGCTGGGTGCAGGCGGTGAGCTGGTAGTGATTCGCGGTGACACGTTGTACCAAGTGCACCGATTGGATCCTGAAGGTGCGATCTCCGCGACCTGGTCTCGCTCAGATCTTCCGGCAGTGCGCCGAAGTGAAGCCGAGCTTGACCAACTCCGTTCTGGAATGAAGAGAGTAGCGGGTGCAGAGCCCGGGTCTGGTGGCACTTCGGACGTTTCACCTTTCAAGACCCGGTTCGGGCCTCATAGCATCGATATCGACGACGAGGGCCGCCTCTGGGCCGCACCCAGAGTAGCGGAGGGTGCGGGAGGAGTGCTCGACGTATTCGGTCCCTCGGGGGAGTACTCGCATTCCATTGCTCTTGGGGTGCCAATGAAAAGCTTTCGAATTCGTCGAGGCTACATCGCCGTTGCAAGCGAAACGTCTCTTGGCGAACCGGTGGTCAGGCTCTACCGCATCGACCCATAGCATGTGTGGGCCTGGTAGCCTAAGGCGTGAGCGCTGCACCTCATAACAAGCGTTTGCACCTGGCGCAGGCACGATGGGTGGCCACTCCTTACATTGTCATTGGTAGCGCTATGTGGTCGTGCCGCTTCGTTGGACGGGCGCGGTAGTAGCCGCGCTGGTGAAACGCAGGACCGTTGGACGGCGCTTTGTCAGCCTTGGGGGAACGAGTGTCGTGACTAGGTTGTGGAGACGAACAGCGTCGATGTTGGTTTGTGTCTTGCTGGCGGCTTGCTTGGCGGGAGGCGATACCGATAGCAGTTTCGCTGTGTGGAACGACACTGTCCGCAACATTCCTAGAGTCACGAGCCGCGGGGCTCCTGCACATTGGACCCTAGAACGCGAGAACCGAATTGGGTCGCTGGCCGATGCTCCCGACAGTTTCGGCCGAATCCGGTCGGTTGTCCTTGATAGCGAGTCCAACATTTTCGTCGCGGATGCCCTTGGGCGCCGGGTTGTCACCTTCGATTCGACCGGGGCGTACGTGAGAACCATCGGACGACCGGGCGCCGGCCCTGGCGAGTTCGAGCAACCGTATTCCCTTGGCTGGCTCGGTGATACCCTCCTCGTTCTCGACCCTGGAAACGCAAGGATCGGCAAGTTCTCTAAGACCGGCCAGTGGTGGGGGATATGGCGTTGGCAGCCGCTCACGGGCGGACAGATCTACTTGAAGAATGGCTCCATTGCGGATGTGTACGCGCCGTTTCTACACAAGCCGCATGCGGGTGGTGGGATCGCCTACCTCCACTTTGCGGCCACTGGCAGTGCTGACACGATGCAGACGCCGGAAGCGCCACCCGAGGAGCCGTCCGGTCCTGTTTGTCGCTACCCTGGCAACGGTGGTATCGAGTTCTTTGGGATTCCATTTGGTCCCGAGCTTCACATCGCTGGGGGCCGCGATGGAACTCTGCTAGCTGGGTGGTCCGCTAGCTACCAGATCGCTCAAGTGAGTTCGCGAGCCGACACGACTCGTCTGATAAGAAGGCTGCGCGCTTCGGTCCCAATCGCCGATTCCGAGTGGGAGGCGAGAACGCGGCGCTACCGAAATGTCACGAGGGAGTACCCTGGGACAGTCTGCGAACCGGATCACCAACCGCGCCCCCCACATAAGCCGGCGTTTCGCTGGTTTGGCCTAGACTCAGATGGGCGACTGTGGGTGGAAGTGTACTCTGAAGGCGGGTTTACGTTCGAGGTCTTTGATTCCGCCGGAACGTTGGTAGGGGCCATGCCTGCGCCGCATCGTGATCCGCAGGTACCGCCTTACATTGGGCGAGGGCGACTCGCAACGGTCGCAAGGGATTCACTCCACGTTCATTACGTTGAGGTGTACAGCTACAGGGAGCGACAGCGCTGAGGATCCGCCGGTTCGCCAAGGCCATTGTGCGGTTCAGGTAACGACGATTGCCACGCGCCGTCTAACCAGCGTTTGCACCCGCCGCGAGCACCATTCGGGGTGGTTGCCTTAGATTGTCTTCCTGTCTTGCGCAGTGGACGGGCCGCGCCCGTGGCCGGGCGGGATGACCGTTAGGCGGCGCGAACGGTGAACGAGGCGTTGAGGGGAGAATGAATGCCGAAGAGGTAGCGGTGTTCTTCTACGGACTCTTTATGGACGAGTCGCTGCTTGCTTCAAGGGGGATCAGCCCATCGAGAGCGACGGTCGGATACGTCGACGGTTACGGTTTACGCATAGGCAGACGCGCAACGCTGGTGCCGGATGAGACCAATAGAGCGTATGGTGTTCTTATGACGATGCGAGCTGAGGATGTGAGAGCGCTGTATTCGGAGGAAAGCGTAGCCGACTATGTTTCTGAATCCGTTTCAGTCGTGCTGCCAGACGGTACCCTCGAATCGGCAGTCTGCTACAACCTCCCAGAACGTAAGCTGGAGGGAACAAACTCTCAGTATGCGAATTCTCTGCTGATACTGGCAGGCAAGTTGCGTTTGCCAAGCGATTACCTCCAGCAGATTAGAGAGCAGCTAGCCTGAGGTGGTTACTTTTTGTTGAATGCAGGTGAACATGTTGGCGCCGCCTAACAAGGCGCTGCTGCTTACGTGTTGCCACGCAACTGAGCTTGGTCGTTAGACGGTGCCAGACGATGACAAGAGATCCCAAGGGCATCGTGCGAGATGGATACGACTCGTGCGGCCTACGGTATAACATGTCGCGCGACGCTGAGCCGTGTCCCGAGTTCGACAGCCTCCTCGACGCACTCCCGCGGAACCCCAAGGTGCTCGACATCGGGTGTGGGGGCCGTCCGGTTTCGGCAACTTTCTCTGACCGGGCTGCGATCACCGGAGTAGACATTTCTCCGTGCAGATCGCCGAGGCTCGAAGGCTCCTCCCTGACGCTCGCCTCATCGTGGGCGATATCGTCGCTCAGCAATTCGACGACGCCTCGTTCGATGCGATCGTTTCCTTCTACACTCTCATCCACCTACCACGCGACGAACACGAGCATCTGCTAGGGCGAATCGCACGGTGGCTCAGGCCGGCGGGGCATCTCCTCATCACGGTCGGCCGCACAGACACGCCCGCCTGCACGGAACCGGACTTCTTCGGCGTCACCATGTTCTGGAGCCATTTTGAAGCGGATTGGTATGTAGCCGCGCTCGAGCGCCTCGGATTCCAGCTTCTGTCGCGCGGAGTGGTTGGGCTCCCGTTCGAGCACCATCCGGTTCTCTTAGCTCGAGCGCCAGCAGAATTAGACGCAAGCGCCGTCTAACAAGCGTTTGCAGCCGGCGCTGCAGCCCTTCGGGCCAAGTCCTCTGTTCCGCGATTGGTGCTAAGTCGTTGCGCGTGGTGTCTGCAAGCTCTAATCCTTTGTGGGGGAGCGTAGCTTGTTCCTCAAGGCGCAGCTGAAACGCATGACCGTTATACGGCTCCACTTACCTTTGTTGGGATCGCTTGGGCAAAGCAATCGGCGCCGAGTGGCGCGCAAGGCTGAAGGAGCTTGGCTTCGTACCGCAGGGAACCGGAGGCCGCAAAGGCACCTACGGGTCCCGCACGGTGGGCCCGGTCAGGCAGGCGGTGGGCGTCCTCGTCGATAACGTGCATCGCGATGGGGCCTTCAACGTCCAGCTGAATGTCAACATGCCACTTCCCCATGCCGATCACGACGTGGTGATTCTCCTCGCCGATGTTTCCCATGAAGAGATCCGAATCCAGGAGCCTGGGGTCCACGAGCCGGGCTTTGCCACATGGTGGACTCCAGATGAAATCGAGCTGGCGTGGAGAGTCTTCCTCCAGTTGGCCGTCCCCTGGCTTGAACGGCACTCCAGGCCAGAAGGTCTTATCGCCTACTTTGAGCAAGAGTATCGCCGCCTCGAGGAGGCAAGAGCGAGAGCCTCGAAGCCCTCGATCGTGACTCGGACGCTTCGCGCGCTGGGCATGATCGAGAAGGAGAGGGCCTCGGTCCACCACCAATACCTCCTCTGGCTTTCGATGCTGTACGAAGCGCAAGGCCGCCTCGATCAGGCCCTACAGAGGCTTGATCATTACGCCCGGGACATTGAGGCAAAGGGCGTGAAAGCCGAGTCCGAACGTCTCGTTCATCATCGCGAGAGCCTCATGAGGCGTCTGTACATTTGATTTTGCGGAACCCGGGCGGGAGCCGTATAACAAGCAGTTGCAGCTGTCGGGAACAGCATGGTGAGCGCTATTCGCCACGGGCGTTGTAGGCCCGCAGCAGAACTGCAAAGCCGTTAGGCGGCACGAGGTGCAGTCATGCCTGAAGAAAAGACCGCGATCGAGCGCTTGTATGCGGCCAGTGTTGCCGCTCTGAACGCGCGGGACATCCCGGCGCTGGCGGCCTTCTACACAGATGACGCGATTCAGTTGCCTCCGGATCGCCCGCCGCTCGTGGGCTGGAAGGCGATCCGGTCATCTCTTGAGAACGAGCTAAGCGGGATCACAATCGAGGCCGGCGTTCAGATCGTGGAGGTGGTCATCGCTGGCAGCTGGGCATATGCTCGCGGTCAGCACCGGACCAGCGTTATCCCACAGGCTGGTGGCCGTCCGATGGTGACGACGGGAAGCTGGCTGGATATTCTGAATCGACAAGCGGATAGGTCGTGGAGAATCGCCCGTTCCGCGTGGAGCAATCATGGAACTGAGGAGGAGGAGGCATGAGACGTGCCGCCTAACAACGGCATGCAGCTGACAGCGCTTCGTACCGCAGCTGATGCCGAGTACGTTAGGCGGCCACTCCGCAACCAGGAATCGGAGCCACGGCGTGTTTGACAAACTGGAGGGCATCAATGCCCGCCCCAGAACATTCGAGTTCTACACCGCTCGCGAGCTATGGGCGAATCAGCATACGTCAGAGCGTATGCTCGCGTTCCATCTAGACGAGAACATCGATGTATCCTCGCGCCGACTGGACTTTATCAACCGCTCCGTTGAATGGATCACCGCCCACTTCAGC
Source organism: Gemmatimonadota bacterium (assembly GCA_039589995.1). Taxonomy (GTDB): domain Bacteria; phylum Gemmatimonadota; class Gemmatimonadetes; order Palauibacterales; family KS3-K002; genus JBDHGH01. The sequence goes on along the minus strand of JBDHGH010000152.1, from coordinate 2,698 downwards.
ATCGGCGCGCAGACAAGGATTGTCGACTTCGGCTGCGGCCCAGGATTGTACGCAGAGAGGCTTGCTCAGCGGCACGCCACGGTGACCGGCGTAGACTTCTCGAAGCGTTCAATTGAGTACGCCCAGGACGTTGCCGCCAAGAAGGGCCTGAACATCCATTATGTGAATCAGGATTACCGAGAGTTTGAAACAACTGACTCGTTCGATCTCATACTGATGATCATGTGTGACTTCTGCGCCCTCAGTCCAACCCAGCGCAAAGCGATGCTCAGGAAGTTTCTCGGTATGCTCAAACCTGGCGGTGCGTCTGCTGGATGGCTTCTGGTCTCCTGACAAGTACTACGGGTTCTTGAACACGTTCAAGTATGAAGAAGAAAGCGTGGTGCTTGACAAGTACACACTGGTCGAACGGTCAGGTACCCGCACGGTTTATAACTGGCTGCAATACTTCAGCGCGGACGGGCTGGAGAGAGAGTTCGTTGACGCGGGATTGGCAATTGAGGCGTTCTATGCTGACGTGGCGGGCTCGCCGTTCGACGCGGACGGCACCGAATTCGCCGTGGTAGCCAGGAAGGTGGCCGCCTAACAATCGTTTGCAGCTGGCGCTAGAGACCTGTCGGGCGACTGCCCTTGCTCCGTGCTGATTGTGAATTCCGTGGCCCTGGCAGCCATCGACTGATTGCCTTACTAGTAGCTACACCGCTCGTTCCTCACGGTGCAGCTAAATTGCAGAGCGTTAGGCTGCGCTTTGGAAACGCAGCATCACGTGTATGCCGGGTTGTAGGGCAACCTTCGGGTAGCAACTACGATTAGGGCGGAGCAATCCTCATTCCTAGTAGACGGTGTCTATCGTCCCACTGGCACAGTGTAACTCGGAGGTTCCGATGAGTGAGCGTTCAACACTGCTGCTTCTCGCTTGTTTCAGTTCCGTGATTTGGGCCTGCGAGCCTCAACCGGAACAGTCGGGATCAGCAGGGCCGTCTTTACGGCCTCTGATTCAGGTCGATTCGGCTCCTCCGATCACGATGACCATCGAGCGCCAAGATCTTCACAGCGTGCTGTTATCGTTCTCAGATTTCACTGAATTCTCGTTCGTAGTTGGATCTGACGTCGAAGGAATAGTGAGCGCCACATTCCATAACGAACCTTGGAACTTAGCCCTTGACGCTATTCTTCGGTCGCATGGTTTACACGCGGTGGAAACTGCCCCAGGCATTTGGCGCGTGGAAAGGCTGGAGAGCTTCCTTCAGCACGAGAAACTCCGTACTCGAATCATGAAACTGGAGAGGCAGTAGAGACGCAGCCTAGACGCATATCCGTTAGGCGGCATACTCTTTCGCACAGGAGGGACCGATGGCAGCGAAAGGTAAGGCAATTCTGTTTGGGTTCCTGTTATGGCTGGCCGCCTTCGTAGTGGCTTTCCTCATCTTCCCGCTTCGGGAGTCCTCACGCCCCCTCTTCGAATCGATCATGCCCGTCGTTGTGACGTCGACCACTGCTGTCTTCGCCGCTGTCTATATCCGCGGTGTACAGAAGCAGTTTCTTAGAGAAGGGATTATCTTGGGCTGCCTGTGGCTTACTATCAACTTGGCAATTGATCTGCCGCTTATGCTGGCAGGGGGGCCGATGCAGATGAGCCTGGGTCAGTATATGGCTGACATCGGTCTTACGTATCTAGTAATTCCGGCGGTCACGATCGGGATTGGATTCAGCTGTGAGCGAGCCTCGACGACCTCGAGTCGGGTGTCGAATGCCGCCTAACAAGCGTTTGCTGCTGGCGCTGCCGCCCGTTCACGACTTTCTTGAGTTCGTTGCTTTCGGGCGCAGGCAGGAGAAGTTCTGGATACGCTGCCTGGATGGTGAAATCGTTACAATAGGGTCACATGTCACTGATCATGTAGGAGGTAGGAACGCGTTGACAGGAGCATACCAATGACGACTGACGCGAACCCTGACCTTGAGAGCACACCACCCTGCAGGGAGTGCTGGGCGAATTGTGGTGTCGAGGCCGACGAGGAGATGCGAGACATCGACCGGCTAGAGGACGAGCTCTCGCCGCTGCCCGAGAATATCACGCGCATAAGAAAGCTCATTTCGACTTTCGAACTCTGCCATCACAAGGCCGATCGCTGGGTCACGAATATCATCGAGGCGATCGGCGAGGGAGATACATCCAAGGGACTCGGCACTCGAACGGCTGGTGAGCTCCATCCGGCGGAGCGTGACTGGATGGACGCCTGCACGGCGCTTTCAGCTTGGTGTGCCGGACAACCGGCCGCTTCCGTCGAAATCAAGATAGGGGGCCGATCAGCGAGCTGTCTGTTGAGCAAGCTCGGTCAGCGCTCGGCGCTCAAGGAGTGGCAGGTTCAGCGCGTGATTGAACGCATTCGCGAGTTCATCGGCTGGCCTCGTTCGATGCACCATGATGACTCGGTGTATGTATTCATGGAGGAGTGTGGCGCTGATTGGGAACCTCCGGGCGATGCTGAATGCCCCGAGTATTATCGTGAGCACGAAAATTTCTGGAAGCAGACCATGCAGATGCGCATCCACGATACCGTGAATGGCGAGACTGCCGATATCGCCCTGGCCGTGGCCATCGACTTGATGTTTCCATGCAACTGGAACTTCGTTGACAACCTCGATATTGTTCTCGGCGCCATCGGGGGAGAGTTGCACACCGCTCAACCACTCGCCG
>JBDHGH010000151.1:0-8784 GCA_039589995.1 Gemmatimonadota bacterium | reverse complement strand
CATCGTCCCTCACCGTCGTCCAAAACAATCGATCGGGCCGGGCCATCGCCATGCGTTGCACCCGGTCAAAGTGCAGCGTCTGGCCGTTCTCCTGGACCACCTCGAAGGTCACCAGCGCGTCGAAGGCGATGTTGTCCAGGCCGCTCATAAACGCGATGGTTCTCTCCAGCACCGCCTCAGCGGAAGGCGCCTCGGCATCGTCGGTCAATGGCAAAGGAGCTCGGAATTCGAGATCCTCGCTATCGGCCGCTGTGCAGGCGGCCACACCAAAACCCATCAGTACGACCACAGCACCGCTGCAGACCTGCCACCAAATTCGCCTGTTGATTCTCACTACTACCTCCGCTTTCTCGCCCCTCGGCTGGCGACTGGTCGCCTCAGCCGCGTCCGGTTGCAGGGGCCGAAGCCAACTGTCTTGGACTTCTTGATGCGACGAAGGTCAGAACATCGTCGTCGGCATCGCGTCTGTCCAGCCCTCTCATCGCAGGCTTCCCGCGCTTCCCTACCGAGACCAACGCACCTAGAATGCCCTTACGCCCTGACCGAATCGTTGAAGAACGGAGGATCATGTGAAGGATTCCGACTACGGACTCAGGAAACAACTTCCGAGGACGCCGTTCGGCGTGGCCGTGGAACAGGTCACCGTAGCCCTTAAGGACGAGGGCTTTGGCGTGCTCACGACCATCGACGTGAAGGCCATCTTGAAGGAAAAGATCGACGTCGACTTTCGGCCGTACGTCATACTAGGGGCGTGCAATCCCCAACTGGCCAACCAGGCGTTGAATCAGGACGATACCATCGGCCTGTTGCTTCCCTGTAACGTCGTCGTGGCCGAGACGGCCGACGGCTCGGAAGTAGCCATCGCAAAGCCGACGGCCATACTCTCCGTCGCCGGTGAAGCCGCGATCGGCGGATTCGCGGACGAGGCCGAAGCTCGCCTCACTCGGGCGCTGGACGCATTGTAGCTGCACGCGAGTCCCAAGTCCCGCTGTGTCCTGACGACGCCACTGGTCGAAGGGAACACTCATATGTCCAGTGGTGTTAACGTCGTCAGGTTCCACAACTCAGGAGGTGGCATGACACGATCGCGCTGTGTGCACCGTGCGGGCATCCTGGCCCTTCTCGCGCTGGCGAGCTCGATGACGCCCGGGATTGCCTTCGCGCAGTACGAAGCCGAACCCATCATCATCGGCGAGACGCTTACGCTCCGTTCCGAGACGCTCGACGAGGACCGAACCATCCTGGTGTACACTCCGCCGGGTTACGACGGATCGTCGGCCATCTATCCGGTGCTCTACCTATTGGATGGTGACGCTCACTTCCATCATACAACGGGCATCATCGATTTTCTTTCCCGAAACGGGAACATGTCACAGATGATCCTGGTCGCGTTACCCAACACGGACCGGACCCGCGACCTGACCCCTGTGACGACATCCGATACGGACAACAACTTCCCGACGGCGGGCGGCGCCGAACATTTCCTGACGTTCATCGCGAACGAACTGAAACCGTACATCGAAGAGAACTATCGAACTGCGCCGTACAACGTACTGGTCGGCCATTCGTTTGGCGGATTGTTCGCCGTCTACGCGCTACTAGCTCGACCCGAAGTCTTCGACGCCTACGTCTCCATCAGCCCAAGCCTTTGGTGGAATGACGGTGCCTTGATCGAGGAAGTGGAGTCGTTCTTCGCGGAATATCCGGAAAGCGATCGGTTCCTCTACTATACGATGGGTAACGAAGGCGGAGCGATGCTATCGAGTGCCTGGGAGTTTGCCGCAGCTCTGCAGAACCACGCACCCGAAACGTTTGAGTGGGAATTCGCCGTGATGGAAGAAGAGACTCACGGTTCGATCCCTCACCGAACCACCTATAGCGCCCTCGAGCTACTATACGACACGTGGGGCATCCCAAGCTTCGCAGCGCTGGCGGATGAAGGTGGACTGGCGGCCTTCGATGCACACTACGCGGCCCTCTCCAACAAGTATGGTTACGAGATCACCACGCCCGAGGCCACAGTGAATCAGCTCGGCTACTACTATATAGGGCAGGAGCAGTTTGACCAGGCCATCGCAGTACTCAAACGCAACGTCGAAGTCTACCCTGGCTCGGCTAACGTGTACGACAGTCTGGGCGACGCCTACGACGGAGCGGGTCAGTTCCAGCTGGCGAAAGACAACTACAAGAAGGCGGTGGAGCTGGCAGAGACCACAAACAACCAATTCCTCGCTGTGTACCGAGCTAACCTGGAACGCGTCAAAGAGAAAATCGGCACGAACTAGAACCAACCGAAAGAAGAACCCGCCTGGCGAACTCTCTACCAGGCGGGTTTTTTCTTTGAATCCGCACGGGTGCCCGTCACTTGGGGAAGAGCAGCTTGAACTGCAGCCGCAGGCTCCAGTCGGGTCCTCCCTGCGGCTTCTTCACGTTGTAAAACGCTTGTATTTGCGCATCCACCGGCGTCTTGCCCATTCGGAAGATCTTCCCGGCACCGCCACCGACCGGCACCGTCCACTGCTCACCGCTGTCTGCCTCCCAATTCGCCGTTATGATCGGCGCGGAACTGAGATACCAGCCGTTTTCGATATTGTAGTTGATGAAGTACTGAGAGAGGAAGAAATTGACGTCGCTCCGTTGGTCGTCCCCTGCAAACGACCAGACGTTTTGCGCCAGTGCGCCGATCACCCACTTGCCCGCAATCGTTAGCACTACGGCGCCGACCCCAGCAGACCACTTGCCGCTGCCGAGTCGGTCGTCGGTACCCGTCGGGAAGAGAAACGACGGCCCGATACCCCAGGTCACCGCACCGGCCTTAGCCGGCGAGAGAAACGCCGTGTAGCTGAGGTCTCCGAGCCCGAATACACTTCCCACGCCCGCCACCGGCTCGCCTTCGTAAACCACGGGCAGGATGAAACGGTTGATCACGTTCACCCCACCGACGGTGAACGGATAGACCGGCTGGATGTTCAACGTGTTGTTCACCGCGTTTTCGGGACCGATCCCGAATGATGTGTTGTTCTGAAGGGGCAAACTGATGAGGTTGGCGATGGGATTCTGCGATTGCTTGGCCAATGCTTCGGTTTCCTGGGTCGACTGAGCAAACACCGGCGTCGCAACGAGCGAGGAAGCGATCACACCGATCACTACTCGCATTGCCTTAGACAAACTCGTTAGCATTCCACCCACTCCTTGTTTTTCCGGCCGGCGGGTCGCATTAGGCGCCGGCGGCCTGGTAGATATCAGCGATATCGCTTCACCCTGAAATCCAAGACATTGCTGGTCTGCGTGAAGTCGTCTTGGAGTGTGTTGCGGGAATCATCGAAGACGTATAAGGTCTCGAATCTCCACTTGTAGTTGACGCGATAACCGAAGCCGACCCGAATCCGGTACTTGTTGGCGAACGTCTCGGGTATGTCATCGCCCAAGGGAATGAACACCTCCACATCGAGGATCCCATACAGCGTCCGAGCTTCCGATAATCGTCTGTGGTTGATGGCGACCTTCCCCCCGAGACGACTCCGGAGACGCCAACTCTGAGCGGACGTGTCGTCCGAGTACCAGAAGGCGCGGTATTCGAGACGCGTCAGGTTGTAGAGATCGAGACGGGTCAGGGGGATGCGTTCCGGCCTTATGTAGTCCAACACCTCGTTGAAGAGGTGCAAGCGAAAGCCTATGCGAGGCGATAGCTCAAGAGACCGCAGATCGGGTTGCTGCAGAGTATACGCCACCAGGGCTTCCCCGATGAAGTCGAGCCAGTCCGTTACGAAGTGTTCCGCTTTCGGCGTTGCCCGGAGGCTCCACCAGTTCTCGCGATCGAGCTCGGCCTGGCCTTGCATATCGAGGCCGAACTGCCAGTGTTCGTTCCACGGTTGGGTGACAATGAAGTCCGCCCAGATCTGGTTGGAGGTGTCGTCCTGGGCATGCAGCCCCCGGCCCGCGAACGGCATGACGAACGAGAGGGAACATAAAACCGTCAGCGTCCACCCTATTCTCATCCGTACACTCCTCGATCACCAGCCGCATTCATGATCGGACAACCTGTTGATCCGCACCCACGTTGTCCACACCTTCTTTCTGCTGATTTCTTCAGCACGGCTGGAGCCCATACGACCCGTCGAGGATATCTCGACCGGGAAACAGGTTGGCTAGACAGGCCGTAGGGTCAGCAACAGCCCAGACCCGAATCCCACAGAAGGGTGTCTAATCATGACTACCGCACACGTCTCAATGATGGCCGGACTGGCGGCCACGTTCGCTCTGGCGACCGGGTCCACGGCATTCGCACAGAGCCAAGAACTGGTCGACAAGGCCGACCGTCGTCTGGGTTCGTTACGGCAAGAGCTCATCGACGTGCGACGCGACCTGCACCGGCATCCCGAGGCCTCCGGTCAGGAGGAACGGACCGCCGGCGTGGTCGCGGCCCGACTGCGTGCGCTGGGTCTGGATGTACGGACGGATGTCGGTGGACACGGCGTTGTGGGCGTGCTGAAGGGCGGCGCGCCCGGAGCCGTCGTCGCCTTCCGAGCCGACATGGACGCGGTACATTCAAACGCCCCCGACCCCGTTTCCTTCGCATCCGAGACGCCGGGCGTGCGCCACATCTGCGGCCACGACATTCACACGACCGTCGGTCTGGCGCTGGCCGAGGCTCTGGCGGCCATTCGAGACGACCTGCCGGGGACGGTCAAGTTCATCTTCCAGCCCGCCGAAGAGAACATTCAGGGCGCTCACGCGATGATCGAGGACGGCGCACTCGAGAATCCCGCTCCCGAGGTGATCTTCGCCTTCCACACAGCCCCGCTCCAGGTCGGTCAGATCGGAAGCGTCGAGGGCCCGGCTCTGCCCGGACTCGACCGGGTCACGGTGACGATCAGCGGCGACGGCGATCTCGAGACAGCCACCCGCGCTTACCTTCGAGCGCTCAACTCGGTCAATACCGGCCAGGCCGTGGCACCGAAGGACTTCGTCGGGGCCATGATGGGACCTCCGCACCCGCGCCCAGAGCAGGGAGATTGGGTGCTGAGCGGCATGATCCGGGCCGGAAGCCCGGAAGCGCGAGCCCGCGCCGAGCTGAAGATGAAGGAAGCGCTCGCCGCCATCAGCCTCGAAGGCGTCACCTACGAGTTCAGCTACGAGGCCCAGGCGCTGCCCGATATGGTCAACGATCCGGATCTGGTACGGAGTACGCTCGCGACGATTCGCGCGGTCGTCGGGGTCGGATTGCTGGAAGTCAACGAGATCACACCGTACTTCAGCGAGGACTTCGCCTTCTATCAGCAGACCGTGCCGGGTGCGATGTATTGGCTGGGTGTTTCCAATGCGGCGCTGGGCACCGTTGGCATGCCACATTCCCCGGACTACGTTGCGGATGAGGAGTCGATATTCGTTGGGGCGAAGACCATGACCGCAGTGATCATTGACTACATGGAGAAACACTGAAACGACCGCGACCCATTATGACCAAACACTCACTTGCGTTTCAGGACTACTACCCTGCCGATGTCGCCCACTGCTACGGCTGTGGACGGCTGAACGAGGCCGGTCACCAGCTGAAGAGTCGTTGGGAAGGCGAAGAGTCGGTGGCGCGCTACACACCGCGCCAATACCACACCGCGATCCCCGGCTACGTCTACGGCGGGCTGATCGCCTCGCTGATCGATTGCCATGGAACCGGTTCCGCCTCGGCGGCTGCCGCGCGACTGGAAGGCTGGGACCCGTCGGCACAACCCGTCCCACAAGGAGAACTGCCGCGTTTCGTTACGGCTTCTCTACACGTCGACTACGTGCGCCCGACGCCTCTAGGCCCGGAATTGGAAGTGCGCGGGAAGGTACTGGAAGCGACGGAACGCAAGGTTGTGGTCGAGGCTACGCTATCGGCCGAGGGAGAGGTCACGGCGCTGGGGAAAGTGATTGCGGTCAGGATGCCGGAGCACATGGTATACTAGGGAGACGAACATCGAACATCCAACATCGAAATCTCAAGTCTCAAGATGGAGACGAATTAACTAACATCGAATGCCGAATGCCAATCCTGAATTGAAGATCTTCACTTCGGCACTGGTGTTCGGTATTCGATATTTCTTTTGTTCGTCTCCATCTTCGAAGCTCCTAAATCGATGATGGATGTTCGATGTTCGTCTCCCAACCCTAACCCCCTGCTGCCTCCCTCATCAAATTCCGCGCAATCACCAACCGCTGAATCTGATTGGTCCCCTCATAGATCTGCGTGATCTTCGCATCCCGCATATACTTCTCGATGGGATAGTCCTTGCAGTAGCCGTAGCCGCCGAACAGCTGCACGCAATCCGTCGTCACCTTCATGGCGACATCGGTGGCAAACAGCTTACACATCGCCGAGACTTTGGAGATGCTCTTGGCGCCCGAGTCGATCGTCCGCGCGGCCGTATGCACCAGCTGACGCGCCGCCTCGATCTGCGTCGCCATATCCGCCAGCATCCACTGGACGCCCTGGAAGGAACTGACCGACTGGCCGAACTGATGGCGTTCGTGCGTATAGTCCATCGCCAGGTCCAGCGCGCCCTGGGCCAGCCCAACAGCCTGGGCCGCTACGCCGGGGCGGGCCCGGTCCAGGGTGATCATCGCGTGCTTGAAACCTCGCCCTTCTTTTCCGCCCAGCAGGTTGTCCGCGGACACCCGGCAGTCCTTCAGGTGGATCTCCACCACCGGGACGCAGCGGATACCCATCTTGTCCTCGTGCTTGCCTACGCTGTAGCCCGGTGTGCCGTCCTCGACGACAAAGGCCGAGATGCCACGGGCGCCCCGACCCGGCTCGGTAACCGCGAAGATCGTGTTGTACGACGAGACTGCACCACCGGTGTTCCACTTCTTGTCGCCGTTGATGACGTAAGAATCCCCGTCGCGCGTCGCTTCGGTAATCATGGAACCCGCGTCTGAACCTGCCTTCGCCTCCGAGATTCCAAACGAGATCAGCTTGTCACCCGACGCAATACTCGGCAGCCAACGTTCCTTCTGTTCGTCGGTCCCGCCGACCAGAATGGGAAACGAGCCCAGCGCGTTCACCGCGAAACCGACGCCCATGCCGCCGCACGCCCGTGAAAATTCCTCCACTACCAAACACAGGTCGAGCACGCCCCCGCCCAGACCGCCGTACTCCTCCGGGATCCAGACGCCGGACAGCCCCGCTTCCTTGATGGCCTTCTGAACCTCCCAGGGGTACTCCTGTGCTTCATCGTACTTGGCCGCTACCGGGCGCATCGCCGTCTCGGCTAGCTCCCTAGCGCGGTTCCTGAGTTCGATCTGCTTCGGGGTATAAAGTTCCTCGATCATGGGCTCACTCGTCTTTCGTTTCTCTCAGAATCGACAGCTTGATGGGGCCCGGCAACTTACATGTGTCTCTGCCGGCGAGGCAACTGGCGACCCCGGCCGGAACAGCGCCGGAAACCCGCCACTCGGTTACTGCGTTGCTACACCGTGTACGAGCCGGACCGACACCCCCGACGGGAGAACTATCATGACGCTTGCCGAGCAGAAATTCGCCTCACGATCGGGCATACTGGCGGCCTTAGTACTCGCGGCCGCGCTCGCCCCGTCGACGGCTCGGGCTCAGTGGCCACCGGACTCACTGGTCAACCTCGAGGTGCTGCCGCAGGACATCGAGACTAGGGAGTTGGTGAACATCATGGCCGGCTTCACCCGGGCACTGGGCGTGCGCTGCCAGTTTTGCCACGTCGGCGAAGAAGGGATGCCCCTGGCCCAATTCGACTTCCCCAGCGACGAGAAGCCGACCAAGCGTAAGGCCCGGGAGATGCTGCGCATGGTCGAGACGATCAATGGGGACTACCTGGCCAGCCTCGAGGAGCGGGCCGAGCCACCGGTAACGGCTACGTGCACAACCTGCCATCGCGGTGTGAGAAAGCCGCGCCCGCTGCAGGACGTTCTGACGCTCGCCTACGAGGAAGGCGGCCTCGAAGGCATCGAGCAGGAATACGCCGAACTGCGCGAACGCTATTACGGAAGATCGTCCTACGACTTCGGTGTGGTAACGCTGACCGAGGTGGCGAACGCCGTCATACGGAAGGGGTCGCTGGACGATGCGGTCGGAATTCTGACCCTCAATCTGAAGCATTATCCCGAGGCACCGTTCGCCCAGCGAATGTTCGCTTCTCGCTCAATCGAATTGGCGTACCGCACCGAGGGTTTGGAGGCCGGCAATGCACGGTTCCAAGAACTCGAACAGGAGTTCGGGAAGCGCGCCTTCACCGAGTGGGATGTGAATACGCTTGGCCATCGACTGCTCGGAAGTGGAAAGTCACTCGAAGCCATCCAGGTTTTTAATCGGTATGTCCAACTCTACCCGGAATCCTCGAACGCCTACGACAGTCTGGGCGAGGCGTACATGACCCAGGGCGACAAGGAGATGGCCATCCGCAGCTACGAGAAGGCGTTGGAGCTTGACCCAGGCAACGCCAACGCAGCGCAGAAGCTGGCGGATCTCAAGAAAGGCGGCTGATCAACGCCCCTCGCCCCCACCGCGCTTTCCCACAGAGCCCTTGACCTCCATATCCACACCGCGTCATATGGGGGAGAATGACAGTCATTGAATCGATTCAGGGCACCTTGCAGTTTCGGTGGGGCACGATGGCCCGGGACAGCCAGACGTGAGCTCCAGGGAAACGGCTATTTTCATTCCGGCCTCGGACGAACAGCCGATTCGCGCCGAAATCTTCGGCATCGAGCGACTGGAGCAACATGCCGAGAGCCTGGCGGCAGCTCAGGTATCCACCGAGAAGCCCAGTCGAG
>JBDHGH010000150.1:0-8846 GCA_039589995.1 Gemmatimonadota bacterium | reverse complement strand
CGATGACATGATAGGCTCTTCCCGGCACGGTCTTGCCCCAGTCCAACGTGGCGGTGGCCAGGTAGCCCTTCGTTCGCTGACCCTGCTGAAATTCCGGGTTGTACTTGAACTCGGGAGTATACAGTTCGCTCTGTCGCCGATTGTATATGAACGACAGCGTCAGGTTGGTGGAAGTCGCCAGCGGCTGGTCCCACCGCAGCAGGCCGATGAACCGATCACCGCGCTGGTAGGGCAATCGCGACGCCGTGTAAGGGCAGTAGAGTTGCGGAGCGGCCGTGTTCAAGGCGCCGATCGCACCAGCCAGTTGATCGTCGCCGTCGCCGGGCTGCAGGCAGGTCAAGCCTCGTGCTCGGGGGTCGCTGTCCCCGAAACCTTGAGCCAGCACATCGGCGAAGATCGTGGCTCGATCGCCGAATCCCAGCGGCCCACCCAGCGAGGCCGAGAGGCTGGAGAAACCGCGGTAGGCGTCATCTGGAAGCCACCCATCGCTGGACACTTCGGCGCGACCCTCCCAGCGCTCCGGGTTCCCGCGCCGGGTCACGTAGCTGACGGCGCCCGAGATCGCGGAACCGTACTCGGGCCTCGTACCGCCTGTAACGACTTCGATCTCCGAGAGCGCGTAGGGCGAAACCTCGATCCCGCCGATAGTTCCGGAAGCGGAGAACTGGTCCCTCACCTCGAGGCCGTCGATCCGGTACGTCTCCTGTCCGACGCGGCCTCCTCGGAAGTGTCCTTCGGTTACGCCGGTGGTCAACTCGATGACTTGTTCGGTGTTGTCGATGGGAAGTTCCAGCAGGTCACGGCCCAGTATGATCTCCTGAGATACGGTGGCTTCGGGATCGACCAGTCGGACCCGTTCAACCTCGGCCGTGACGCCCTCCACCTCCACCGGAGCCGGGGTCAATTCGAGATTCACCGGTATCGTGCGACCGGCACGCACGAGGATCGTGGTTGTGACGGTTCGATAGCCGAGCAGTTGTATGACGAGCTCGTACTCGCCCGTGGGTACCGAGGCGATGATGAAGTCGCCGCGCTCGGAGGTCAGTGCTCCCAGTTGGAGTCGATCGATCCGGACCTCCGCTGTCGCGATCGGCTCTTTGGTCACGGCATCGGTTATGCGCCCGATGATCTGACCCGTGGTCTGCGCTCCGGCTTCACCGGGGTGCCCCAGGAGAACGAGCGTGAGCGCCGCCCACGCGAGTCGGCTACCCTGTCGTTGCGTGAAGCGTCGGGACAAAGTCAGGCCTAGCCGCCTACTGGCTGGTGAAAAGGTGCCCATACTTCAAAGGCTCGCCCGTCTGCCACGGCTTGTAGGCGTTACAGAAGTCGATTCGCTCGCCCAGGGGCGGGTGGGTGGCGCGCCAGGCCTTGTAGATCGGACCCGGCCTGGGATTCGACAGATTCTCCAACTGGAGTTTCACGAAAGCGTTGGCCGCGTCGTAGTTGTCCTTCGTGATCTCCAGTCCGAACCGGTCCGACTCGTGCTCCATGTGGCGGGTATAGGCCATGGCGACAGGTGCGGCCAGCAGCCAGAAAATGTTAAAGAGCAACATCAACAAGGGTAGCGACGCGATGTCCGCCAGCCGATCGAACTTGAATCGACCCTTATAGCGATCGATCAGGCTGCCCGCCGAGCGGTGGATGAGGTACAGCGCCACCATGATCAGTACCGAGAAGAACAGGATCCCCTTGATCGCATGGTTCAGCACGTAATGGCCCATCTCGTGCCCCATCACGAACACAAGTTCGTCTTCTTCCAACTTCTCGATGATCGTGTCCCACAGGACAATTCGCTTCGTGCCCGCGAACCCCGTCACGTAGGCGTTCACCGCTTCGGTGTCCACGCTCTTGTTGACCTCGTACACCCGCCCGCCCTGGATCCCAGCCCGGTCTGCCAGGTCGAGGATACGCGCCTCGAGGGCCTTGTCCTGCATCGGACCGAAGTCGTTGAACAGCGGGTCGACCCAGATCGGACTGATCAGTATCACGAAAAAGAGAAACGGAACTGCCGCCAAGCCGGTGTACAACCACCAACGGCGCGGGCTTTTCTTGAGCAACAGATAGGGTACCCAGAGGAACAGAACGCCAGCGATCATTCCGACCATCAGCCCCTTCAGCGAATCACCAAACCATTTTCCAGCCGTCTGGTTGGACAGGTCGTAGGCGTGTTGACGCACGAAACCCTGGTAGTAATCGAGAGGCAGGTTGATGACAAAATTCATCGCCAGGAAGATGACGATGTAGACGCCGACCACGAAGAACCACTTTCTTCCGATCGCCTGCGCCCAGTCGCGGATCGCTCCCGACAGGCCGGTGAACAGGAACAGCGCCGGAATCAACAGCCCCCAGATCGTGTTGACGAACCAGAGAAAGTTGCCGCTCCTGAAATAGCGCATGGCCTTCTCGCTGGGCTCGGGGACCACCACGGGTCCGGGCGTTGCGAGGGCGGCCTCTTCCTGTACCGCGACTGTGTCGACCGGAGCGGTTACGGCGGGGTCCTGTGCGTGCACGGTGGCAGCGGGGATCGACAGCAACAAGGTGGCTATGAGCGGCAGTCGCATGGGTCTCCTCCTCGGGGGCCGAATGGCACCTTCGCTATGGAGCAGCTCGCAGCCAGGGGGCGCTCTAAGAGTAGGCACCCCGGCAGCCCCACGCCAGAGTCACGTTTTCGACATCGTGGAACCGTCGTAGTAGATTGACACACATGGAAGGTCCCACTCGAGATCCCCGCGAAATCATCACGCCCGACGCGTTTTCGGTGGCGCCGGAGTTACTGGGCACGCCGTTGGCCCGGCCCTGGCGAAGGGGAGTCGCCATGGGGATCGACCTCGTCGCCATAGCCGTCCTCGGATCCGTTGGCTGGTTCTTGCTCGGTCTCACCGTTGCCTTCCTGTGCTTCCGCACGGCGATGCGACCGTCGGCGGGAGTATTGGGAAAGAGCGCCAGGGTGGCCACGTTCGGTTCGCTGGGGCTGTTCTTTCTGGTCCTGACCATCGGCGGCAGCTGGATCAACCTATCTGACGACGACAGCCCTATATCTCTCGATACCGGCAGCATTGTGAGCGGACTCGGTTTGGCGGAGGTGGGCGGCCTGGCGACCGACGTGATCGCCATCACCGGTGCAGACACCGAGGTCGAGATGCGCGAAGCGACAAAGAGCTTCGCGCAGCGCATGACCAAACAGGGAGCGGCGCCAGACGAGATCCGCGAGGCAGTGGAGGAGCTAGTGGCAGGGAAGGAAGAACCGTGGGCTATCGATGCTGCCCGCGCCGGGCTCGTCGATGCCAACCTCCCCGCGGGCGAGGCCCGTTCTGAGTTGAACGCCGACTCCTTGGCCATCGCCTACGCAGCCGCCGTTCAGGCCGGTGATTCGATGCAGGTCGCCGCATTGCGCGAGCCCGTCGGCTCGGCACTTGCCGCGGACCGGTTGGAGAGTCAGCAACGGCGCATCGAGACCTTGCAAAGCAGCAACGCCAGGCTCGAGGATGATCTCGAGAGTGAGCGCGACAAAGGCCTCATCGGTCTGCTTCTGGGGGTCGCCGATGAAATCGGGCTCGGGTTCGGGTGGGCTGGCCTGTACTTCACTATCTTTCTGGCCTACTGGGGTGGCAGAACGCCGGGGAAGAGGCTGATGCGCATCCGCGTCGTGCGCCTGGATGGCAAGCCGATAGGAGTGTGGGTATCGTTCAATCGCTTCGGCGGATACGCGGCATCGGTCTTCACAGGGTTGTTGGGGTTCTTCGAGATGTTCTGGGATCGCAATCGACAGGCCTTGCAGGACCGCATCGCTCAGACCGTAGTCATGCGGGACCAGGATCAGACGAAACCGAGACCGGTGGGTTGATCGTACTGAGAAGAGCCACGCAGAAGCAGTCCTAAACAGGAGGATCAGCAGGTGAGCGAAGAGAAAAAGACCGCGTCCGGTCGTGGGGCGCTGGCAGAGCTTAAAGAAGCTGTGACCGGCCTGTTCGATCAGGTCGTTGGCTTGGCGCCGGACTTCGGCTTTAGGCGCGAGTATCCCAAGCACGAGTTGCAAGTCGAGGACGACGGCTATCTTGCGCGCGTCGAGGTCCCCGGCTTGCGACGCGACGAGGTCGAAGTCTCCATTTCGGGTCGCGCTTTGTCCATCGCGGGCGACCGACCGCGGTTCAAGCCGCCCGCCGATGCCCGAATGATTCGCAGCGAGCGCCCTTCGGGAGAGTTCAACCTGGCCATCCGCTTGCCGGCCGAGGTGGATGCGGCGGGTGTCGCGGCCCGAGTGCGCGACGGTGTGCTCGAGATCAAGCTGCCGAAGCCGACAGCCGGTCGGGGCCGTAGCGTCGACGTCGCCGGTGACGAGGCGAACCAACCGAGCGAGGAGTCTTCCTCGAACGAGAGTCCCGGCTCGAAGGACGACAGTGCGCGAATGCCGTGGGAAGACGGCCCAGCGGAAAGCTAGGAGTGGTGCGACATGGGTAGCAAAGACGATCTACGTGACAAACAGGACCCTCGCAACTCGCTGGGTGACGAGCGGAACGCCCGGGTGCGCCGGCGCAACTATACCCGGCCTGCCGTCGACATCTACTCCACAGATTCCGAGATGGTGGTTCTGGCGGATATGCCGGGCGTGCAAAAGGATGATCTCGAGCTGACGCTTGAGAAAGAGGAACTGGTCATCGAGGGACGAGCAGCAGGCCGCGAGGAAGCCGAGAGCGCGCTTCCCTGGGGCTATCACCGCCGGTTCCGGCTCCGCACGAACTTCGATCGCGATCGCATTCGGGCGGGCATCAGGGGAGGCGTGCTGCGGGTCGTTCTCCCGAAGGCGGCTGGCGAGCGGCCGCAGAGTGTGCCGGTAGACTAGCTCCGTTTCTAGCACCAACGTTCAGCGGTCAAGGCAACAGCCGACAGCCGAGGGCGCGAGGCATGCTGCCGATATGGCAGCGCTACCTGGCACACGAGTTGCCTTTGTATATCATGCTTTCACATCGATAGACTACGGCGCCCACGGTGACCCGAGGGTGGCCGTGGTTCGTACATGACCGATACGAGGCAACAGACAATAGATGATTTCATTCGATCGATTGACGGTTAAGGCGGGTGAGTCGCTGCAAGCCGCGATCAACCTCGCTGTGGGACGGGGCAATCCGGCGGTCGAGGACATCCACCTGCTCCAGGCGCTACTGGACCAGGAAGGTGGCGTTGCGGGTCCGCTGTTGGGTCGGCTGAACGTTCGGCCGAACGAGTTGCAGGATAGTGTGGCCGAGGCGTTGGAGCGGTTGGCGCGGCAGGAGGGTGGACCCAACCCGATGCCCTCGCGCGAGCTGGGCCAGGTGCTGGACGAAGCGGATCGCGAGGCTCGGGAGATGGGCGACCAGTTCATCTCCAGCGAGCACCTGCTGTTGTCGCTGGCTTCGGACAAGGCCAGTTCGACGGGTCCACTGCTGAGCGGTCTGGGTGTGAGCCACGATGACCTGCAACAGGCGATCCAGTCGATGCGCGGCCCGCACCGGGTGAC
The DNA here is from genome assembly GCA_039589995.1 of Gemmatimonadota bacterium. Lineage (GTDB taxonomy): Bacteria > Gemmatimonadota > Gemmatimonadetes > Palauibacterales > KS3-K002 > JBDHGH01. Next base: position 3,352 of record JBDHGH010000150.1, on the reverse strand, counting down.
GGACCGGGATGCGGAGGAAAAGTACCAGACGATCCAGAAGTACACCACGGATCTGACCGACATGGCGCGTCGCGGCAAGCTGGACCCCGTGATCGGCCGCGACGAAGAGATTCGACGGGTCATGCAGGTTCTGTCGCGCCGCACGAAGAACAATCCTGTCTTGATCGGCGAGCCGGGCGTAGGCAAGACGGCGATCGTCGAGGGCTTGGCCCAGCGCATCGTAAACGGCGATGTGCCGGAGTCGTTGCGCGACAAGCAAGTAATCCAGGTCGATATCGCGACGATGGTCGCCGGCACCAAGTACCGTGGCCAGTTCGAGGAGCGATTCAAGGCGCTGTTGAAGGAGATAACGGAGGCCGAGGGACAGTACATCGTCTTCATCGACGAGTTGCACACCATCGTCGGTGCTGGGGCGGCCGAGGGTGCGGTCGATGCCGGCAACATGCTGAAGCCGTTGCTGGCGCGTGGGCACCTGCGAGTAGTGGGCGCCACTACGCTCAACGAGTACCGCGAGCACATCGAGACCGACTCGGCTTTGGAGCGACGCTTCCAACCGATCTTTACGGCCCAACCCAGCGTGGAAGACACGGTCGCTATTCTGCGCGGCTTGAAAGAGCGCTACGAGGTCCACCACGGGGTGCGAATCACCGATAGCGCAATCGTCGACGCAGCGCGACTCTCCGATCGCTACATCACCGATCGTTTCCTTCCCGATAAGGCGATCGACTTGATCGACGAGGCGGCTTCGATGCTGCGGATCGAGATCGACTCGATGCCGCTCGAGATCGATGAAGTAGAGCGGCGCATGGTCCAATTGGAGATCGAGAAGCAGGCGCTCCAGAAGGAGACGGACAAGGAGAGCCAGAAGCGGTTGGACCGGTTGGAAAAAGAGCTTGCCGAGCTGCGCGAGCGGTCGTCCGGAATGAAAGCGAAGTGGCAAGCCGAGAAAGAGGCGATCGAAAACATCCGGACTCTCAAAGGACTGATCGAGAACCTGCGGACAGACGCGGAGCAGGCGACCCGTGCCGGCGAGAACGAGCGCGCGGCGGAGATCATCTACGGTCGGACCCCGGCGATGGAGGCCGAGCTCGAGACCGCCACGGACAAGCTTGCCGAGTTACAGGCGGAGGGGAAATACCTGAAGGAAGAGGTCACCGAGGAAGACGTGGCCACCGTGGTCTCGCGCTGGACGGGTATCCCGGTCACCAAGATGATGGAAAGCGACCGCGAGCGGTTGGTTCATCTCGAGGACCATCTGCACCTGCGTGTGGTCAACCAGAACGAGGCCGTCTCGGCGGTGTCCAACGCGGTACGCCGCAATCGAGCCGGACTGCAGGATCCGCAACGGCCGGTGGGCAGCTTCATCTTTCTTGGGCCGACGGGCGTTGGAAAGACCGAGACAGCCAGGGCGCTGGCGGAGTTCCTATTCGACGACGAGCAGGCGATGGTGCGGATCGATATGTCGGAGTACATGGAGAAGCACGCGGTCGCAAGACTCATCGGAGCGCCGCCGGGTTATATAGGATACGAGGAGGGTGGCCAGCTGACCGAGCGCGTGCGGCGTCGCCCTTACAGCGTTATCCTGTTCGACGAAATCGAGAAGGCGCATCCCGACGTCTTCAACATCTTGTTGCAGGTGCTCGATGACGGACGGCTCACCGATAGCCACGGCCGGACGGTAAGCTTCCGGAATGCCGTGATCATCATGACGTCCAACGTCGGTAGTCACTATATTCTCGAGCATCAGGAAGTCGATGACTGGAGCGACGTCGAGAAGCACGTCTGGGAAGCGCTACGTGCTTCGTTCCGCCCGGAGTTCCTGAACAGAGTGGACGACATCATTATCTATAAGCCGCTGGGCCGCGATGAGCTTCGGCAGATCGTCGATTTGCAGCTGGTACGCGTCCAGCGCATGGTGGCCGACCAGAAACTAGCGCTGGAGATCACCGATGCGGCGCGGGATCTCATCGCCGCCGAAGGGTATGATCCGGCATTTGGCGCTCGGCCACTGAAGCGGGCGATGCAGAAGCTGCTGCTGAACCCGCTTTCGAGCTCGGTCATCGAGGGTCGCTTCGTTGAAGGCGATCACGTGATCGTGGACTGTGAAGCTGGAGAAGATCAGCTCAGCTTCAGGCGTGCGGGATCGGCAACGGCTGTTGCCGAATAGAGGGGAGTCAGAAGGTGGGCAAGTTTGAACGAGTTGTGGTGGCGGCGGTCCTTCTCGGCCTGACAGGTTGTGGCGGCAGCTCCGGTTCGAGCACGCTGGGTATGGACTTGCCCGAGGGGGCGGCGTCCCCGGAGCAGGCCGTTGAAACCTTCCTCGATGCGGTCATCGAGTCACAGCGAGCGAAAGCAGCGGGTGAATTCACGGAAGCCGACGAAGCGTACGGGCGCATGGCGTCGGTGTTCGGGACCGAGGAAGGCTCGATCTCGCGGAGCTACTCGCACGACGAAGTCTACAATAGAATGCTCGTACTCGCCGCGTGCTTCCGTCCTTCGGGGTATCGCATCATCACCCAGCCTGATCCACGGGCTTGGCAGGCGAAGCAGACCTCGGTCACCGTCGAGTTCAGACGTGGCCAGGAAGCATTCGCTCTGCCTTTCAGGCTGGTGTTGGGCAAGAACGAACGTTGGTTCATCGAGCAGATCGACGTCCAGGCCATTACCTGTTGAGCCTCTTTCCAGCCGCTCAACGAACTCGTCGATAAGAACGCGCAAGCGTAGCCGGCGGTACACCCAGCTGGAACAGCAGCCGAAGTAAGAGATGCTTGGCGATCGTTCGATAGTAGCCGAGCCGTCGCCAGCGTCGATCCGATATGCTCACCGCCGGCTTCAGAACGACGGTCTTCCCCAGCCGCTTCAGCCTTCTGTAGAAGAGCACGTCCTCGAACAGGTCGTCGGAGGGAAATCCACCTGCCTGCTCGAATACGTCTTGCCGGGCGAAAATTGCCTGGTCGCCGGTCGCCGTCTTGAAGACACGACTGCGCCAATTGATGGCGGCGGCAAGGCAACGGGCGATCGTTCGATCGCCGCTGGGGCCGCGGAGGCGAACCTCGAAACAACCGCCGACGACGTCGGGGTCGGCCAAAGCTGCGGCCAGAGATTCATCGGTCGTCGGATCGAGCTGTGCATCGGCGTGAAGGAACACGAGTACGTCGCCGGCTGCCGATCCGGCGCCGACGTTCAGCTGTCGACCTCGGCCTGGGATAGACGTCACGACGGCAGCGCGGTTCCGGGCCAGTTCGGCGGTACGGTCTTTGCTACCTCCGTCTGCCACGACGATCTGCACGGAGGGCCCGAACGCTCGGTCTATGGACTCGAGTGTTGCGGCAAGCTCTGCCGCCTCGTCGAG
>JBDHGH010000149.1:0-16201 GCA_039589995.1 Gemmatimonadota bacterium | reverse complement strand
AGGTCGTCTTCCTTTTCTGGCATTTTTACGTCCCGCTTTCCCTGATCACGCTTGTCCCGTTGCTGATCGGCCTCGTCGTCGGCTTCGTTGGAACCGCCGTGATCATCAAGCGCAAAGACCACACGGTCGCGCCCGAGCCCGAACCACAGGCCGAACCCGAGTCTGAAGAAGAGCCCGGGCTGCTCGAAGCCGCTCCCGGCGATGTCGATTCCGGAGCCGAAATCAAAGACGAAGAAGAGATCACCGGCTAGCACGGGCCCGCATGACTCAACTGCACACCAGACCGCTCCCATTCACCAAGATGGAAGGCGCCGGTAACGACTTCATCTTGATAAACGGAGCGGGTGCCCTCCTTGTGCCCGACCTGGGTGAGCTGGCCCGTTTCGTTTGTGCTCGACGCAGGTCGGTTGGGGCCGATGGCCTCATCACCGTTGCGCCCAGCGAGCGTGAAGACGCGGATGTGCGCGTGCGCTTTTGGAACCCCGATGGTGAAGAGATCGACACGTGTGGAAACGGGACCCGCTGCGCAGCTCGCTTCGCAATCGCTGAAGGACTCGCCGGCGATTCCATGCTAGTCGACACAGCGGGCAGCGACATCGCCGCGCGCGTGGTCGACGACATCGTCAGTCTCACCTTTGCCGTCGAGCCGCGGCTGACTCTAGATCTCATGGTCACCGCGGCCGGGAAGTCGCAGGTCGGCCATCACGTCGATATCGGTAATACGCACTTCGTGGTTCTTGAAGATCAGCTGCCCGAAGGTCCCATCGAGCCTAGATGCCGACCCTTGCGTCACGCCCCGGAGTTGGAGCCCGCGGGAGCCAACATCCACCTCGTGGAGGTAACCGACCGACACCACGCGCGAATTCGTTCGTACGAGCGGGGCGTTGAGGCCGAGACGTTGGCCTGCGGAAGCGGATCTACATCTTCTGCGGTTGCGCTTTGCGCTGCAGGACTGATGGATTCCCCAGTGGCGATGCTGACTCGCAGCGGCGACGTGCTGACCATCCGCTTTCTGCGCGGCTCGGACGGCCGGTTCTCAGGGCTCGAACTCGAGGGTCCCGCCCGCTTCATCTACCAGGGCGAGCTGAGCGGCACCGATTCTCTCGCAGTCTCTTGAGTCCCGCAAAGAAGGGCCAGGGCGCGGCCCGGGCCGCAGATGAGACTCGGCTGCGACTACTCGCCTGGTACGACGCTCACAAACGCGACCTTCCGTGGCGTCAGACAAACGAACCGTACCGTATATGGGTAGCCGAAGTCATGCTGGTGCAAACCCAGGTGGACACCGTCATCCCATACTACCATCGCTTCCTCGCCCGCTTTCCCGACTTAGACGCGCTGGCGGCGGCTGACCTGGATGAGGTGCTCAAGGCATGGGAGCGGCTGGGCTACTATGCGCGCGCTCGAAATCTCCACAGGGCTGCTCGCATCGTCGTGGAGGAGCACGGAGGTCGCCTGCCCAGCGATGCGGACAGCCTGAGAGCCCTGCCCGGGATCGGCCAGTACGTGGCCGGCGCTCTCCTTGCGATCGCATACGGTCAAAGGGCACTCGCTGTGGACGGGAACGTTCGCCGCGTGCTGAGCCGGGCCTACGACATCGGCAACCCAACTCAGGCCGTGATTCGCGAGGCAGGTGAGCCCCTGGTTGACGAGCGGCCTGGCGATGTGAACCAAGCGTTGATGGACCTCGGAGCGACGATCTGTATTCCGCGCTCCCCTGATTGCTCGAGCTGTCCCCTCGAGACTCGATGCCTGGCGTACCGCAGAGGAACCGTCGCGCTTCGGCCGAAGCGTCGATCGGCGCGCAAACGGCCCCACTATGACATAGCGGTCGGTGTCATCTGGCGTGACGAAGAGATCCTCATCGCCAAACGGCCGCTCGAAGGACTGTTGGGCGGACTGTGGGAATTCCCAGGCGGCAAGCGCGAGCAGGGGGAGGAGATGGAAGCCGCTGTGGTGCGTGAGGTTAACGAAGAACTGGGAATCGAAGTCGAGCCCGGCGAGAAGATCGCGTCCATAGACCACGCCTATAGCCACTTCGAGATCACCCTACACGCATACCACTGCCGCTACCGCTCGGGGATCCCAAAGGCTCTGGGCTGCCAGGACTACGCCTGGGTGAGTCCCGGCAAGCTCGACCGATACGCCTTTCCAGCCGCCAACCGGCGGTTATTGGATCGATTGGCGCCAAGCGTATCTTGATCGACAGTTGAGATCGGGTTAGATGGATAACGCAAGCTGTTGTCACTACTCGGTGAAGACTGGCGACTGATGTTGAACACCCTACCGTGCCTAACTACGTCGATCAAACGAGCAGCCTTCGCGGTGACTCTCGCTGCAGCTGCGGCTACCGATGCGGCAGCCCAAGACTCGCACTACTGGACGTACCAGTACGGCACCCGGGCCAACCTGCTCAGCGGAGCTGTCGTAGGCAGTGTCGTCGACATCAGCGCGGCGTACTACAATCCCGGTGCGCTTTCGCTGGTGGATGACATATCGATCATCGCTACCCAGAAGGTTTTCGAACTCAGCAACATCAAGTTCGATCCCGCTTTGGGAGTCGATGCGAGCCTGAACGAGCTTCGGCTGGATCTGGCACCGGGCTTTTTTGCGGGCATTCTACCTTTTCATTTCCTTGGCAACGATGTCCTGGCCTACTCGCTGTTCACCCGCTACCTGTTCAAGTCCGATGTCAACGCCGTCGCGCTGGGTGACCTTGCGGAGGTTACCGACAGTCTGACCGGAGACTTTCTTTCCTCTGTCGGGTTTGTACGTGAGCTGAACGAAACTTGGGTCGGCCTGTCCTATTCCAGCCCGTTCCAGGAAGTCATGGGCATCGGGCTCACGGCCTACGTTTCCTACCGCAACCAGAAGGGCTCGACGGGATTCATGTTCGAGTCGCTGAACGACTTAGACGAGAGCTTTATCTCTATTCGGGATCGGGGCTTCAGCTACTGGAACGCGGCCATTCTGTTCAAGGGGGGCATCGCCTTCGACTGGTTGGGGGCCAGCGTGGGCCTGACGGTCACCACTCCACGAATCAACCTCTTTGGCGACGGGAAAGTGCTCTTCAATCGGTCGCTTTTCAATTCGGAGAACGTGTTTGTAGCCGACTACCAGGAAGGGCTCAGCTCGACCTACAAGACACCCTGGTCGGTGGCGTTAGGCGCGGCCTATAAGCGGGAGTCGAGCACACTGCATTTCACACTGGAGTACTTCGCACCGGTGGGCGAGTTCGCCATCCTCAGCCCCGAGCCGTTCGTCGGCCAGAGCACGGGGGACACGATAACCGTGCAACTGACACAGGAATTGGCCGACGTCCTCAACTTCGGAGTTGGAGTGGAGCACACATTCAGGCCGCACCTTTCCGGTTACCTCAGTTTTCGCACGGATTTTTCCGCCGACATTGAGGGTAGCGACGACACTTCAGACATAGGTATGGCAGGCTGGGATATCTACTTCATCACCGCGGGGGCGGCATTCAGGCTCGGCGACGCAGACCTGACGGCGGGCCTCACCTTCGGTTGGGGCAGCAGCCAATCTCGGCTACCCGACGATCCGGCCTTGCCTTCGCCATCACCTACCGTCAACATGCAGTACAGAACGCTGCGCTTGATTCTCGCCTTCGCAATCTGAGCGGAACCAGAACAGGATTATTGAATGACCGACATCCGTGTTCTCCTTCCTGGTCACTCGGGGAAGAACAGCCGGGTGATTGCGTCAGCCTGAGCTTCGACAACCTCGGGGTCATCCGCCGCCATCCCGGTGAGCATCTCCAACTCGCTTCGCAATGCGCCCAGCGTAGCGGCGGCGCCGATCATGGCGTAATGGAGAACCGCTGGGTTTCCTCGCGGCATGGCTCCCTCGGACTGGGCTTCTTCGATTTCCCCGCAGACGAATTCAAAGTACGGTTTTAGACGGCTCTCAACGAGCGCCGCCAGTAGAGTGTTGTCGCGCTTGTTGGCCTCCATGAGGAATTGAAACAGCTCGGGATGCTCCGTCGCGAAGACCACGAAATCCTCTAGCATGATCTTCAGGCGCGCGGCAGAGCCCAGGCCTTCGAGCCACTCGACTCGCTGGCGCCACCGATCCAAGAACTGGTCCAGAATGTTTTCCGCCGCCGCCAGCCAAAGCAGCTCCTTCGAGCCAAAATGATAGAGGATGAGAGGTTGGTTTACTCCGGCTTTATCGGCGATCTCGTGGGTGCTGGCACCCTCGAAGCCCCGCTCGGCAAATACGCTAAGGGCGGCGGCGAGGATCTTCTCCTGCGTCTCATGGCTGCGGCGCTGAACAGCCTGGCGACGGGCTGCGGTCAATCTGAACTCACGGTCTCGGTCTCCTTACTACTGCGTCGTTCTCACTCTATATTTATTATATGATATAATATTAGAAAGGCCCACTGGAAACGTCCGTCTTTGCTGAGGTTTTCGGATTCGTGAGCTAGGCAGGCGCCGGCTGCTCTCCGGCTCGTGCCGGAGCGCGAAGGCTGCGGCCCAGTGCGGCGCCGAACATCAGCAGCAGTGGCGCGGTCCAGAGCCCGGGGAAGTACCGCCACTCGATGAAGGCGATCATGATGTGGCCCGCCCCATTGAGTATCTCCACGATCGCCCAGAACGTGGCCAGTTTGAGAGCCCACGGCCGACCGTGAGCCACAGAAGGGATCAACGCAGCAAGGAGCAGCGTCAGGCCAACGTGAAGTAGGACAAAGAACTCGGGCGCCAGCGAGTAGATGGGAAACGCGTCGTGGAAGCCCGCGACGTAGTCCTCGAAACCGTGGAGGAACTGTGCGACGACGAGGCCAGGGTACAGGTGACGCCCCGCCGACAGATGGTGAGAGCCGCTTATAGCTCTTGGGTCCACGCCGAGCCTCCCGACCCCTGACCGGGTGACCGCCGTGGGCGGTCCTTCCTACGTGCGTAGCCACCCGCATCGCTGCGGGTGATCTTCCGTTTGGCGACCAGCCCTTCAAGTACCAGCTCGCTGGCCACGACCAGCCGTGCCGATTCATCGACGTCCGAGTCGTCGGACACCGCCGTACGGGCCAACTCCACGAGTCCCGGCACCGTTGCGAACCCTTTGAGAGTGGCACCGGCGCCTGACAGTTCGCCGATCTGTAATAGCCCACCCGTATCAAAGTACTCCACCACTGGCTCCGCGTCCTCCTCAACGAAGTACTCGTCGAATGTCGTGCCGGCCGCGCGCGATATCAGGTCGTCGGCAATCTTCGCACCGCCCTCCAGTTCGCCCTCGTATTCCAATTCGAGCTTGCCGGTGATCGCAGGCAGTGAGGCGTAAACGTCTGCCACGAACGGCACGACGATGTCCTCTTGATTGGTGATGGCGCGTCGTTCGGCGTTGGATACTACGCTCTCGAGCACGGCAATGGGCAGTCGTTGCGAGACGCCGGAGCGTCTATCCACTCGCTGGTCCTCACGTGCCTCGAAGGCCACGCGTTCGATGAGCTCTCGGATCATCAACGGGATCTGAACGGGTCTACCGCCGCGATCCGTCCAAGCCTCCTGCTCTGTGATCGATACGCCGTGTTCCAGGTCCCGCGGGTAATGGGTCAGTATCTCTGCACCGATGCGGTCCTTGAGCGGCGTGATGATCTTACCCCGGGCTGTGTAGTCCTCGGGGTTTGCAGTGAAAACAAGCTGTACGTCCAGGGCAAGTCGAATGGGGTACCCCTTAATCTGGACGTCGCCTTCCTGCATGATGTTGAAGAGACCTACCTGGATCTTGCCCGCCAAATCCGGCAACTCGTTCACGGCGAAGATGCCGCGATTGGCCCGGGGCAAAAGCCCGTAGTGGATGGTCAGCTCGTCCGAGAGCACGTGGCCACCGCGAGCGGCTCGAATCGGATCGACGTCGCCGATCATGTCGGCGATGGTGACGTCCGGTGTCGCCAGCTTCTCCACGTATCGCTGGTCCCGGGGCACCCAATCGATGGGAGCCTCATCGCCCATCTCCTCCACGGTCAGGCGGCCGTTCTTGCTGATCGGGTGGAATGGGTCGTCGTTCACCTCGGATCCGGCAACGATTGGGATCCGCTCGTCCAAGAAATCGACGAGTTGACGTAAAATGCGGCTCTTTGCCTGACCTCGTAGTCCCAGCAATATGAAGTTATGCCGCGCCAGGAGGGCGTTGACGAGCTGTGGAACCACGGAGTCTTCGTACCCGAGAATCCCGGGAAACAGAGGCTCCCCGGCTTCCAGTTTTCGTATGATATTCGTCCGCATCTCGTCTTTGACGGAGCGAGCGCAATAGCCCGATTTTCTCAGGGCGCCCAGCGTATCAGGTAATGGTTGGGGCATGGTCTCCTGCCTTCTAGCTATTCTCGGTAGTCTATGCGGATCTCGTAGCCCGAGCCACTCTACGCCGACGTCGGCGTCACGGGGTCCACTTTCGTTGCCGGCGGGGCCGGCGCCTTAATCATAAACAGTATTGCAAAGGCCGCCGCAAGGCTCATGATCACCGCGCTTAGGGTGAACGGCGTGGCCGGCCGCCATGTTCCAAACACCCAGCCGGCCCAGGCGGCTCCCAGCATTCGACCTAGCGCCGACAGCGACTGCATCACACCGAGCACGCCACCCTGTCGATCGATGGTCGCGTGTTGGGACGCGAGGCTGGTGGCGGTGGGCCAGTTGAGCCCACTCCCTAGAGCAATCAGAACCAGAACGGCGCACAGAATCGCAAGCGTATCGGCCAGCGGCATGAGGGCGTAGCCCAGGATGAGGACCGTCGTGCCGATCACTAGCAATCGGCGCTCACCGAATTGGCGAGCCATGGGACCGATGAGGCGCCCCTGAACGATGGCCATCAAGAGTCCCAGGTACGCCATCAAGTATCCCGCGTGCTGTGCGTCGTAGTCGAGTATGACTGCGATCCAGAGCGGAAAGACCGTCGTGAAAGCGGCGAACACGAACGTCGCGAGAACATAGATCGCCATCAGGGTACCGATCGCCGGGTGGAGCCCGAGACTGACCGCCAACTTTAGACGGCCGACCAACCCGGGTGCGCCATCGCTCCGTGCCGAGGCCCGGGCTTCCGGGCTCAACGACTCCGGTAGATAGAAGAAGGCGGCGCCGGCGTTCGCCAACGAGAGCGCCGCCGCGAAAATCCCCGGCGCCGCATAGCCAAAGTTCACCAGCACGCCACCGATGGCCGGCCCGGCAATAAAGCCCAGCCCGAACGCCGCACCCACCAAACCCATCCCGCGGGTTCGGTTTTCCAAGTCCGTACTGTCCGCGATGTAGGCCTGGGCAACAGGGATGTTGGCTCCGGCGATGCCCTGCATGATGCGCGACGCGAAAAGCCACGTCAGGTTTGTGGCGAGGCCGAACAGCAAGTACGAGAGTCCCGAGCCCACGAGCCCCAGCAGCAGGATGGGTCGACGCCCGATGCGATCCGACAGGCGACCCCAGATTGGCCCGAAAAGGAACTGCATGGCCGGATGCATGGCTACAAGCAGGCCTATGACCAATGGGTCCGCGCCAAAATCTGTGGCATAGAACGGCAGCAGGGGCAGCACGATGCCGAACCCGATGAGGTCGATGAAGATCGTCAGGAAGATTATCGTGAGTCGAGACATACGGCCGGTGAGTCTAGCAGCATAGCCGACCCTTGTCGAGCCACCTCGCCCAGATGAAGAGCCGAGTCAAGAAACTGATGAGGAGACCGGGCACGCAGCTACGAAACGCGACCTATTCAGCCAGTCGGTAGCGCTCGCCCTCTACCAGAACTCGCCCGTCAGCAAGAAGTTTGGAGAGGTGCGCTAGGACCGAGCCTTCCGCAGCGAGATAGAGCTGCGGGTCCAGGTCATCGTAGACAACGGCACGGATCGCGTGAGGCGTTTCTGCTCCTGCCGCTAATGCCCCGAGTACTTGTTGCTCGCGCTCCAAGCGGTGTGCGATGTACTCGGATACTCGCGCTACCGGGTCTTCGACTGGCTCACCGTGCCCTGGATAGATGACCGACACTTCCATTTGAGCGAGCCGTTCCAGCGTGGACAGATAGGCCGTCATGTCACCTTCCGGCGGAGCGATCATCGAAGTGCCCTCACCCATGATGACATCACCCGCAAACAGAGCGCGTTCATCGGGCCAGTAGAAACAGACATGATCGCTACAATGTCCGGGAGTCGGGACGACCTCCAGGTGCCCGCCGCCGAACTCGACGGCCGTACCCTCGGACAACGGCTGGTCCAACGCCTCCAACTCTGCCAACCGGGCCGACTCCGGCGTCGCAGCCAGTGGTGCGCCCAGCCTGACCGCCAGGTGTTCGGCACCTGCAGCGTGGTCCGGGTGGTAGTGCGTGATGCAGATGGCCGCGACGTCGTACGCCCCCAAAGCGATCTCCACAGCGTCGAGGTGAGCTGGGAGGTCGGGCCCCGGGTCGACCACAACACACGGCCCCGGCCCCAGGATGTAGGTGCGTGTTCCGTCGAGCGTGAGCGGCCCTGGGTTGGCCGCCACCAGCCATTCCACCCAAGGATTGGAACCCGGCTCAGCCATCTCCGTCCCGTTCATCGTAGCGCGGCTCGCCCGGTATGATCGATATCACACTGCCGTCTGCATCCCAGCGGAGCCTCGGCAGAATCGTCCTGATCTCCATGTTGAGAAAGCGCTCGCGCCAATCGGCTACGCGCGCGCCCTCCTCCAGCCAGCTGAGAGTCTTGGCCGTCGGGTAGAGCATGCGGAGACGGAAATCAAAGTACTGCTCCAGCGCATCCTGCGGTCGCCTTTCTCGGCCGAGACCTCAACGCCGGGCGGTGCTTCCTCGAGAAAGAACCGGGCATCATACCGACGGGGCAGCGCCTCGGGTGTAATCCACCGAGCACAAAGCACGAGTCGGTCGGCCGCCAAAAGTACCTTCCAGTCTCGGATAATCTCGAGAAAGCTACGCTGGCCTGTCACCAGATCAGAGCGGGCCGCGGCCAGCTCAGCAGGACTCGGGATAGTGCCACTTGCGAGTAGAACCCCGGTTTCCTCGAACGTCTCACGGAGCGCCGCAACCACGAACGTCAACTCGGACAACCCCTTGGGGTCAGTGGCCCCGGCAACTGCCTCGGCCTTAGGTGCAACAAGCAGCTCGGACCACTCGGGGTCGCTGTCTTCAGCATCGAGGGTTCCACCTGGGAAAACGTGGGCACCTGCTGCGAACCGCGCGTCAGACCGACGAAGGACGAGCAAGACCTCCGGACCGGCAATTGTGTCGCGGGCCAAAACCACGCCGGCGGCAGCGCGCGGTATTACCGCTACGCGGCCCGGTCCCATCGCCTCCGCCGCGGCGAGTTCTTGTTCCTCCAGTCGATAGCGACGTTGTTTCACTTTTCAGCATGCTCCCAGAGGAAACGGCGGATTTCACCAAACGTTTCCTCCGCTTCCTCCACATAGGGGACGTGGGCACTGTGCTCCAGCACCACCAAACGAGCTTCAGGTAACACGCTTGCCAGCTCTTCGGGCCACTCTAACGGTATGGGATCATGGCGGCCGTGCAATATGAGAGTGGGTACCTGCAAGCGTTGCAGCCGGGACTTCAGCTCGGGTCCGTGGCCTTTCAGGCTCGCCCACGTCGCTTGCTGGGCCTGCAACTGTACAACAAACGTCTCCGAACCTAGGGCGTTCTCGGGATCCATGTAGTAGCCGGCCACATTGAGATCGAAGCGTCGCTGCTGGTACAGCTGCGGGTCGCTTTGTTTGAGGCCCGAAGCTTCCAGCTCGGCCTGCATTCTCTGAACCGCTGCCGAGCGCCCGCGGCGATCGAGCTCCTCCTTGAAGCGGCGGTGATGGTCACCCCAGCCCGCCGCAGGGGCCACCAGCACGAGTGCCCTCACATTGGCCGGATGCTCCGCCGCATAGAGTAGTGCAAGGAGACCGCCCCACGAGTAGCCGAGGAGTGGCAGACGGTCGAGCCGCCACTCCTTCCGCAACGCTTCCAAGTCGGCTACGTGATCGCGCCACCCGATCTTGTGAGGGTCCGTTACCTGTGATCTCCCGCCGCCACGTTGGTCGTAGAAACGAAGGTGGAACTCGTCGGCCAGACGGCCGAAGGCCGGGAAAAGATAGTCGTGTTGAGCGCCAGGGCCGCCGTGCAGCACAACTACCGGCGGGCCATTGCCGATCTCCCTGACGAACAATCCGCTATCTGAGGCCAAATATGGCTTCCTACGTTGAATTCAGGGGCGCTCCCCTCTAACTTCCCGCCTGCTATGACAACCAGAATCCATACAGTTGCGCGCGTTTCGCGCAACCAGGTAAGACCTTTCCGCCTACCACTGCTACATCTGCTGGCATTGGCGGCGATGTGTGTCTTTGCTACACCGTCCGGGGCGTTGGCCCAGGACTTCGTACCTGACTCGTTACTCGCCCACGTTCGCTACTTGGCCAGTGACGAACTGGCAGGGCGCGAACCGGGCGAGCCGGGGGCACTGGCGGCCGCTCGGTACATCCAACAGGCGTTCGAAGGCTATGGCCTCAGGGCCATGGGTCAGAACGGCTATTTGCAGCCATTCGAAGTCACGACCACGGTTGCCATTTCCCCGGACAGCCGGCTGGTCCTGGAGGGCTCGCTGGGAACGCGGACCCTGAAGCTGAACGAGGAGTGGTTGCCGTTCAACTTCTCTGGCGCCGGCTCGGCCAGCGGAGTTGCCTATCGCGCCGACTACGGTCTGAGCGCCGACGCCTATGAAGGCGCCCCTCAAGGCGACGCTCCTCTGATCGTCGTGTTGAAGGGGGGCACGCCAGACGATTTCGACCCCCATGGCTCGGGTATCGATCCGTCACCGCGGCGCAAGGCTACGACCGCCCGGGATCAAGGGGCCGAAGTCGTGCTGATCACCGTCTCACAGATCGCTGTGCCCCAAGCGGGCGATCCACCGCACTCGGTTGGAATTCCAGCGATCCAGATTATCGACAACGATGATATCCGAGAGTGGCTGGCCGGCGGAGAATTGAAGGTCACGCTCGAGGCGAAGGTCGAGCCCGTGCGCGCCGAAGCGTATAACGTCGTTGGAATGCTCGAGGGTCGCGATCCGCTGTTGGCGGACCAGATCATCGTCGTGGGCGCACACTATGACCATCTGGGCCTGGGTGGGCCGGGATCGCTGGCACCCGACGAAGAGGTGCCACACAACGGCGCGGACGACAATGCCTCGGGAACCGCCGTGCTGTTGGGACTGGCCAAGTACTTCAGCGATGACCCGGAACGGCTGCCCGCGAGAAGCCTGGTCTTCATCGCTTTCTCTGCGGAGGAGATGGGCCTACTCGGTTCGGAGTATTTCGTCGGCCACCCGCCGTTCTCGCTGGACAAAGTCAAGGCGATGGTCAATTTCGACATGGTCGGCCGCCTGAACGAGAACAAGATGCAGGTATTCGGAACCGAGACGGCGGAGGAATTCGAAGCCCTTCTCGATTCGTTGGATGCGGAGAGTCCCCTCACGCTCAGCCACGTAGGCGACGGTTACGGGCCGAGCGACCAAACATCCTTCTACGCCCGCGAAATCCCGGTCCTCCACATGTTCACCGGCACTCACTCGCAGTATCACCGGCCGGATGACGACTGGGAGTTGATCAACGCTGAAGGCATGGCGGAAGTCAGCGCCCTTTCGGCTAAGTTGATCATCGAATTGGGCAACTGGCCCAGCGAGCTGAAGCTGGTAAAACAAGAGCGGCCACAAGCGGGTGGTGGTGGTGGATACGGCCCCTACCTGGGGACGATCCCCGACTTCGGCGAGGTCGAAGGCGGAGGACTACGGCTCTCGGGTGTGCGCGAGGGAAGTCCGGCGGCGCAAGCCGGGATTCAAGGCGGTGACGTGGTGGTCGAGTTCGCCGGGAAAGAGGTTCTGAATATCTACGACTACACGTACGCGTTACGCGATCATGCGCCGGGAGACACCGTTATCATCAAGGTGAAGCGCGACGGCGAGATCGTGGAACTGACTGCGGTGTTGGGTAAGCGGAACTAGACGACGGGTAAGGCACTGAAAAAGAAGGCCGGAGTTTCGACTCCGGCCTTTCTCTATAGATCCTCGATTTCCTCTCGAAGACGGCGCCGAGCTTTCAGCTCGGGGAAGTAATAGACAATGACGCCGCTGTCGGGCTCGTTCCCAATGTCGACGTAGCCACTGGCGACCATGTCGCGCAGCAGCTGCTCTGCTTCCTGGAACGAGTAGCCTGTGATCATGGCCGCCTGGGTCACGGTCAGCTGGCCGCCCTCCTTCATCGCCGCACTGAGCAGCACCTGATGTGGCGTGGGGTCCGAATCGCGTCTTCGCGACGCCTTCATGGCCCGCACTTCCTCCAGTAGGTTCGCCTCTTCCACCTGGCGACGAAGCGTGATGAGGTCGTAGATCTGACCGATCCCGCCAAGCCCCCATGTGAACAGCCAGAGGAACCCCGTCCCGTATTTTCCTAAGTAGAGACGCTGGAGGCCCGCAAAGCCGAACAGCCAACCCGCCCAGAGCCCGTAGGCTATAGGTTCTTTGTATTTCTTTTCACCCTCTTGCATCCTGGCTCTCTATCTCGCGCTTCGGGGCCGGCTGATCGCGCGGGCACCTGCTTCCCAATATTATAGACGCAGATGTGCCATGCTGGAGTTTCAGCCATGGCAGGGCGCAGCGCCGGGGGCTCGGCGCCGTCCTAAGCTAAGCCGAGCCTACAGCTACCTCAAGGTGGGAAGCTCATGTCAGGACAGACGAGGATGACCGCAATCGGCCACACGCGGCTGGTGCTGTGCGGCCTGGCCCTGGCCGGGTGTGCAGGCTCCGGCGGTGCGATCTACGAGTTCCGCCCTACCGAGACGCCGCTCCAGTACGAGGTGAGTGACAGCAGCGTGTTCCTGATCCAATCACCCATGGGCGAGCAGCGCTTCGTGGATTCTGTCAGGGCCGTCGTGGCTATTGAGATAGGCCAGGGTGATACGGTAAGTCACCCCGTCTCGGCTGTCTTCGAGTCCCTAGACCTGTGGTCTGGCGGAGACTCGCCCGAGCAGCACTTCTTTGCCGGCGATCTGGTCGGCAAACCGTTCCATGGCACGCTCTCGCCAACGGGCAGCATCGCGGTGGATGAGACTCCCGAGATCTCAGACCAACTGAGAGAGATCGCCGATCCGATCACCCTATTCTCGGAACTCCTCGCGCCGTTGCCGCCGGACCGCACCGGCACCGCGGAACCCTGGCCGCACCGTACGTCGTACTCCGTAGATGCACCTATGGCCACCGAGGCTTCCTACGACGGAACGGCACACTTTGCGGGCGACACGACATGGAACGGAAGGCCCGCTCGCATCATCCTTTCCGAGGGCCTTACGACAGTTACAGCACGAGGAACACCGGCCGCCGCGCCCGGCGAAGTCGAGTTCACGTACACGGGGCGATCGACGACCCGCTACGTCTGGGATCCGGAGCGCGGGGTAATGCTTGCAAGCAACGCAATCATGAAGACCGAAGGACAGCTTGAACTAATCGGAATGCAGATGGTGATGCCCATCAGCTACGATGGCACTCGAGAAGTAGTGCTAAGGCGATAGTCGGATCTAGTTGGTGACTCCGCTGGCGAACCCAAGCGACCCGAGTTTTGTTTTATGATGTTATCCAGAAAGCAGCTGTTGGCGGTCGCGACCATCGCACCGCTTTCCGCCTCGCTGGTCGGCTGTCCCGTCAACCCGGCCACCGGCGAACGGCAATTCATCCTTGTCAGCGAGGGCCAAGAGATCCAGATGGGCCGGGGAGGCTCTCAACAAGTCGCTGCCCAAATGGGACTTTACGACGACCCGGACCTACAAGCATACGTCAGCAACATCGGCTTGGAGATGGCAGCAGAGTCTGAGAAACCCGACCTGCCGTGGAGCTTCCAAGTCGCCGACGACGATCTGGTCAATGCTTTCGCTCTGCCAGGCGGCTTCATCTTTGTCACTCGCGGCATTCTGGCCTATTTCAATTCCGAGGCTGAGCTGGCAGGCGTATTGGGGCACGAGATCGGCCACGTTACCGCGCGGCACTCGGCCGAGCAGTTGAGTCGCGCGACGTTGGCTCAGCTGGGTTTGGCAGCTGGCACGGTATTCGTCCCCGAGTTCTCACCCTACGCTAACATGGCAGCACAGGGGCTCGGCCTGCTGTTCCTCAAGTTCGGTCGCGACGACGAGCGACAGTCGGACGAGCTCGGCTTCCGCTACATGCGAAGCACCGGATACGACCCGACAGAGATGGTCGACGTCTTCGACATGCTCGACCGTGTCACGCAGGCAGCCGGTGGCAGGGACATCCCCAGCTGGCTCTCGACACATCCCGATCCCGGGGACCGGCGGGCGCGCATGGAGGAAAAGCTTGCCGAGGCTGGCGGAACGTTCGATGGAGTTACGGGTCGCGAGACATACATGCAAATGATCGACGGCCTCGTCTTCGGAAGAAATCCGCGAGAAGGCTTCTTCCGCAACAACCTCTTCTTGCACCCCGATCTTGAATTCAAGCTCGAACTGCCATCGGGTTGGGAGTATCACAACACCAAGCAGGCGCTCTTCGCATTGAGTCCCAATCAGGATGCGATAGTCCAGCTCAGCCTGGGCCAAGGCGAATCGGTGGACGAAGCCGCTCAGGCATTTCTCGGGCAGGAAGGGCTACAGTCCGGCGGCGCTTCGCGGTCCAACGTCAACGGACTGCCCGCGGTTTGGGGATCGTTTATGGCGACGACCAGCGACGGTACGCAGTTGGGTGGGCTCGTCGTCTTCATCGACTACGGCGAGTTGATCTACCAGGTCCTGGGCTACACAATGTTGGCCAAGTTAAACAGCTACGACCCAAGTTTTCGACAGTCCTTCAACAGCTTCGACCGATTGACCGAGCGTGCCGCCTTAGAGGTACAACCTGCGCGTTTGGATATTATCGAACTGGACCGCGCTATGACGTTGGGGGAATTTGCCAACCGATACCCATCCAGCGCCTCCATCGAGATGTTGGAATTGATCAACGGAGTCGAACGAACAGCCACCGTGCCGGCGGGCGAGTGGTTGAAGCGTGTGGTCGGCGAACTGCCCCCCGGGAACTAGGGGCGACGCTATCTGACCTTCCCTCGGGCTGCTATGGGCCAGACGTCGATGACGTCGTCTCCATCGACGACGTAAAACTCCTCGTGCAAATTCACCGCAGGGCAAACGTGGTTGGGGATGATCTCGACCTGCTGTCCGATTTTCGGAAACTCGAGGCCGGCAGGTATCTCTATCACCCCATGCTCCTCGCTGAGACTCGCGATGCGCGCCGTCGGAGCCTGCCGGATGTAGCCAAATCCTTCGTAGTTATCCAAGGCAAACCCACGGCGCGCCGGTTCGGCAAAGAGCGACTTGCTGCCGGCATCGACCACCGCCCGGTCCGCCGACGGCCGGCTAATAACCGTAGCCAAGACACTCAGCGCACAGGTGCTCGGCGCAGCCTGGTCGATGGCCATCTGATTCACGTCGTTGAAGATGTAGGTGCCGGGTCGCATCTCGGTGATCCCGGCGACCGAAGCAGTCCAAGGTGCGGCCGGAGTGGAGCCGACGCTGATCTCCTCGATGGTGTGCCCGAGCTCTGTCAGGATCTCTGCGATTTCCACGACACGTCGACCCGCCGCGACAGCCCGCTCTTGCATCTGCCCCGAGCTGACCGCGCCTTCAGGAACATGCCCCTCGTGGGTCTCCACTCCGCGTAGGCGCAGACCGGACGAGTCACCCACAGCATCGGCCAACTTGCCGATTTCGTCCACGTCAGACAGGCCGCAGCGGCCTTTTCCGGTGTCGACCTCGATAAGCGCATCGAGTGTGACACCTGCTTCGCCGAACGTACGGTCCAACATCTCGACTCCGTCGCGGCTGTCTACAAGCACACCGAGGCGCACGCGTTCGGAAAGGGCAATCAGTCTCCGAATCTTCCCCACCCCCACGACCTGGTTCGCGATCAGGATGTCATCGAGGCCGCCGTCGGCCATGACCTCCGCCTCCCCGACTTTTGCCACCGTGACGCCTCGTGCACCGGCTTCCGCCTGCAACCTGGCTATCTGCGGTGATTTGTGCGTCTTGGTGTGTGGGCGAAGGGCAACGCCAAACGAGTCCGCCATCTTTTGCATGGTAGCGATGTTGCTGCGCAGTGCCTCAACGTCGACCAGTAGCGCGGGAGTATCGAGCTGCTGCTTTATCATCTTCGCAATGGGGTTTGCGTTCTACCGCAGCGAGTGCC
>JBDHGH010000148.1:0-8881 GCA_039589995.1 Gemmatimonadota bacterium | reverse complement strand
ACGGTCTCGAACACTTCGGGCGTCGTCAGGCCGTTCTTGTAGGCCGTGAGCATGCCCACCAGCGCCTGGGGCCCCGCTTGCTCTTCGCTGAACTCGCAGACCAACGACGCCTGGTAGTACGAGAAAATCAGCTGTTGCGGATACGCCGGGCGCATGAAGCCGTTGTTGAGATCGGCGACGGTCAGCAGGCGATTTTGGAGGTACGCGGTTAGAAATCCCGGCGTCACGTCGTCGCCCCAGCCGGGCCGCGCGCGCCGCTCCTCGTAGACCGCCAATCCCTCCGAGAACCAACGAGGCACACGGCCTTCGGTCATGCCGATGTGGAACGTGTGAGCCAACTCGTGCCATAGGGTCGAGCCCCAATTGAATCCGCCCACCTCACGGGCGGACGGCGAGTCCATGGCCACGACCGGCCCGAAGCTCACGCCTAGCGCGCCCATGCCCACCAGCCCGACGGTTCGAACGGAAAAGTCGGCGTGACTGCGAAATACCTCGATCCTGATAGGGGTTGCCGCGCGGTAACCGTACAGAGCAGCCAGGCGTTCGTAAGCCTCTTCAGCAAGGTCTGCGAAGTAGAGCGAGAGCAGCGCCGATTCCTTGCCATCGATGGCGATGACGAAGCGATCGGTGCGTGTCTCGTCGTACTCGGTGAAGGTGTCGAGCAAGTCGAGGGTGTTCTTGGTCCACACGTCGAACGGGTCGCCCTCGAAGGCGATCTCGAGGTTCGCCACCCCATCGGCGATCGCACCGGTGCGCAACTGGTTGATCCCCAATAGCGCGTAGCCGCGCCACGATCTGTCGTCCAACTCCAAGGCCCGTCGAGCGAAATCGGCCGCCTGGAAGTAGAGACGGTTGCGAGCGCTCGCCTCTGCCAAGCGCGTGTAGAGCTCCGCGTACTGCGGGTTCAACTCCAGTACGCGCCGCCTGGCCTCCTCGAAGCCCGTGGCATCACCGCGCAAGTAGCGTATCGCCGCCTGCGCCGACAGAGCCTCCAAGGAGACTGGGTTGACCGCCAGGCCGGCCTCGACCGCTTCCAGTGAAGCGTCGAAATCTTCCAACTCGAGTAGTAACTCGGCTTGGAAGACTCGCGCCGCTACGAAATTCGGATTCACCTCGAGGCTGCGCAGCGTCAGGTCCAGCGCGCCCGGCTCGCCATCGAACCGCATGCGCTGAGCCATACCCAGAAGAGCGCGTGCGTGGTTCGGATTGACGGCAAGAACATCGCGGAAGGACTCGGCGGCATCGCTGCTGTTGTAAGCACCCAGGAACAGCTCACCCACCAGAACCCGTGGCTCGAGGTTGCCGGGGTCGGCGGCGATGGCCTCGTCGTAGGCCTTCAGCGCGTCACGGTACAGCTGCCAATCTTCCGCGCCCAGGTACCTCACCGCCGTGCCGACCGCGGTGAGCTGCTGGGATGAGAGACCGCGACTGCCGTTGTAAACATCGATGAAGCCGTCGAAGATGACGAAAGCTTGGGAGCGCTCGCCGCGGTCGTAGCGGAGAACGGCGAGGTTGAGTCGGGCGTTGAGAGCGTCGCTGGCGGAGCCATCCATGATCGAGGACTCGAACGCCGCCGCCGCCTCGTCGATCTCACCGATAGCGTAGAGCGCCTCGCCCAGCGAATTCCACAGCGCGGCCGATCCCGGGTTCGCAGCGATGTAGCGTCTTGCGGCCTCGACAGCGTCGTCGTAGCGCCCCACGGCCAAGTAAGCGCTCACCAGGCCGCGGGCGGCTGATGCGGAGGTCGGCTCGCGCCTTACCACCGACGCATACCCCGATATGGCATCGTCGTAGCGCCCAGTTCGAAGTGCGTCCTCGGCCGCCTCCTGCTGTGAGTACGCATCGGACACACCGGCCCAAACCGACAGCATCAGAACTGTCGCCAGGGCGTAGCCGGCTCGTACGATGCGATTCACTCCTGCCTCTCCTCGAGAGTGCGGATCTCCCGGGTCTTCAGCGCCAACTCGACCAACAGATCTTCCAGTTGCAAGTCGTAGACTTCGGGATCCATCTCATCCTTGCGGCTGCGAAGCTGGGCGACCTGTTCCTCCAGCGCCCGTTTCTCCTGGTAGAGCGCCGCCAATTGCGGATCGGACGATGTCGCCTCCGCCAGCGTCGCACCCGCCGAACCGGACAGGAAGAGGCTCCTGGCCACCTGCTCGTCGTCCAGGATGGCGTGCTCGGTGAGCAGCTTCCCTTCCGACTCGTAGGCTCGCGCCACTTCTCTGCTGGCATAGTTGAAGGCTTCTAGCACCGAGACGCGCTGGTCCTTGTCGACGTCCGCACCCTCTCCGGCGTAGGCCTGAACGAAGAAGCCGGCGAAGATCGTCTCGTTGCGTTCGTAGCGCGTCTTCGTGGCGGTGATGACCGCCCGGTCCCTTCCTGACAGCGCTGGAATGAACTCGCCGCTGGCGCTTGCGGCATTGACGAAGCAGACCGTCTGGGTCGGGAACGCGTCCAACAGCGCGGCGAAATCCTCAGCGGTCATGTCCGGGCCCGGAAGATTGAACTTCGAGCCGCCCTCACCGGTGGTGCCGTGACCGATCAAGATGATGAAGACCGGGTCGGAGGCACCGGCGCGTATAGCCAGGGTCTGCAGAGTCTGCTCGACGTTGTCGCGAGTCGAGCGGTCGTCGACGACGCCGGGATGTGCTTCGGCGTTCTCGGCCAGGTAGACGATGTTGGATTCGGGCACGCCCCAACGGCTCTGGGCGGCGTCGATGAGCGTCGTGGCCCAGTCGTGGAACGCTGTCGAGTACTTCGCTTCGCCGCTCAAACCGGTGACGATGACGAGATGGCTCTGCTGCGCCGCCGCAGGCACGGCGCCCAAAAGCATCGACAGGGCGAAGGCGGAAGCTGTTCTCATACCAGGCCCCGCCGCCTGCGATAGCCCCACTCGACGCCTACGAGGATCAGCAGCACGAAGAAGACGATCGGCATGTTCCACAGATCGCGTTCCTCGACGACAGTAGTCCCGCTCTCGGTGAAACTTACGTCTTCGGGAAGTGTCGCCACATTTTCCGGAGTGTAGAAACGCCCGCCGGTCTCTTCCGCGATCTGCTGCAGCAGAGTTACTCGCATCTCGGCATCGAAGTACTCGGTCGCCAGGTCGGCCGACTCGACGAACGTCGAATACTCCCCAAGATACTCGCCGTTCTTGCTCGCCGTGACGCGGATTTCGTGGAGACCCATCTCGTCCGGAACAAATCCGACCCGATACTCGCCGTCGGCGTCCACGGCCCATTCCATGGGCACGTCGGCCCGAGCGCCCGACGGAGCGATGACCTCGGCCGTGACCTCGGCGTTGTTCACGCTCAAGAAGGTCTCGTCCTGCACCTCGGCGGTGATGACCACCGACTGGTTCTGTCCGACCCGATCGCGGGACGCCGTCGCGCTAACGGGGTCCGGCACGTAGCTGACCAACCACCTGAGCATCTGGCGCCAGTAGGTCTCGTGGGTCATGTCGTCGAGCGGCATGTCGGCGTGCATCTGCCACAGCCACGAGTCCTGGATCGGGAAGGCGATGGCTTTTCCGCGCCCATAGCGCTGATAGGAAAGGACGACGATGGGCTCGTCCAGTTCGGCCGCGCTGCCTGTCAGCAGTGTGACGGCCCCAGGCTTCACCGAGTAAATCGGGTTGACGGCCGATACGGCGGGAAGCTCGGTCCAGCGCTGGGCCGAGGACTCCATGTCACCGGCGATCTGGGTCGCCGGATGAGTCAGGCCCGAGCGGGTGGACTCGATTTGCAGCTCGGCGTAGAACCCCTCGACGGCATCGCTGCGGGTCGGCGGCATGACTACGGGAAGCACATCGGCCAGCGGGGTGTCCTGGTAGCCACCACGGCCCAGCGACCGTCGACTTCCCAGGACGAGCAGGCCACCGCCGCGCTGGCTGACGAATTCCTCGATCATCTGGAGTTGGTCGTGGGTGAAGAAGCTGGCTTCGACGCTGCCCAGGATCAGACCGCGGTAAGCGAACAGCTCGTCGCGGGTCCTGGGAAACCCACCGGCCAGTTCTTCTGCCCCCTCCACACCCAACCGCAGAAACTTGTTTTCCGCCGTGCGCTGCAAAGTCACCAGGTGCAGATTCTCGTCGTCTTCCACAGCGCGCCGCAAGAACTTGACCTCGAAGCGAGGTTCACCTTCGAAATAGAGGATCCTCTCGCTCCGGTCCTCGACGACGATCAAGGCTTCCAACTCGTTGTTCGCGGTCACCTGTTCGCCTTCCTGGGGCTCGACATAGAAACGGACGCGACGTGGACCCGTTTCGTCGGCCTTGAACGGCACACGCACCGTCGCCGCTTCGCCATCGTCGGGCAGCCGCACTTGCTGGGTGGCGATGATGCGGCCCTCATCCTCGACGCTCACTTCGACGTTCTGCCGGCGATAGCCCGTCTGCTCGATGACCAGGTCAACGACCAGCGACGAGCCCTGCAAGACGTTGCGAGGCGTCTCTACCCGGCTGAGTTGGATGTCGCGATCGAAGCGCTCTTTCCCCAGCCCGACGGTGTAGACCGGAACCGAACTCGCCTTCAGCGATATGAGCGTCTCGGTCAGCGATGACTCCGAGTTGTCGGCACCGTCGGTGAGGACGATCAGTCCGCTGAGCGGGACCGCAGCCAGCTCGCGCCTGGCTGCATCCAGCGCCTGCGCCACGTCGGTCTCCGAGCCGGTACCCTGAAGCTGCGCCAGCGAGTCGATGCGCTGCGTCGTGCTCGAGAACGAGAAGAACCGCAACATGAAGCGTTCGGCCAACTCCGCCCGCAGGGTGCTGTCAGGCGACCCGAACGCGTGACGCACGAACTCGCCTCGCTGCTGTCCGTCCTGATCGGCGATCTGCATGCTGCGCGAGTCATCGACGAGTATGCCGAGGAAGTTGCGCTGCGGTATGACAGTGGGAACCAGCAGTATCGGCCGTGCCAGACAGAACAGGAGGAGCGCCATCGCGGCGATCCTCAGAGTGCTGAGCACGATCCGGTCCCGTCGCTTCTCGGTCCTCGAGCGGGCGTAGGTGATCACGGCGATGGCCGCGACCAGGGCGCCGATCACGGCCACGACGGTCAGCGACCACGGCGCAGCGAACGCCAGGCGGCCCTTTTCAAAGACGACGGGTCGGTACTTGAAGAAAAACTCGAATACGGATTCGAACGTCATCTAGTGGCTCATCGCGTAGACGATAGTGTTGATCCCGATCTGATAGGCGTAGTTCGAGAACTTGAGCGGGTAGAACGGGTTCTCCGCCCACTCCCAAGCATCGCCCAGGTCGGTGTTCCAGTTGATGACCACCATCAGTCGGCCCTTGTCATCGAGTATTCCCCGCAGGGCAGGGTTATAGCCATCGGATTCCCACGTCGGGCCTCCCCTCACACCCTGCCCAACGTTGGGGACCTGTACCAATCCATCGATCTCGTAGAAGACGCTGAGCAATCCATGATCCAGCGACAGGTCGACGATTCGATGGTCGGGCAAGACGCGCAGCATTTCCGACTCGAAGTTCATCCACTCCCACGTGCCCCAGAAATCATCGATGAACAGGAAGCCGCCCGCCAACAAGTATTCGCGCAGTCCGATCACCTCGGCCGTGGTGAGCTGCATGTAGCCAACTTCAAGCATGTAAAGGAACGGATAGCGGCGCAGGTCGGGGTCGTCGAGATAGATCGGGTTTTCCATCTCGTACGCTTCGATGTTCGTCAGGCGGCGAAGGCCGATGAGGAATTGTCGATCGGCCTTGGGATAATCCACGGCCCAGCTGTCGAAACCACGCCTTCCGTAGCCGGTGTAGGCGGCACGGGTGAAGTAGAATTCCCTGCCCCGTGGTGGATCCTCGGCCATGGGGTCGGGGCGTTCACCCTGGCTGCGTCTTTGGCGATACCGCTCCGACTCCCCCTGCCCCATCAGGCGTGCAGACCCAGCCGCGCTAACCCCGAGGACCAACAGGGTTATCGCTGCCAGCATCAAGCTGCGATAAGGGATCGCCGCCAAAGATCGCTCCCGAGGGTTATGTAATTTCCACACCGCCGGTCGGACACGCGCATCCGGGTATGACAACGACCGTGTCGAAGCGGACATAGATTATCCGCGCCACCACGTTCGTGACCCCGCCTATATCAATAAACTTCCTGCGAAGGGTAGGCAGTTCCGACTCTCGGCCGCCACCGTGACTCGCCACCCCAGGACTTCGTGTCCTTTAATACTTAGACGCCCCGATCCACCCGAAACGTTGTTTGCCCCACAAGGCCGAGATGAGCACTACTGAACCTAAAAGTCCTCGGAATTGTTATTACTACAAATAAAAGGCGTAAACAGCGCCAACGCTAGACCAAACCACCCGTTCCGGATAGACTTCGAAGTCCCCCGCACCGGAGAATCGGAGACCGAGTGGCAGTAACGGTAAGACACATTACGACTATCGCGGCCAGCCTGGCCGCTCTGTCCCTAGCATACGCCTGCAGTAACAGCACGGGACCGGGGGACGGTTCCGGAACGCCGGAGCTCGTTTTCGACCCCGCCAGCCTCGACCTGGGCGAGGACCGCGAATCGAGCATCGTGCTGGAGAATCGGGGCGACGGAGCGGCTGGACCCATCCAGTTGTTGCCCGGCCCGGTGACCCGCGATGGCAGCCCCATCGCCGGTGCGCAGCTGCAAGTCGTACCCGGCGAGATCGCCACGTTGAACCCGGGTTCCAGCCGGATGGTGACGCTCTCTCTCGTCCTGGCGGGCACACCCGCGCAAGGCGCGTACGAGTGCTCGCTGGAGGCTCGAGTCCAAGGCACGGCGTTGGGTACGATGAACGTGAGCTTCTCGGTGGCCGCGCCACCGCCGGCGGGTATGGGGCACAGCGTGACGATCGCTGCGGGACCGGCGGACCCCCGACAGGGTGACGTGGTCAACTACGTGGCCGAGACACGCGACTCCACCGGTGCTTTGGTCACCGACGTTTCGTTGTTCTGGTCGGTGATACCCGGGTCGGCGGGGCTGATGACTAACGACGGACGCTTTGTGGGTTATGCACCCGGCACAGCACAGGTCGTGGCGAGCATCGGCGGAGATTCCGACACCCTCGATATCGCTATCGCGCCGCGCGGACTGAGCGGCAGCTTCTCCATCACCGGAACGGGACCGGTGACGTCGCGCTTCACCTCCGATGTATGGGTACACGGCGACTACGCCTACACCGGCACGTGGAGTTGCCGGAACAACCAGTGCGGCGATCGGATGCACGCGTGGAACGTGAGTGCTCCGGCGTCGCCTGTACTGACGGACGCTGTCGTCGTCAACGCGCGCGTGGTGAACGACGTGAAGGTCCGGTCCGATGGAACGCTTGCTGTGATCACGCACGAGATCTCCAACGACGGCCTCAACGGCGTCACACTTCTCAGCCTAAGCGATCCGGCACACCCCAGCTTCATCACGCGATTTACGACAGGACTGGAATCGGGCGTCCACAACGTTTGGGTCGAAGGCGACTATGTCTACGTCGTAGTGGACGGCACGGGGAACGGGATGCGGGTGCTGAACATCGCCAACCCCGCCGTCCCCAGCGTCGTGGCCAGCTTCTATGCCGGTACCAGCTTCCTGCACGACGTCTACGTGCGAAACGGCCTGGCCTTTCTGTCGCACTGGGACGCGGGCCTGATCATCGTCGATGTTGGGAACGGCATCGCCGGGGGCTCGCCCTCGAACCCGGTGGAGGTTAGCCGGGTCCTGACAGCGGGAGGGCAGACCCACAACGCGTGGTACTGGCCGGCTGCGGGCTACGTATTCGTCGGCGAGGAGGACTTTGAGACGCCAGGCATCATGCACGTCATCGATGCCAGCGACCTGTCCGATCCAAAGGAAGTCGCGACGTTCCGCGTACCGGGAGCCACGCCCCACAACTTCTGGCTGGATGAGAATCGAGGCATCCTTTACGCGGCCTGGTACGAGAACGGAGTGCGGGCCATCGACGTCAGCGGCGTTCTCTTGGGTGAGCTAAACCAGCAAGGGCGTGAGATCGCAAGCAGCATCTACGGTTCGGGGGGCGGCTGCTTCGGCACCTCGGCGACCTGCACGTGGGCGCCGCAATTGCACAACGGGCTGGTTTACGTGTCAGACCTCAACACCGGCCTGTGGGTTCTACAGCCGAGCTTCTAGGCCGGGACTGGCGCCATATGCCGCTTCGCTCCACGAGCTACATCGCTCTGGTATTCCTCCTCGCCGCTACGGCGTGCGATGACGGCTCCGTCGCGCCGGACTACTCCACGACGGACCGCCTCTTCGTCACTTCGGGCGCGACGGATGAAGTCCTCATGCTGGATGCCAGCGACGGGACCATCCTGCAGCGGATAACCACCGACCGGCGCCGCGACGAAGTGGATGAACCCCACGGCATCGTCGTCTCGCCTGACCGACGGTTCTGGTACGTCACCCTGTCGCACGGCGAGCCGTCACTGTGGAAGTACGAGCTGCCGAGCAACCGCCTGGTAGGCCGACTCGACCTCGGCACCTTTGGGGCCGCGCGGGTCGGTGTTACGCCTTCTGGCGGGCGCAGCTTCATCCCCGATTATTATCGTAGCGGTCAGGGGCAGATCAGCGGATTGGCAGTGGTCGAGCTGTTCGACCTGATCATCGTGGACCGACCCACGGTGTGCCCGGCGCCGCACGACGCACAGGTCGATCCCGCCGGAGCGCGGGTGGCCATCGCCTGTAGCCTGAGCGACGAAGTCGTGATCCTCGACGTGGCGACCCTGGAGGAACTCAGTCGCTTCTACGTCGACGACCAGCCGGGCCAGCCCGGCTCCCCGGCGTTCAAGCCGCTCAACCTGCTCTGGTCGCCCAGCGGAGACACCCTGTACGTAGCACTCCACGCCGCGGGCGAGCTTCGGGCCTTCGATGCCGCTGG
>JBDHGH010000147.1:0-14997 GCA_039589995.1 Gemmatimonadota bacterium | reverse complement strand
GTACTTGTTGACGTGGCAGGTGGAGCAGGACGTGGTGCCGGCTGCACTCAGCGACTTGTCGCTCCAGAGCTGCTCACCCATCGCCACCAGCTCGCTGGCGCTGTGCCCGGCGGCGTTCAGCTCTTTATACCCTTGCTTGATCTTCGAGACGTCAATCTTGCCCATGGCGGCAGCGCAGGGATTGCAGGGGTTCGCGGCTGCGCAGGGGTTCTTTGCCGCGCACGGATTACAGACGTTCTTGGCGGCGCACGGATTGCACGGGTTGGCCGCCGCTTCCTGTCGTCCCTGCTCACCACCGCCACAGGCGCTGACCAGGAACACCGAGGCAGCCAAAAGCCACCCACTGCGTTGCGATTCCAGCATGCTACGTCCTCCTGAGTATTGGGGCTCGTCCTCAGCTTCCTAGCGATTAACGGTGCACCCGGGCAGGAAGTTCCCGGTGGGCGAGGGTGGGTCAGCCCCCGTAGTAGTGGCAAGCAGTGGCGCCGGTCTCGGCAACCGAGACCCGACTCAGCCCCTCAAGCGCGCTTTCCAGGCGTTTCCAGAGCCAAACGCAGAGGATTTCACTCGTCGGGTTTTCTAGGCCGGGAATATCGTTGAGGGTTTGGTGGTCCAACTCGGCTACGAGAGGCCGCACGTGTCGGTCGATGTCGTCGTAGTCCATGAGCCAGCCGGTCTCGGGATCGACATCGCCGCGCACGACCACCTCGATCTGATAGGAGTGGCCGTGCAGGCCTCGACACTTGTGACCTTCCGGCGCTTGGGGCAGATGGTGCGCTGCCGAGAGGTCGTACTTGCGAGAAAGTTCAACTTTCATCGAATCGATCAGACTCCGCTGGCATCCGGGCTCCAGATGTACTTGTGAAGCTGTAACTGCAGTCGCGCCGGCATGTTGTCCGCCAGCATCCAGCCCGCCAATTCCTGCGGCTCCAGTTCGCCCCATACCGGCGCGAAGAGAAGCTTCTGTGCCGTCAAATTGCGCTCGCGGACCACAGCCAGCGCCCAATCGTAGTCGGCCCGGTTACGCACGACAAACTTCAGTTCATCGTCGGGACCCAACCTGTTCAGATTGTCCCAGAGGTTCTTGTCCGCCTCACCCGAACCCGGGCACTTGATGTCCATGATCTTGATGACCGCGCTCGGAAGAACTGAGACGTCGAGGCTGCCACTGGTTTCACAGAGGACAGTGTGGCCGCTATCGATCAGGCGCTCGGCCAACGGTGCGATCTCTTTTTGAAGCAGCGGCTCGCCACCGGTAAACTCCACGAGCCTGCAACCCTTCCCGATTCTCTCGACTTCGGCGACGATCTCGTCGACCGACAGGTCACGGCCACCGTAGAACGCGTAGTCGGTGTCGCACCAGACACAGCGCAGATTACATCCCGTCGTTCGCACGAAGACGCACGGATACCCGGCCCAACTCGACTCACCCTGAATGGAGAGGAAGATCTCGGTCAACTTCATCTCGGATCCTAATTGGACTCGGAGCGTTCACGCTTGCGTTTACGGCCCTTTGGTGCGTGCTCGTTGAGGATCTGGACCAGTTCATCTCCCTCGATGACTTCCCGTTCGAGCAAACGCTCGGCAACGGCGTCGAGCGCCTTCCTTTCGGTATTCAGTAGAACGCGCACCCGGTCGTGCGCTTCATCGACGATGCGACGGACTTCGCGATCGATCTCCTGTCGGGTCTCCTCGCTGAGTCGCTGGCCATCGAAATCCATCGGTTGCTGCATTCCCAGCATGTTTCGATTACGGTTCTCGTAGGTCATCGGGCCGAGTACATCGCTCATTCCATACTCCACCACCATGCTGCGAGCAATCTCAGTGACCCGGCTCAGGTCGTTCTGCGCTCCGGTAGAGATTTCGTCGAACACGATCTCTTCGGCCGCCCGCCCGCCCAGCAGCACCGCAACCCGATCCTCCAACTCGGCACGAGTGAGAAGGTATCGATCCTCGGTCGGCAGCTGCTGGGTGTAACCCAGCGCACCGATGCCACGCGGGATGATGGAAATCTTGTGGACCGGGTCCGCATGATCGACGCACTCTGCCACTATTGCATGGCCCGCCTCGTGAAAGGCCACGATGCGCTTCTCTTCTTCGTTGATCAGGCGGTTCTTCTTTTCCAAGCCAGCGACGATGCGGTCCGTTGCCTTGTCGATGTCCTCCATCGTCACTCCGTCGGCCCCACGACGTGCGGCGAGCAGCGCAGCCTCGTTCAAAAGGTTGGCCAGATCGGCGCCGACAAACCCCGGAGTACGGCGCGCCACGACGTCGAGATCGACCTCCGGCACTAGCTTGATCTCGCGTGCGTGCACCTCGAGGATCGCCAGGCGGCCGTTCTTGTCCGGTCGGTCGACCAGCACGTGCCGATCGAACCGGCCCGGCCGCAACAACGCGGGGTCGAGCAGTTCGGGACGATTGGTCGCCGCCATGATGATCACGCCCGCCCTGGGATCGAAACCATCCATCTCGACGAGCAACTGATTGAGGGTCTGCTCTCGCTCGTCGTGTCCGGAACCCGAGAGGTTGAAGAACGGGACCTGGGCTTCACCCGCCACAGCCCGGGCGAGAAGTGTTTTGCCGGTACCCGGCGGTCCCACCAGGAGAATACCCTTCGGAATTTTGGCACCCAGCCGGGAAAATTTGTCCGGCGTCTTCAGAAACTCGACTACCTCCTGCAGTTCACCCTCGGCTTCGTCCTCACCGGCCACATCCGCAAACGTGACACCCGTATTCCCCTCCGCCTGCAGTCGCGCCTGCGACTTCCCGAAAGTCATGACGCCCTGCGACGGGTTCATCCGCCGCAACAGGAACACCCAAATTAGTATCAGGAAACCGAATGGAATGATCAGGTTGAGGACCCAGCCCATGCCGTTCGAGACGGCACCGTCGTACTCGATTCCCTGTTCCTCCACCAGTTGAATGAGCCCTGGGTCTTCCACCTTGTCAGCGGTCCATTCTTCGGGCGCACCCGCTGATTTCGCAGTCTCGGTAGGCTCTGCCACGACTTTGGTGTCGCTGATCGTGACTTTCGCGATCTCGCCGGCCGCGATCTTTTCCTTCAGCTCGCTGTAGTTAATCTCTTCCGACGACGTGTCCGAGAACACGTAGTTGAGACCGAAGAGCAGCAGCACCGCTACGATCGCAACCATCGGTATGAGCTGAGGCCTCCAACCCGTCGGTTTCTGGGAACCGGGGTCGCGACCACTGCCGCCTCGTCGCCGATCGTCGGGCGTTTGTTCAGTCATGACTCATTGCCTTTTTGCCGCGCAGTCCGCCATTCGATACTCTAGCCGATGAGTGGCTCCGCCTCAGTGCGCGCATCATCCCTAAACTGCTTCGCGTACAGCCGCGCGTACAGCCCTTCGAATGCTAACAGCTCTGTGTGTGTCCCAACCTCGACGATGCGACCGCGCTCCAGGACCAGCACGCGGTCCGCGCGCTGAACCGTGCTGAGACGATGAGCGATGATCAGCGTCGTCCTCCCCTCCATCAACTGCTCGAACGCCTCCTCGACCAAGCGCTCGCTCTCGGTGTCGAGGCTGCTGGTGGCTTCGTCGAGTATGAGAATCTCGGGATCCTTCAGTAGGACTCGGGCGATGGAGATGCGCTGCCGTTGACCCACCGATAGCTTCACGCCTCGTTCGCCAACCAACGACTCGAACCCGTCGGGAGTTCGCTCGATGAACTCGGTGGCGTGTGCCGCCTGGGCCACTGCCTCGACTTCGGCGGCCGTCGCGTCTTCCCTTCCGTACGCGATGTTCTCGAAGATCGTCGCCCCGAAGAGCATCGGTTCCTGCGGAACGATCCCCACCGCCGATCTGAGTTCCGCCAACTCCAGATCGCGAAGATCGATGCCGTCCAGGCCGATCGAACCGCGGGTGGGGTCCCAAAACCGCGAGACGAGCCCGGCAAGCGTCGATTTCCCGCCACCACTGGGCCCAACCAAGGCGACGACTTCGCCAGGCGGGATCTCGAGGGAGATCGCCTGTAATGCCCAAGGCAGCTCGTCCCCGTAGCGGAACCAGACGTCGTCGAAGCTCAGCGTCCAATCACCAGCGGAATCCAACCGTTTGGGATCCGGCGGGTTCGCGACGGTCGGCTTCTCGTCGAGAAGCTCGAACACGCGTTCCGCCGAGCCCTGAGCCTCCTGGTATCCACTCCACAGCGACGCCAGCGATGTGATCGCGGCTGTGACCATCACTGCGTAGAGCAAGAACGAGACGAGCTGGCCACCGGTGATATCGCCGACCAACACCATGCGACCGCCTTGCCAAAGGACTGCCACGATGGCCCCGAACGTCACCACCGTTATGACACCGAAAAAGACACCGCGGGTCAGCGCCCGCTGAAGCGCCGCCTTCAGCGCCGTATCGATTCGCTTGGAATAGCGCGCCGCCTCCGTCGGCTCTCTCACAAAGCTCTGCACCGTCCGGATCTGTACGATCGATTCTTCGGCAACCGTGTTCGCGTTCGCGATCTGGTCCTGCACTTCGGTACTCGCGCGACGCAGACGCCGGCCAAACAAGACACCCATCAGAACGACTGCCGGGACGACTGCCAGCGTCGTGATCGTAAGCTGACGGTGCATCAGAGTAAGGAGGATCAGCGACCCGAAGAGATAGAGCAGCTGCCTCAACAGCTCCGAGATCTGGTAGCTCAATACTCCCTGGAGCCGCACGACATCGGAGGTCAGCCGACTCGTCAACTCACCCGTGCTCCGCTCTGTGAAGAAATCGGGCGACAGCGTCAGCAGATGCGTGAACAGATCTTGCCGAATCCCCGCGATCACCCGCTCGCCGGTAGCGCCCAACAGGTAAACCTGGCAGAAGCTGAAGAATCCCTGGATCACGAAGAGAGCGAGAAGCAGCAGGGCGATCCGATTCAGCAGCGATCGATCCATATCGACGAACGCCGCGTCCATCAGATGCCGCACCACCAGCGGGAAGGCGAGTCCGATGGCACCGCTGGCCAACAAGAAAATCGTCGCGCCCGTCAGTGCCCAGCGGTGCGGCTTCAGTCGGTAGCCCAGTCGCCGGAACACGAACAGGGGGACCTGGATCGGTGGTACGCGCAGCTTTTTGCGCGTCTTATCCTTATTCATAGGCAGTCACGTAATCTAGAAGAGTCAGCCGTCCCTGTCTTGGGTAGCGGGACCTATCGCTTCCGGACCTGTAACACGCCATATTGCGTTGCCCCACCACAGCGGGAGTATCAGGAACACGGGAGTCACGATGCCCGACAGCGATCGTCCGGATCCGACGGCGGGAACGGCCCTCGGCCGATTTGCTCTTCTAGCGTTTGTCACGTCCTTCTTCACTTACGCTCTCATAGTCTTCGGCGGCGTGGTGAGGATCACCGGGTCGGGTATGGGTTGCGGGGATGATTGGCCGCTATGCAACGGGCAGCTGATTCCGCCCATGGACTTCGAGACCCTCATCGAGTACGGCCATCGCCTGGCCGCACTTTTTGTGAGCGCGCTGGTCTTCGTCGTCGCTTTCTACGCGGTGCGCCACCGCAAGACGCCGGGCTTCGCCGACCACGGCATCGTCGGCCTCGCCGTCGCCTCCGCGGCGCTCCTCATCATACAGGTGTTGGTGGGAGCCATCACCGTATGGTTGGAGCTTCCGACCAGCACGGTAGTGCTCCATCTGGGGCTGGCCTCGGCCCTCCTCGCTACCCTGATGATCGCCGGGCTGCGAGCCAAGGTCCCGACAGGTCATGTCCCCAACGACCGGAGCTATCCAGCGTGGGCGCTGGCCTGTGCGAAAATCGGGTTCCTCTTGCTGGTGCTGGGTGCTCTGGTCGCCAACACCGCAGCCGCACCCTCCTGTCAGGGCTTCCCGCTCTGCAACGGGCAGCTCCTTCCCCGGGGCGGCGCATTGGTGCAACTCCACTGGACCCATCGTCTCGTTGCCTACCTCACTTTCGTCTTCATCGTCATCGCGGCGATCAAAACGTGGCGGCAGAAGGCGCCGATCGGCGTCGTGCGCACGGCCGGAGTGGCGCTGGGGTTGGCCATCGGTCAGATCTGGGTGGCGGCCGAATTGGTCCTGAGGTTTCTGCCTTCTGACCTGCGCGGCCTGCACTTGGCCGTAGGAGTCGCGCTGTGGGCGACCCTGGTCGTTTGGGCTACGCTGGCGAAGCGTCTGGCTCCCGCTGATACGGAGTCCTAGAGCGGAACCGGCGGGAACCACTGATACAGCATCAAGTAAACCACGATGCCCGTGACTGAAACGTAGAGCCACGTCGGCAGGGCGATCCGCGCCAGCCGACGATGACGTTCGAAATTTTCGCGAATAGCGAAGTAGAGCGTGGCGATCACCAGCGGCACAATGAGCACCGCGAGGATCGTGTGTGACCCCAAAATGATGAAGTACACCGACCGCACCCATCCCTGAGCAGTGAACCGCGTCGTTCCCGCCTGCGAGTGATAGTAGAGGTAGGAGACCAGGAACAGTATCGACACCCCAAGCGCCGATAGCATCAAAGCCCGGTGGGTCCGGCGATTGCCCTTTCGGATGGCGATGAAGCCGCTTATCAAAAGCGTAGCGCTCACGCCGTTGAGCACGGCGTTAACCGCTGGGAGATCACTAAATGAGATCAACACACTCGAACGAACCTGCCAGTTCGCCCCCTAGTCACCACCGAGATCCAAGAAGCGCTTCAGGTTTCGCAGGTACAGGATGAGAGCGACCGTGGCCACGCCGAAGCCGATCGCCGAAGCGCCGGCCCAGAGCTCACCGGTTCGCGAGAACGCCCAACCCGACCAGACGGCGAAGCCCAAGGTGAAGATGATCGCAGTCGAGATGAGAACTCTGTGAAAGCCGACCATAGTGCCGCCTTAGATTTTGTCAACGACCATCAACAACAGCAAGACCGGCAGATAGATCACCGACCCCAAGAACAGCCGGCGGGCTTGTGCACCGGTTCGCGTGACTGCAAGCACCACTCCGAGCCCCAGGAAAACCGACCCCAGCGTCAGTGCGCCGAAGAAATAGATGGCGCCGGTCAAGCCGAGCACCGACGTGAGAGTACTAACCGCCAAAAGGGCGACCGTATAGAGCACTATCTGGCGCGCGGTTCGTACTCCGTCGGGGTCGATGACCGGTAGCATCGGGAAACCTGCGCGCTCGTAGTCGAGCCGATACAGCCAAGCGATGGCAAAGAAATGCGGCATCTGCCACAGAAAGACGATCCCGAACAATACCCAGGCTGACAGATCCAGGCTGCCGGTAACCCCGGTCCACCCCATCATCGGCGGGATCGCGCCGGGAACAGCTCCTACCACCGTGCACCACCAAGTTCTTCGCTTCAACGGCGTGTAGACAAAAATGTATATCAGGAGCGCTGCTGCGCCGAGAATTGCCGTGAGTGGGTTGACCAACAGTGCCAGATAAACCGTGCCCGCCACAGAAATCCCGCTGGAAAAAACGAATGCTGTCGACGACTTGATCCGCCCTGCCGGGAGTGGACGCTCGCGGGTGCGCTTCATCTCGGCGTCCACACCGCGTTCAGCGTACTGGTTCAAGGCGTTCGTTCCCGCCGCCAGCAGCCCCGTGCCGACCAGCGCGTGGAGCAGTAGGAGGAAGTCGAACGCGCCCGTCGAGCCGAGGTAGAACCCCACGGCTGTGGTGATCAGCACCAGTCGGGTGATACCCGGCTTCGTCAGCTCATACAGATCTGCGAGGACAGCCTTATTGCGCATACTCAAGCAGTACTCCCAGGATCAAGATAATGACAAGCGGTATCGGTGCGGTAGCTACCAAGATCAACCGCAATCTCTCGTACTTCAAGTGCATGTAATACATCGCCACCAGCGTTGCCTTCCAAAAAGCGAGCGCCAGCAAGATAGCAATCAATAGAGTTCGCGGCAGGCCGCTCAGGTAGGCAATCGCCACTTCCACCACGGTCAGGGCGAATAGCACGAACCAGATCAAGTAGTAGTTCGGCTTCTTCTTCTTTTCGACACTCTCCATTGACCTGTCCTCGCTAGTGCTCATGTCCCCGGCCTCCCGCCCTAGATCAAGTAGACGATCGTGAACAGGATGATCCACACGAGGTCGACGAAGTGCCAGTACAGACCGACCACTTCAACGCCGCCGTGATTGTCCTGGGTGTACTTGCCACGGAACGCTTTGATACTCACGAAGATCAAGCAAAGAACACCGATCGAGACGTGCGCACCGTGGAAGCCCGTCATGGTGTAAAACGTCGAACCGAACAGGTGACAGTTCGGAACGATTGCCGCCAGCTCCTCCGTGCAGTGCGGGAGGAATCCATGCTCGGTGAGCTTCATGTACTCGAAAATCTGAACGCCGACAAAGGCTGCGCCCAATAACACGGTGAGCAACAGGAATCGACGAAGCCCTTTTTGGTCACCGTTTTCTATGGACGCGTACGCCTTGACCATCGTCACGCTGCTGCAGATCAGCATGAAGGTGTTGAACGCAGTGAGGTTGATATTGAGCGGCGTTCCACCCTCTTCGAGCGGGATGCCCGGCAACGCCCAGGGACCGGCACCAAAGCGCAAGATGACATAGGCACCGATCAGTCCGGCAAAGAACATGACCTCAGACGCGAGGAACACCCACATGCCAAGCTTCTGGTTGTACACCCGCATCCCGGGCTCGGCCCGGACACCCCCGGAGAGTACGGCAGCCTCGTTCGTCACTTCAGCGCTCCTCCTGGTTCCGATCGCTCCGTTACCCGCTCTTGCCCATTGAGCGGGACGTTCTGCGGTAAGAAGTCTTCCTCCACTTCGGGCGAGCCGAACTCGTAAGGGCCACGGTAGACGGTGGGCGCCACGTCAAAGTTGCCGTGGGGCGCCGGGGACGCGACCGTCCACTCCAGGCCGTTGTCCTTCCACGGGTTCTGTTCCGCTTTCTTCCCCTTGAACAGGCTCCAGAAGAAGTTGATGAGGAACGGGACCTGCGCTGCGAAAAGAATGAACGCACTGATCGAGATGAACGTGTTCATCCCCTGGAAGCCGGCCAAAAACTCGTACTGGTTCGGATCGTACACCCTTCGCATGTGGCCGCCCACGCCAAGTATATGCATTGGGAAGAACACGAGATTATAGAAAACGAAGGTGAATGCGAAATGGATCTTGCCCCACGTTTCGTTCATCATTCGCCCGAACATCTTGGGGAACCAGAAATAGATCGCGGCGAAGATCGCGAAGAGACTGCCGCCGAACAGAACGTAGTGGATATGTGCAACGATGAAGTAGGTATCGTGAATGAAAATATCCACGGCGTTGGAGGCCATAAAGATCCCGCTCAACCCGCCAATCGTGAACAACGCCACAAATGCGACGGCGTTCAACATCGGCGTGTGAAACTGTATGTTCCCGCGCCAGAGCGTGCCGAGCCAGTTGAATACTTTTATCGCCGAAGGCACCGCAATCATCATGGTCGCAAGCATGAACGAGGTTCCGAGCAGAGGATTCATCCCGCTCTGGAACATGTGATGCCCCCACACGACCCAACCCAGAAAGGCGATCGCGATGATGGCGAAGACCATCGAGTGATACCCGAAAATCGGCTTGCGGGACCCGTTGGCGATGATGTCCGAGACTATGCCCATCGCTGGAAGTATGAGGATGTACACTTCGGGGTGCCCGAAGAACCAAAACAGATGCTGCCACAGCAGCGGCCGGCCACCGTCGGCCGGTAGGAAGAACGTCGTCCCGATCGTCTGGTCGAACAGGAGCATAATCACGGCGCCCGCCAGTATCGGTACCGCCAGCAATGCTAGAATCGCCGTAATGAAAAGCGCCCAAATGGACAGCGGCATGCGGAAGAGGGTCATGCCGGGTGCCCGCATGTTCACCACGGTCGTGATGTAGTTCACCGAGCCCAGTAGTGACGACGCGCCGAACAGGATGATGCTCACGATCCATAGCTGCATGCCAAGCGAAACTCCGGTGTACTCCGGCACAGCGCTCAGCGGTGCGTACGCCGTCCAACCCGCGCTCGCGGCACCGCCTTCCACAAAGAGGCTGGCCAGCATCACGATCCCGGATACTACAAAAACCCAGAATGAGGCCATGTTGAGCGTCGGGAACGCCATGTCTGGAGCCCCCAGCTTCAGGGGGATGAGAAAATTGGCATACACGCCGACGAGCAAAGGCATGACCGCAAAAAAGATCATGAACGTCGCGTGCATCGTGACCAGCGCGTTGTAGAACTCCGGCAACATTATCCCGCCCGGAGCCATGGTATCCGGCAGTCCGGATCCGCCCGGGATCGGCTGGCCCGGATACCCCAGTTGCCACCGCACCAGCATCGCCAGCAAGCCGCCGACCGCCAAGAAGAACAAGCAGGTGAACAGGAACTGGATACCGATCACCTTATGGTCGGTCGAAAAAACATACTTGCGGATAAAGCCCATCTCCTCGTGATGGGCGTGTGCGGCCGGGTCCGCTGTTGCTCCTACTGTCGCCATACCACCCCTTTATCTCCGGTTCTGACCGTTTCCGTCATGCCCGGTCAGCTCTGTTCCGCTTTCCAGCGCTCGTAGTCCTCCTGCGTGTGCACGAACACCCGACCACGCATGCGGTAATGCCCCAAGCCACATAGTTCCGCGCAGGCGATCTCGAACTCACCGGTACGCGTCGCCTCGAACCAAAGGCGGTTCCTGTCAAAACCGGGGACCGCATCCTGCTTCACCCGAAACGCAGGTACGAAGAAGGAGTGGATGACGTCGAGCGACGTGAGGTGAACCACGACGGGCTCATTCACCGGCACATGAAGCTGATTGCGAACCGTGAAATCGTCCCCGGTTCCCAACCTCCCGTCGACGCCCGGATAGGTGAAGTTCCACTCAAATTGGGCGGCCTCAGCAGCCAGTTCCAGTGCGTTGGTCGGGAAACGATCGGGATCCTTCACCTTCGGCCAGACACTGTGGCTGGCGATCCCTAGGCCGACGATGAAAAGCGCCGGGACCACCGTCCACACGATTTCTGCTCGCGTGCTACCCTCGATGTACTCCGCTTTTCTTCCCTCTCGCCCCCTGTACTTAAAAAGGAAGTACACCAATGTCACCTCAACGCCGACGAAGGCGATTCCCGTAACCACGAGGATGACGTAGAAGATTTTGTCGATGTCAGCAGCGTACGTCGACGCTGCTACAGGAAGCCAACCCATCGTAAGGCTCTCCTCGAGAGTCGACGGGGCTACGCCGCCGCCTCCCCAAACGTGAAGGATATCTCCGCCTGCTCGCCTTCACCGACTGTGATCGTCTGTGTCTGCGTGCCATATTGCTCGTGCCACGCCTCGATCACGTAGGTGCCCGGTGGCAGCGGAGACAATGAGTAGTTGCCGCCCTCCCCGGTTACCGAGTAGTACGGATGCTCCAGTACTCCTACATACGCCTGCATCCAACGGTTCTCCGACGGCTTGGCGTTGATATTGTGAAGTACGCCATCGCTGTTCTTGATCATCAAATCCTGGCCGACCTGAACGCCCAATACGCGCGGTACGTACCAGCACCCTGCCTGATCGATGACTACCGGGTCCTGGGGGACAGGAAATGTCATGTCACCCAGACCGTCCT
The DNA here is from genome assembly GCA_039589995.1 of Gemmatimonadota bacterium. Taxonomy (GTDB): domain Bacteria; phylum Gemmatimonadota; class Gemmatimonadetes; order Palauibacterales; family KS3-K002; genus JBDHGH01. The sequence goes on along the minus strand of JBDHGH010000147.1, from coordinate 3,438 downwards.
TCACGTAGATGAAGACGTTGGCGAGTGTGCCATTCGGGTTGACCACCACATGCTCCGTGGACTTGCCGGCGCTACCGTGGCGGTCGGCGCAGACGGTCTCGTCGCTCATGTCGATCATGGTTGCTTCCGGCGCTGTGCCTTGGAACATCACGCTGCCGGAAATTGTGGCTGCGGTGGCCGGATCCACCGTCGACGCAACACTTGCACTACCCGACTCACCCTGCGTTGCACTCTCCCCACCCGACTGCTGTCCCCCACCCCCGCAACCGATGGCTGCTAGCGCGGCAAGAGCTAAAACGGACGTGCGAGACCATTCTTCGAACTGCTTGAACATGGTACCTCCATCACTGTTGAGTTGACTGGGCCTTTGCCCCTTCGCGCCTCTGGGCTCGTCCGACGACGAGGAAGCCCAGGGCCGCTGTGATCAGAATCGCGATGATAGGCGACAGAAAGACCGTGGACGACGTCGGCTCCTCCAGATAGATCGCGTACCACGAACTGATCGCTATCCTGGAACCACTTTCGCCGTTAGATCCGTCCCAGGCAAAGAACGAGATCGGGACTGGTTCTCCAACGCGGAACTGCAACGCCTCGGTAGAGTCCTGCGTGGAGAGGCTGCGCCTGACTTGCAGGCTCCACTGTCCACTGTCCCAGACCGCCGAAGCCGCCAGCGACTGCCGGTCGCCGGTCAAAGGTGTCTGGGTGCCTAGCCCAGTCGCCCGGGCCTCCGACACCTGGCCAGATTCGCTGTCCCACTGCCAGAGGTAGACGGGTCGCCGTGTATTTCCCATCAGGAAATAGGGACGCTCGCGGCCCGTCGGAATCGTTGTGGGGAACTGGACGATCAATCCGTCAGCGAGCAACGACGGCTCTGGAGGGGCGGCCGGAGTATACATGCTAGCCGAAACCCAACTCTGCCACTCCAGCCAGTTGGGATCAGGGCTGTGCGACGGGTCGTGCCAGGCGACTCGTACGACCATCTCAACATCGTTGTGGGCGGCGCGGACCCGCAGCCCATTCACCATGGGGGCGAACCAGCGGGGTTCTTCCACGATCTGGCCCACCATCGGGATGTAGAACTCGTCGACGTCTTCCCAGGCCGGGTCCTCCGCCGACACAGGCAATTCTCCCTCGACACGCACGGCCGCGATCACCTCTTTCACAACGGGAGGATCGTTCGGCGCCAAGCTGCGGACGTATTGCGCCAGTTGCCACAGTTGCTCTTCTGTCATGAAGCCCGAGTCGATCAGGTCCGAGAATGACGGCATGGGTGAACCATCAAGACCCGTGCGCAACCGGCGGTATATGTCTTCGGTGGTGCCGCCACCGTTGAACGTCCAGTTCTTGGTCAGGTTGGCCGGTAGCGCCGGGAAGTCGAGGTCGTCTTGCAGAGTCGGTGCCGAGGGGCCATCCGACCGCCCGAATTCGCCATGGCATTTCCAGCACTCGATCTCCTCGTAAAGGCGTCTCCCTTCGGCCAATCCCTCATCTGTGACGCGAGGTGGCGACCCGAAAGCGAGGGGCTCCGGCGCACCGAATTGCTCGAAGAAACGCGAAAAGCTCTTCACGTACGCCACGACGTCGCCGATTTCCGAGTTGTTGAACTTCGACTCCCAGCCCGGCATGGCCGTGCCGGGCATCCCCGTTCGGATGACATGTTCCAGGTCCGCGTCCGTGGGCAGTTCGCCGTTCGCCGTTGTCCTTATCTGATAGACACCCAGCGTGAAGTCCCGTGGCCGGGGCATCATGAACGCCGCCGCGGAGCCGTCGCCCGCTCCGTCGACTCCATGACACTCGGCGCACCATCGGTCGTATAGCCGCTGACCACGCTCGAGGTCTTGGGCAAACGCAGCACCGCTCAGCAGCGGAGACAAAAGCACGACGGTCAGAAGGCGACTAATCAATGCTCACCCTCCGCTCCGCCCTCTTCCCAGGTCCGCGGCGTCCAACCCGTCTGCTCGTACAAGAAGATCGTGACCGCCCAAATCTCTTCTTGTGTGAGAATCTGCTCCCACGCCGGCATCGCCGAGTTCCACGGGGCACCTTCGACCGGTAGGCCCGGTCCCCCCTTGGCGATGCGCCAGAATACGAAACTCTCGGTCAGCTGCGGGATGGTCCCGTTATCAGTGAAGGCGAGAGGCCTGGGATTGAAACCATGGGAGTAATGGCCGTCACCGTCCAACAGGTCTCCGTGACACGGCAGGCAGTTCTGGTAGTAGACTCTTCGACCTTCTTCGTAATCCTCCTCGATCGAGCCGTCGGCTCGAAGTGGATTCTCCAGGCCCGTCAGCTCGATGGTTTGGCCCCTAAAGTTGATCGAAGTCGGTGGAGCGGGGTGAATCGAGCGCAGCTGTACCTGTCCCGCTACGCTGGGCCGGACTTGGCTGTACGTCAGCCAGCCAACCGTGAGTGGAATCACGACCAGCAGGACCATTCGAAGCCATTGTTTGCTGGGATCGACCAGCATCGAGTTGATCGGCTCTTTGAATTTCTTCCAGCGTGCCTCGTTGTCGCTGACGTAGATCAGTATCCCCACGAATGCCGTTAGCATGAACTGAAGCAGAACGCTGTTGGGTACCGGCGCGCTTCGCATTCCGAACAACGGCGGCAAGTAGGCGATACCGAACTCGAATAGGAGATAGGCGATGACGAGCAGAAGGATTGCCTGCCAAAACGGGTGAGATAGATGCTCTCTGATTCTCCTCACCGGTCAATTCCCCTGCCGGCCCGCGAGATACGCGACCAACGCTTCGAGTTGGGCTGCCGTCATTCGGTCACCGAAGTTCGGGGGCATCGTGCCCGCGAAGGCCTCGTAGCCCGGCGATGTATCGGCAGCTGGCTGAAGGATCGACTCGCGGATGTAGGCGGCGTTACGTCGTGCACCCACGTCTGTCAAAGCGGGACCGATCGCGTTGCCTTGATCGCCGAGCTGATGACAAACCAGGCAGCCAAGCTCGTTCATCAACTCCACAGGATCGCTCGTCCCCGCCAGCTGCGGGCCGGCCGGCGGCGGCGGATCTGCACCTCCACCGCCCTCGACGCTCTGGATGTCATCGCCGCTGACCGTCACTTCACCGCCCTGCGACTGCAGAAAAGCGACGAGCGCCCAGACCTGGTCGCTCGAGAGAATGCGACTCGCGTCGGGCATGATGGCTGCGTACCCCTCGACGAGATACTCAGCCGGCGCGGTGAGCGATTGATGCAGGTACGCCTTGCAATCGAGCCCCGTTTGGCGATCGGCACAGCGCGCCCCAACCGGGCCCAATCCCGCATCGGATCTCAACAGGTTGGGCGCTCGAGTCCCCAAGCCGTGGCAGGCGGTACAGCCTCCCGCATCGTTTTAGATGCGCTCGACTGCCGCGACGAGCTCCGCTGTCGTAACGTCGCCCGACAGATCGAGCAGTTCCGGGACTTCCGACTGGATCTGCGGGAGCATGT
>JBDHGH010000146.1:0-9042 GCA_039589995.1 Gemmatimonadota bacterium | reverse complement strand
AGTTGTCGAGATTGAAGAAGAAGAGCCCCAGCGTTCCAACTGCGATCAGCGGCACCAGCTTCAGGACCGTCGTGACGACCTGGACGATGCCCGCATCTCGAACGCCCATGGCGTTGACCCAACTGAGCACCCAAATCGCACCGATCGCCGTGGCGGCCGCCGCGATGGGGCTAGCCACCAACTGCGGAACGAACACGCCCATGTAGCCGACGAATCCCGTGGCGATCGCCGCGTTACCACACCAGATCGATATCCAGTAGCCCCACGCCACCAGGAATCCGGGGAATTCACCGAACCCTTCCCGCGTGTAGGCATAGAGCCCACCCGCCCGCGGCAACCGCCGCCCCAGCCGGCCGAACACGAGAGCCAGAAGCATCGCGCCCGCGGCCGTGAACAGCCAACCGACGATGCTGATCCCGCCAAAAGCAGCGAGCGAGGCCGGCAACAAAAAGATCCCCGACCCCACCATATTGCCGACAACCAGCGCCGTACTGCGCCAGAGCCCCAGTGCACGATGCCGGTCGTCGCTCACCCCATCCATCTCCTACTCGTAATCGTACTCGACAAGGATTTCGAGCACGAGTGGAGAACGACCCGACGACGAGCAACCACCCAACCGTCATCGACGACGTCGACGCCCCGTCCGCGCCCGCGCCCCGCGCCCACGGCAGTTCTCTTCTCCCTATTTCCCAACATACAAATCGATGATCTTCTCGATCGCCCGACTGCATACCCGGCAAAAACCCACTTCGTCCCGGGTAAACATGATGCAGTCGACCTCCGACCGATACAGCCCAACCGGCTCGTACGATGCCCCCTCGAAGGCCCCGACCTTCCCGAAATGCTCCATCGAGGCCAACATCTCCGACTCGGTCCCGCGCTGCTCGTGGAACAGCGCATCGAACTCCTCTTCCGGCGCCTGTTCCGCGATCAACTCGCTTCTCCTCTGCCCAATCGCCCGCGCATGCTCCTCGTACTCCGCCTTGCCCCACGGCGTCGGCAGCGGTGTGCCACCGTCGACCAGGTCGCGCCACTTCAACTCCTCCGGATTACGAAGCGCGGTGATGTTCGCCTCCCAAGGCTCGATGAACTCGACACCGCCGGTCTCATAGGCCACGGGCGACAAGTAGTATTCATCGGCCAGCGCCGCGAAATGGTGGCCGAACTCGTGAACGAAGACATAGTCTGAAAAATCGGTATCCACAGACGTGGCCATCTGCGTGCCATAGATCCCTCCGCCGCCGTACTGCTTCTCGTTCACGAGTATCCCCATGAACTCGTACGGCGCAGCAGACAGTATGTCACGTAACGATCGATTGTCATACGTCAACAAGTACCGCTCCGAATCGAAGATGCTGTACTGCGCACCCGAAGGGTTCCGGCGATACTTGCCCCCGTGCGGCCGGCTCACACCCGACTCGGCCGTAGCGATATCGATGGCTCGAACGTTGAAGTCGGACCTGCGGTTCTTGAACGGCTCCGTCGCGAACAACTCCTCCGTCAGTCGCTTCGCATCCTCGTGGAACTTCGGCAGCTCTTCTTCGGTGTAGCCTTCGCCCAGCAAGACGATGTCGACTTTCTCGCTCGGCGGTCCACTCTCGAACACCGTCCAAACCTCACCCAACGGGGGCAGGTCGGCGGGATTCACCGAGCGCGCCGCCGGATCGATCTCGATCTCCCAGATCGGCTGAAAGACGTTCTGCGCGTCGCGCTTGTCCATGACGATCCGTATCGGCTTCTTGGGCCAGGGAAAACGCAGCGATTCGTGGAGCGTTCGGTGCATCGATTGGGCCTCACCGGTCGTTTCCCACTCACCCCACAAGGACGAGAACCCGCGCGAGTAGATGAGCTGATCGCTGGCCGAGTCGTACACCTTATAGAAGTACTTGCCGAAGTTCGTGTCATCGAGCAGTCGCGTTCGACTTCCAGCCCAGGGCCCATCCGAGATGGCTCGCTCGAGGCTGAACACTTCCAGGGTCGCGTCACCCGTGTGATAGTAGTCGACGCGCATCGTCTGGCTCTCGAAGAAGCTGTCGAAATCCGGAGCTCTCGCCATCGGCGCAAGCGGAGGGACCAGAACGACCGCTGCCAGCAAGAGCGCGAACGGCGTCCACGTGCGAAGTACTCGACTATTCATGATCGCTTCCTCCTGTACCGAGCCACACTTCGGCTTCATCGATATCACGGAACACAACGGTCTCCAACGGGAGATGTTCGGTCAACGTCGAGAACATTCTGCCCAACCCGTACGACACTTCCTTCGCTACGACGATGGCCAATCGCGCGTACCCAACGTCGTTCTGATGATCGTGGAACGCCCGAGCCATTCCTTTAACGTGCTCGGCCGACGCAGGCTCTCGGTGATCGGCATAGTACGACTCCTCAAGCCTCCTTCATTACGCTGCTGATCACGCCCAAAGCCGCCAAGGCCAACACGGCGCTACCGAAATACGCTCCCGAAAGCCCGCGTATTTGCAGCATGGCTCCCGCTACGATGGGCCCGAGCGTCTGGCCCATCCGCAAGACCGAAGCATTCACCGCCATGAAAGCGCCTCGATATTCCGCAGGCGCGAGATCGGTGAGCACGGTCAGAATACTGGGGATACTGATCCCGTTGGCCACACCGAACAGAGCTGCTGGTACAAGCAACAGCGTGAGGGTCGGGGCCAGGGGAATCGCCGCCATGGTCAGCGCGTAAAGAATGAACCCGGCGTGAATCAGTTTCCGCGGAGAGAACCTCTGCGCCAGCCGACCCAAACGAAATGATGTCACGGCCGTCGCCACCGACGTGGCGGAAAAAACCAGGCCGATGAGCGGCGCCGAAGCATCGAACGACTGTTTTAGCAGAAACGGCAAGTACGTCAGGTATGCGCCGTAGATGATGATGAAGGTGACCAGGCTGGCTAGGAAAAGCACAAGCGCCTGTGGGTTCTTGATCGCCAGTACCGTGTTTCTCAAGTACTCCACCATTCCCTGGTCGCTGGACGGCTCCGGGTTCTGAAGGCGCCACAACACCAACAAGGCCACCGGAACAGCCAGAATCGGCAGGAAGAACGGATAGTACCAGCCCAGAACGGCCAGCAAGCCTCCTAAGACCGGATAGACAGCGGTGCCGATGCTCAGGACGCTGGCGTTGTAGCCCATCACGGTTGCCCGCTTCCAGCCCGAATACAAGTCACCCACGATGGTGATGTTGAGGGCCCCGATCGCCGCCGCACCCACACCTTGAAACAGCCGCAGCCAAAGAAGCACATGAAATTCCCGTGCGAAGCCACACGCCGTTCCGGCCACGGCAAAGAGAATCAGCGAAGGGAAAAGGACACGCTTGCGCCCGTAGCGGTCGCCCAGCACGCCGAGAATCGGCGTCAGCGTCGCACCGGGAAGCGTGAAGATGGCCACCAACAACCCGACCTGGTGGGGAGTCAGGTCAAGCGCTCTTGCGATATCCGGAAACGCCGGCGTGATGCTCGAGACGCCGAGAACGGCCATGAGCGTGACGCCGAATATCACGTGCAGATTGGGATCGCGCAGCAGGCCCGTCTCGTTCCTTCCCGATCCCGACTGGCTCACGCGCCCTAGCTTGTTTCGAGAGGGATGACTACGCCGGCATAGGCCACCACGCTGGCATCATCACCGGTCACCCAACCGCTGTTCCGGTAGTCCACTACCTCCGCGCGAGTCGCACCGAGCTGTCGGGCCGCCTCCATCACCACCGCGGTAGCAGCGCGACCGCACATCGTGATGCGTTCCCGACGGCACGTCTCCAGCAACGTTTCCCCGTCCAACCCTTCGACGGCCTCGAGTGCGATTCTGTCCTTCGTCTCCGCGCTTCGAGCGGATTCGAAGTGAGTCATGTCCGAGGACGCGATGAGAAGCACTTCCTCCGTCCATTGGTCGACGAGTTGCGCCAGAGCGCCTGCCAATTGCCTGCACCGGGCCCAATCGTCAAATGCGAGCAGGACGGGAACGATGGAAGACTGGGGCGCGAGCCTGGCGATGAATGGCAGTTCGACCTCGATGGCGTGCTCGCCGAGATGCGCTCGCGGGTCGTGTGCGGCGAGGGCGCAGCGCTCTTCCAGGGCCGCCGCGAAATCAGTCGCGATCGGCAAAGCCCCCAGCGGCGTCTCGAACTTGCCGTGACTCCAGAGGCTGGCACCGCCACCCGATACCGCAACGCCACCATGGTTGGGCGCAAGGATGACAATTACCGGCGGGAACTCGACCTGTCCAAACACTCGCGCCGCGCACCGGCCGGAATAGATCAGGCCCGCATGTGGCACGACGACCGCCCGCACCCGGCGCGGCCGTGAGTCCACCTCGCTCAAGTAGGCCTCGACCATTTCGCCGAGCTCGCCTGCGTCCTCGGGGTAGAAACGGCCAGCAACGGCCGCCGAACGGATATGTGATGCATCCATGGTCTCGAGAACCTGATAGGGCCGCTTCGAATGCTGGAAGCTGGAACGACCAGCGCGGCGATGATGAATGAGGCTGCCCCAATAAATAACCCCCCCAACCTCGCCAAGCCACTGTCGTTATCGCTCGAGCGCTCGTTTGCAGAATGCGCGAAAGCGCCCTACACTTGATGTTCTTCGCGCAAGCCTCTGACTCGTGGTGATTGCATATACCCGTGGCCCCGTTTTAGGGGTAAGCAGCCCAAGGAGTTAGCCGCAACATGCCCGAAATCGCACGACGAATCCGCGGACTTAAGTGTATGGTAGGCAACACGCCGCTCCTGGCGGTCGATCTGTCCTACAGGGGTCAGAGGCGCGTGATCTACGCCAAGGCCGAAAACCTCAACATGACTGGCTCGATAAAGGACCGGATGGCCCTACATATCCTCGAGGAAGGTTACGCCAAACGGGCTCTCAAGGCGGGCGATCGGATTGTCGAGGCGACCAGCGGGAACACTGGCATCTCCGTCGCTGCCATCGGGCGCGCCATGGGCCACCCGGTTACGATCTTCATGCCAGATTGGCTAAGCGCCGAGCGCATCAACCTTATCAACAGCCTGGGCGCCCGCATCAATCTCATCTCGAGGGACGACGGTGGCTTCCGCGGGAGCATCGAACGCGCCGAAGATATCGCGGCGAAATCCGACGACGTCTTTTTGCCCCGTCAGTTCTCGAACGAGGACAACAGCGAGGCTCACGAGCAAACCACCGGACCCGAGATCTGGTGGCAGTTTCGGTTCCGCAACATGATGCCCGACGCATTCGTAGCCGGGGTGGGCACGGGCGGTACGATCATGGGCACGGGCCGTTTCCTGAGGTCGTGCAAACCCGACATCAAGCTTCATCCCCTGGAACCCTCCGATTCACCGACGCTTTCCACCGGTCACAAGGTCGGCAAACACCGCATACAGGGAATCTCCGACGAGTTCATTCCCGCCATCGTCGATTTCGATACGCTCGACGACATCGTAAGCGTCGACGATGGGGACGCGATCATTATGGCGCAGAAGCTGGCTTCCGATCTCGGCATTGGGGTGGGGATTTCCTCCGGCGCGAACTTCCTCGGAGCCCTAAAAGTCCTCGAGGATATGGGGGGTGAAGGGGTCGTCGCCACCGTCTTCCCGGATGACAACAAGAAATACCTTAGCACCGACTTGTTGGGGCACGAGCCGGAGGGGCCGGACTTCCTCGCGCCTGACGTCCAGCTCCACAGCTTCCAGGCGTTTAAGCGCGTCTGTCACACTTGCTGCGACCCGGTAGAGTGCGCTGAGAGCATGCCCGCCGACTTCATCGCAGCCGAGCAGGCGCTGCCTCCATGCCCCCGTCGCATGCGAGCGAACGCCGCGATCCTGGACGCCGCGGAGGATCTCTACGGCCGTTCTTAGAATAGAATAGCGCCGGGCGGATATGACTCGGCCGCTCCGCGGGCCTGCAACTCCAGTCCTCCCCCTTTGAGCCATCCGCGTTGACAGAACCCAGACAGGTAAAATGACTCATCGAGATCCGTGAGCGCAGGCCGCGAAACGGCCCCGTCAATTAGACATACACGGTAGGAAAAGCGTTTATTCGAAGCGCAAGGTTCAGAACGCCGTGCCCTTCACCCGCTGGAGAGTTCCCCGGCTCAGCGCCGCAAAAACCACTGCTGCCGCCGCCAACCCGAACCCGACGACCGCCAGAGAGATGGGCCAGGGGCTCTTCCCACCGACTACAGCGATGGAGGCAACGAGGGTGACGTTGAAAGCCAATCCGGCGACCGCTCGCTGTAGGACGTTGGAAATGTCTCGCACGATGTTCATTTTCCACCTCTCACTTGATTCCACCGTGTGCAAAGGCAAAAGCGATGCCAGCATACCCTGAAGAACCCAAGGTCATAAGTCCAAGTAATACAAGCACTTAGGTCGTGGCAGCATTCGGAGCTGCCCGGCCGATGTGTTCGGATTCGGGAATGCGGTGTGTCGCACCCGAACGGATGGGTACCTCAAAAGCGGTACGGCCTACCGCCTACCGAACCCTAGTCGACGAACGCCCACAGCAGGTCTCGACTCTTCTTGTCGAGGCCCTCAGGATCGGAGACCAGGTAGAGATCCCCGGCCACGTCCCGAATCAGGACTCCTCCACCCGGCACCTCCCGGGGCCAGTCGTCGAGCCGCGTCTGAAATGTCCTGCTTCCATGACGAGTCTCGACCTTCCAGTTCCGAATCTCGACCTCTTCATCGATCTCGATGATACGTGCGACGCGCAGCACGAAGCCCGCTTCCGCCAGCGCTCGAGCCAAGGCATCACGCGATTCTGAATCGAGATCACCGAAGTCTCGAATGAGAGCGACCTCGTTCTCGTCATTGTCTCGAAGCGACACGTACTGAGCCGGCTTGGACCACGGGAAGCAGCGGCGTACCCAGACCGCCCGCTCATCATCCCCGCGAACTGCCCACAGCTGCCCGTCGATCCTGTGCTCCAACCTGACGTCCGTCAGCGCATACTGATACTCCAGGTTCTCCGTCGCCTGCGCTTGACGAGTCGCCTGTGCCAGTGCTCCTGCATTGGGTCCCTGTTTCATGACAACCTCCCCGGCGTCGGCCGCCGACCGCCCAAGACGGCCGACGCCTCGTTACGCCAGTTCTCTTTGTAGTTCGTACAACTTCCGATACTTACCATCGGGCTTTTGCAGCAGCTCGTGATGCGTGCCCATCTCTGCCAGCTTTCCGTCCTCGATCACGAATAGCCTGGACGCTTTCCGCAGTGTCGAAAGCCGGTGCGCGATGGCGAACACTGTCCGTCCCGCCACGAGCCGATCCAAGGCCTGCTGGATGTTACGCTCGGTCTCGGTGTCGACGGAGCTGGTTGCCTCATCCAGGATGAGGATCCGCGGGTCGTGCAAAATCGCCCGAGCGATGGACACGCGTTGACGCTCACCGCCCGACAGCGTCTGCCCGCGCTCACCCACGACCGTGTCGTAACCGTGGGGCAACTCGCAGATGAAGTCGTGAGCGTTGGCCGCAGACGCCGCCTCGATCACACCGTCCAGCGACGCCTCCGGTGTGCCGTAACGGATGTTCTCGAGCACGGTCCCGTGAAACAGATACGGATCCTGCAATACGATCCCGATCTGCCGCCGATAGTGACCCGTCTCGAGGTGCTTGATGTCCACACCATCGATGCAGATCGCGCCACCCGTCGCGTCGTAGAACCGAGCGATCATATTGATCACCGTCGACTTACCGCCTCCCGACGGACCCACCAGCCCGATCATCTCGCCGGGCGCGACATCGAAACTCACGCCACGCAGTACCTGACGCACACCGTCGTAGGCGAACGTCACGTTCTCGAAGGTCACGTGACCCAACACCGGCTCGAGCCGCACCGGCTCCGCTACATCGACGATCTCGGGCTCGGTGTCCAAGACCTCGAACACACGATGCGCCGAGGTGGTCGCCCGATTCATGATCCTCGCCATCTGACCGATGATCTCGATAGGCGCCACGAACATCGTCGTGTACAACAGGAACGACACGAACGTCCCGGCCGACAGTGTCGGTGCGCTGGTCTCGCCACCCAGAAGCCTCGGCAGCGCCAAGGCCCACACGGCCACCGTCGTTCCGTGCACCGCGAGCATCAACCCCGGCCAGAAGGTCGTCCACAGGTGGTGGATCCGGTTGACTTCCTCCGTCACGTCGTAGTTGCGCTCGTTGAAGCGATCGGCCTCACGCTCCTCCTGGTTGAACGCCTTCACCACCCGCATGCCCGGAATCGTATCCGACAGCACGTCGGTGACTCGCGACCACTTCCGCCAGGCGCGAAGGAACAGCCTCTGGATCCGCTCTCCGTGGAGGAAGATCGCGTAGCAGAAGACCGGCACCGGCAGCACCATCACCAATCCCAGCTTCCAGTCGAGGCTGATCAGTACGGCCCCTAGCCCACCGAGCATCACCGCCGACAGCGACACGTCCACGATCCCGAAGGCGAGGAATTCCCACAGTCGGTCGGTATCCGAGCTCACCCGCGTGATTAGACTGCCGGTCTTCTTTCGCGAGTAGAAGCTCAGGCTCAGGCGCTGTAGGTGCTCGTACAGCTCCGTTCGCAGGTCGCGGGCGACCCACTCGCCCAGAACCGACAGCTTCCGCAGACGCACGAGTGCACCCGCCTGACGCACCAGGAACACGACCGCCATACTGGCCACGGCCAACCAGGCCATGGTCGCCACGGCGGACGGGGCCAGCGAGCCGTCCTGAACAGGGCGGATCACGCGGTCGATCAGAAATCCCGCCAGATACGGAGGGATCAGGCTGACCAACGTGATCATCACCGCCGCACCCATACCGACGATCACCTGCTTCCGGTACGGACGCAGGTAGGACAGCAGGCGCCAGATCACGGCCATGCGATTTCCTGCGACCAGCGCCTGAGCTTCCTTGATCGGTCCTGCGATGCTCTCGGCGTACTGCCGGTCGGCATCGCCCGGTTCGATCGTGCGGCCTTCCAGCTGCTGCTCGAGCACGAACTTGATGTTCTCGAACGCCCGGCGTTGCCGGTTCGTGAACCGCACCACGGCCAGCGCCGGATCGCCCGGCGCTCCCAGCAGCGACAGCGTGCT
>JBDHGH010000145.1:0-17774 GCA_039589995.1 Gemmatimonadota bacterium | reverse complement strand
CGGGACATCATCGGTAAGGCGACCTGGCACGTGACGCCGACAGCGAAGTTCAACGCGACGCTGATCGACTACTCGCGTCAGACGCAGCCGTTCCTGTTCGACCTGCTGCTGGCGGAAGGCAATCCGATCGTGCAGTGTAACGACCTGTACGGCGATCCGGAGATGTGCAGCAAGGCGTACGGTGGGTTCAACGAACAAGATATCGCGCCTGGTTCGGTGCGATTGGACCGTACGCTGTACGCGTTGCGGTGGGATCAGACGGTCGGTCGCACGGCGTTCAATATCGTGGCGTCGCGGTTCGACCAGAGCCGCACGACGTGTAACTGGTTCCAAGGCGTCTGCCTCGAGGACCGGTTCGCGAACACGAACTTCTCAGAGAACTTCCAATCCTCCGGTGTAACGACGGACCACCCGACCTCGGGTACGGGCCGGTTCTTCGGTGGTGAGGACGTCAAGACGTACCAGGCCCGCGGTGACATTCAGTCGCAGATCAGCGACCATCACCAGGTCTCCGCCGGTATCCAGTATCAGAGTCACGACATCGAGTACTCCGAGCTTCGCGACCGCGGCACCAGCGCCGTGCTGGTCACGGACCAGATCTACGCCGCAGACGCGTGGGAATTTGGGTTCTACCTGCAGGATCGTATCGAGTACGACTTCATCACGATCCGCCTGGGCTTCCGCGTCGACCTGAGTCAGGCCGCGGATCCGGGCCTGATGTTCGCGAACCCGCTCGATCCGACCAACGGGTCGACGGCGCTGGACGTCTGCGAGAACCCGCAGGACTGGCAGAACGTTGCAGTCCGCGTGTTCAACGAAGAGACGCTGGAGGTGGAGGAATTCAACGTCTCGGCGGATCCGACATGGACGCGCCAGATCTGCGCCGAGGATCGTGCTAATCTGGACGAGGCGACGGTCATCGCCACGGGCGACGACTTCACGAAGGCGAAGCGTCGCAGCCAGTTCTCGCCGCGTTTGGGGATCACCTTCCCGGTGACGGCGAACTCGAACCTGTTCTTCAACTTCAGCCGCTTCACCCAGAACCCTCTGTACAACAACCAGCTGCAGAGCACGGGTATCGGGACGCCGGCCGAGGGTACGCCGGACGGTCCGGTGATCTTCGCCGGTGGTTCCAACTTCCCGTTCCTGGGCAACCCGAACCTGGTGATCGAAGAGACCACCATGTACGAGATCGGGTACCTGGCGGAGTTGTTCGACGACTTCGCGTTGTCGATGGTGTTGTTCAGCAAGGACCAGAACGGTCTGACCGGTGTGCGCACCGGTGGTGTGGACGAGAACGGCAACCAGGTGTTCGACGAGGGTGTGACGTACGGAACGAACACGCCAAGCTACTCGATCGTGGTGAACCAGGACTTCACGACGATTCAGGGTATCGAGGTGAGCCTGCGTCGGCGCCTGAGCGACTACTGGGCCTTCGACCTCAACTACTCGCTGTCCGACATGCGGACGAACGCGGCTCCGCCGGAGCGGCAGTTCGAGCGGTTGAACGAGGGTGACCCTGAGAACTTCCGGGAATTGAGGTCTGAGATTAACCAGGCCCACGTGTTCAACGGGTCGTTCCGGGTGATCTTCGGTCAGGAGACGCCGTTCGGCGGTGGCTTCTGGCACGGCTTCTTCAAGAACTCAACGGTCAGCTTGATCGCGCGGCTGGCGAGCGGCCTGCCGTATACGCCGTCGCCTCCGGGTAACCAGTTGCTGGGTTTTCAGGCCGACGACGTACGGCTGGAGGCCAATTCAGGTACGATGCCGGCGACGTTCAGGCTGGACGCGTTGCTGCGGAAGGACTTCTGGATCCGGAACGTGCAATACGGGTTCTTCCTGCAGATCGTCAACCTGACCGACAAGTTGAACTGCGTGCAGGTCTCGCCGTCGACGGGTAAGTGCGACGACGGAGCCTTCGACTTCCTGCGTCGCCGTGTAGGTAACCCGGTGGGCGAGGGTGCGTCGAGCACGCTGCTGGACCGTCCGCAGTGGATCGGCCAGCGTAGGTCGTTCAATATCGGGGCCAGGGTGAGCTTCTAGGTGTGTATCAGAGGCGAACCGATGAGGAGAGCCTCGTATAGAGATAGAAGTGGGTGGGGTCGAATGGCGGCCCCACCCGAACGATCGCCAGAGACCCGGATTAACCGGGTACTGGGCAATCTCGGAGGCGAGCAATGAGATCAGTCCTTGTACATGGAATCACCCGACGCGTGGGGTCCTTTGGCCTTGCCGCGCTGTTTGGGGTGCTCCTCGCGACTGGTGCTGCCGCACAGCAGGGGCGTCAGCCGCTGCTGTACGACGGGGAGCGGCCTCACCCAAACGACCTTACGCGGGCAGTGGTCTCGGACTTCGACCTGTTTGGTGAGGCGGACCTTGCGTGGATAGGCACGCGGGGCCGCGGCACGATGTTCATGCACATGCAGAGCGACGGTCCGATCGACTACTACTTCGTGGGCGGCGGGTCGATCATCAACCAGATCGGAACGGAGGTCGGTACCAACCAGGCCTTCTTCATGGGCGGCCTGTTCGCCGGCGCGCCACCGTCCGAGTGGACCAAGCACATGGCTTCCGTACCGAGCCTGGCAAATGTGACAGGCGGCGGCTACGTGGCGAACTGGAACCTGAACGCCTGGTTCCTCCGCTTCCCCAACATGTGGGCGGCAGCGGACGGTTCTCTGGGCTTCAGCCACTCGGGCATAGCGGCTACCGACGATGGCGCCTGCACCGACTTCACGGCGGACAACGTGAATTCGGGCTCACCGTTGATGCCCTCGAACGACTGTCCCGAGACGTGGGGCTCGGACCAGTTCAATAGCGCCAGCCGGCTCATTCCGTTCACGGAGTGGGTCCGATACTTCAACGACGCCGGCGCTAACAACTTCAACTGGAAGTGGTGGCAGGTGCCGCCAGAGTACGTCAGCGAAGACCTGATCGGCGACTGGCAGACCTATGGTGTGACGGTCGACTGGGCGTCGGACAACCTGGCGCGCTTCGGCAGCGTCATACCGGGCGGAAGCGGTGCTCCAGAACCTTCGGGATATCCGCTGGGCCTGACGTTGAGGTACGATGCCTACACCTTCCAGAATCCGGACGTCGCCAACACGGTCTACTACCGAGCGATATTGATCAACGACTCGGAGCAGGTCTACGGCACGCCGCTGGACTACGATTCGATCTATTTCGGAAACCAGCTGGGTTGGCTGTTCGGCCAGGACAACCAGGTACACTACCGGCCGGACCTCGGCGGTGTCTACACGACGTCGAACGGTGTGAACGCCGGTTGTAACGGTGCCATAGTGGTGTCCGGCGTCAGCGGTTGCGGTACGCGCGGATTCAACGGCGGCGGCGCCACGGTACTGGTGCTGAACTCGCCGTTGGGTGACATGAGGAACAAGCTGTTCAGCGATCCGAACAGCCAGTTCTACGCGCCGGGCCACCCGCTGTCGGACGACACGATCACGTTCAACCAGGGCCGGATCTGCGGTTTCGGCGGTTGCTGGGCGAACACGACGAACCGCAGTGCACGGTCCGGCTACGGCCTGCACGCGGCGGATGTGACCGCGGTACTGGACGGCCGTTCCGAGGCCGACTTCAACGCGCTGGGTTCGACGACCTGGTGGCGGACCTTCAAGAACTACGACTATCCGGTTCGCACGGCGCAGTGGAATCGCTGGATGCCGGGCGGCTGGGACTGGAACAACGACGGGATCCAGGACACTCTGACTCTGGACAACTGCCTCGGGCCGCTGTTCGGTGGGATCGGCACGGGTGGTTGCACGGAGCTGTGGTCGGACACGATGCCTGGCCGTCTGAACAACCGTTACGCCAACTTCGGTGGCTTCATGGGAGCGGGCCCGTTCCCGCTGGCGGCCGGCGATACGACCAGCTGGACGCTGGCGATCTCCACCGGCCCGACGCAGGCGACCACCGAGGCCAACGCGCGTAACGCGCTCAACTTCTACCTGAACTCGTATCTCGGACCGGAATCGGCGCCTGCGCCGAACATCGTGTCCATCGCGACGACACCGGGCGACCGGGGTCGCAATCCGGGTGCAACGGCCCAGCTGTTCTGGGACGACGCGCCCGAGCAGTGGACAGACGTGTTCCTGGCTCTGGCCGCGGCCGCGGTCGAGGCCGGAGAGCCGGCGTTGGTGGCGGCGAACCCGTGGCTGCCCGACTCGATGAGGACGGTGGCTACCAACAACGTCAACTCGATCCTGGTGTTCAAGAGTTGCGACGGCGGTACCAGCTGGACCGACGATACGAACTGTAACGGTGACCCGGCCATCGATGATCTGGGTGCACCCGTGGGCACGGGCTGGATTCCTTATGCCACGTTCTTCCCGGACGAGCAGGGTCGGTTCCCGAACGCGTTCCTGGATGTGGCGACCACGCCGGGTAAGACGTACCTGTACTCGATCGTCACGAAGACGAACGGCTTCATCGTCTCGTTGGTGATCCCGCCGGAGAACATAGGCGACCCGATCACTTCGGAGGTCGTGACGTACGCGCCGGTGCTGTACAGCGTGCTCTCGTCGTCGACGAGTGATGCGAACGTGGCGGCGGTCTACATTCCGGCTTCACGGCAAACCGGTGGTGAGGAAGCGACGTCGGACTTCACGATCGACGATCCGCTGCGGCCGGTGGACATCTATCCTGTGGACGTGTTGATCACCAGCGACATCGAGGACGGTGCCAACTACGGTATCGTGTTCGGTGACTCGGCGGTGGTAAGGGCGATCACAGATGCGGCGACGGCTACGTCGGACACGACGTGGGTCAGCCTGTATCGTACGGTGCCGGCGTCGACGGACGGTGGTACGACTATCACGCGTACGGTCTATGACGAGCTGCAGCTGGTCACGACGAACCCGAACGGAGTGAACTTCACGGGCGGCGTGACGACGCAAGTCGGTGACACGCTGACCACGGTGTACTCGGACGAGCTGGTGTTGCTGACACTGGACGCCAGTCCGTCGCAGGCCCAAGAGGCGGCACCGTTATTCACGAGTTCGGTGCTGGACGGTGCGAACACGACACCGGGTACGTTCTTCGGGCGAACGGACTTCCCGCGCTGGATTCTAAACGTGAACAACAATAACGCCGGCGACTGGAACAGCACGCTGTGGTGGGCGGTGATCAGTGCCGACTCCATCGAACAGCAGCGTGCCGGCGGCACGAACGCGCAGCCGACGATGACGTGGTTGCAGAGCCCGTCGGTCGCGACGGGCGAGAGCTACAACCAGTACCGTTGGGTGTTTGCGGACATGGAATACGGTCCGGGCCTGAACGGTACGGGTGTATTCACGCTGAACCTGAGAGATCCGGAAGCGACGAACGATGAGTTCAACGCTTCGATCGAGGCTCGGCAGACGGCGACGACAACGTCGACATCGCAGGAGGTTGCCGACGCCCTGGGTGTCGCGGTGGAGGATCTGATCGCGGTGGATCTGCCGTTCGAAGTGACGCACCAGTTCCCGGACCGCTCGGTCACGACGGCGATGCTGGCGGATGACAAGCTGACGTCGCTGGTTTTGGGAATGGACGTCGACCAGGTGACGGTGGACGTGCCCACGGACAAGTGGATACCGGGCGACCAGGTGATCTTCCTGGAGACGGTGAATCAGTTCCAGACGGCGACAGGTACGGCCGGTGAGTATGTGGTGTTGGACGGTAGCGGTAACCCGGTGGTCACGGACACGTTCGTGACGACGTGGGAGCCGGCGATGCTGGGCTGCATCGATCCGCGACCGACCTGTAATCCGGTGACCGCGGGTACGCGGGGCTCGAACCCGGTGTCGTACCTGCCTGTGACGCCGGGCACGGGAACCGGCAGTCAGTTCCTGGAGGTCCAGTACCTGGAATCGTTCACGCCACAGACGGCGTACGGCTTCACGATTACGCCGACGGTGACGGGGGCGGACGTGACCGAGATCACAGGGGAAGACCTGGACGAGATCAAGGTGGTACCGAACCCGTACGTGGTATTCTCGGCGTACGAGCAGGCCAACGCCTTCCGGCGGTTGATGTTCACGGGCCTGCCCTCCGAGGGTACGATCTCGATCTACACGGTAGCGGGTCAGTTTGTGCAACGGGTCACTTACGACGAGTCTGATCTGTCGGGTAACGGTGATCTGTATTGGAATATGCGGACGAAAGAGAACACAGACCTGGCTTCTGGGCTGTACCTGTTCTATGTGGACGGGGTGGCCGGTGACGGCTTAGCCGTCAAGAAGCTCGGCAAGTTCGTCGTCATCCGATAAGAGGGGGTAACAGCGATGTTGCGAAAACTTCTAGGAATTACTCCCGGGGTCGCGGCCTTCCTGGTCCTCTCCTTTGCGGGTGGCGGTGAGCTGCGAGCCCAGAACGAGGGGGATGTGATCATTAGCGGCCCCGAACAGCCGATTACCCGTGTGGGTAACCGGGGGGGTAACTTCCTCGCGCTCGGTGTCGGCGCTCGCGCCAACGGACTTGGCGGCGCGGCGACGACCATTTCACAGGGCGCCCATGCGTTGTACTGGAACCCAGCGGGCACGGCGTTCGGCGAGGGTTTCGACATGGGCTTCAGCTATGCTCAACTGTACGAGAATAGCGACATCAATCACTACTACTTCGGCGCGCTGATCCCGTTCGCCGGTGGTGTGCTCGGCATCTCGGTCAACACCCTCAGTTCCGGGGACATACCCCGGACGGTGGAGATCACGCCGAGCGGCGACAACGTGGGTATCGGTAGTACGTTCGAATGGGCGTCGACCGCCGCCGGCTTGACCTACTCGCGTATGATCACCGACCGTCTTGCCTTTGGCGCGACGGGTAAGATGGTGAACGAGGGGATCGACGGTGCAGAGGCGAACTGGTTCGCGTTGGACCTGGGTGTCAGGTTCAACACGGGCCTGTACGGCACGACGCTGGCGGCCCGGGCGGCGAACCTATCGGGCAGCGCAAAGATGAGCGGACCGCTCATCGAGCAGCGCCGAACGGCGGCGACCGAGACGTTCCCGGAAACGGAGCGGACGATCGATTTCGATCTGACGACAACGGACCTGTTGTTGCCGACCGCATTCGCTTTCGGACTCCAGGTCGACTTCTTGGGGACACCCGAGTCGTGGTTCTCCACGAATCCGAAGTTCCAGCTGGCAGGACTGCTGGATGTCGGCGATGCAACGGATACCGACACGCAAGCAGCCCTCGGCTTCGAGTTCAACTATGACCGAATACTCTGGCTCCGCACAGGTAAGCGCTGGATGAACGAGGGCGGGGCCGACCGGAGTTTCGATGACGGACTAGCCTTCGGCTTCGGGCTCAGGTTGGGAGTGCTGGGTAAGCAGTTGGCGTTTGACTATGCGTATACGACGCTGGTCGACGGTCTCAATCGACAGCAAGTATTCTCGGTCGAGTGGGGCCTCTAACGAGTGGACGTGCGCGCGCCGGAAGGCGCGCGCACGCCAGAGGGACCTCGATGATAAAGGAGAAGGCCGGATGAAATCCTCAAGAATTGTCGGGAGCGCGCTGTGCCTGGCGCTTGCCGCGCTCCTGAGCCCGAACCCGGCGCATGGACAGTACGAATCTGGCCAGTGGCAGGTCGCGCCTGTATTCGGTGTAAACGTCTACGACAGCGGGACCCCGTTCAAGACGGCCGGGATGATCGGTGGAACAGTGCTGTACAACTTCAACTCGATCTTCTCGGCCGGTTTCGGGTTCGGCTACTCCCGACCCGAAGTGGACGGGACCTATTTTTCGAATACCATTTGGAAGATTTCCGCGGACACCGTCTTTTCGAACGTGACGGGCTACCAGGCAAGTCAGTGGACCTACTATGGGTTGCTGCAGGCCGGGATACCGCTGGGGAATCTGTACCTCTATGCGCAGGGAGGCGTAGGCGGGGTCACGTTCTGGGCCGACCGCCAGTCTTTCTCGGACATTGAACAGATCACGGGACGCGTCAATACGGGCAGCTTGATGATCCCGCTGGGCGTAGGCTTCAGCTACACGGTCAGCTCGCTGATCGGTATACGGATCGATGCGGTGGACGAAATCTACACGAGCTTCGATCGAGACCAGCTGAATCCGGTAGCAGAAGCACGGTTCCAGAACACATGCGAAGTCGAGAATTTCTGTATCATTGCGGCCAACGGGAACCCTCCCGAAACCAAGAGTGCGTACCATAATTTCCGGTTCTCGCTCTACTTCGACTTTACGCCCGGTCGCTAGGTGGATAAGAGGGAGTGGGCGGTCCTAAGGGGCCGTCACGACCGGAGCAAACGAATTCTAGGAGGGCTCATGAGCTTCCTTGGTGGTATGAAAAGCGGTCGCCGGTTCTGGGCCGTGGCCCTTGCGGTGATTGTTGGAGGGGCCCTGGGCTGCGTAACGGATCCTGCGGACATGCAGTTCCAGGCTGGCGACTACATATTCGATTTCCTTGCCGATGGAACCCTGACTGGGGGCGTACCGGCGGGGGACAACACTATCTCCACGTTCGCGATCGTCCTTGATTTCAGCCTCGCGGGTCCGGACGAGTTCGACCGAAGCACTGATGGCGCCGGTTCTTACTACACGTCGGACGGCGGCATATTCGGGGCTGGGTGGAACATATCGACCTTCCTGAGCAACGGTGCGTCGGATATGCGGACACCGACACTGGTCGAAGATGATGTGCCTCAGGTCGAGGCGGCGATCGGGGATGGCCACGAAGTTGGTGTGCCGGGGGTCTTCAACCCGTTCACTAATGCAGCCATGGTGAATCTCAAGCCAAATCAGACCTATATTGTTGCCTTATTCCGCTACGCTCTGATCGTCAACGGCGAACTGGATCAACTTCAGACGTTGGCGGGGGAGACGGTGGATCAGCCGGATGCGCTGGTGGTAGACGGCGGTACGGGGCCGGCGGGCGATCCGACGGTCCCCATCGTGTCGTTCCCGACCTTCATACCGTACATTGAGAACGCGAATCCGTTCATCGTGGGCAGCTTCACGACGAACGCGGCGGGTGAGGGGGCCTTCGACGCAGTCGTCGATGAATTCCCAAATGGTGAATTCGTCCATAGTGTCCCGGAACGACGGCATGGCGACGGTCTTGCCGCGCTACAACTACATGGTGGTCCTCGAAGGCCCGGCCGCAGATGCCGCAGATGCCGCGGACAACCCGCAGGCGGTGCGCTGGCAGATCGGGCAGGACGCTGCTGTGGGCGGAGCACCGATTGAGAACGCCTACGCGCCGTATCCAACCAGCGCATTGTCTAAAGAGGATCTGCTGGCGTCGAACGTGGCGGCAGGCAAGGCCGAAACGCTAGATGCTGCCTGGACGGACCTCGAGGCGTTGGTGGGGACTGGTACCTATGCGGTCTGGGTCTACAACGAAGAGACCGGTGATCTGAAGTCGCCGTCGGGCGATTTCTATGCGCTGGACTCGGCGGGTGATACTGCCGCTCAGGCGACGGGAACCAGTTCATTCAACAGCAATTCCGACTGGACGAACTTCTTCAGTACGTCGGATGCCGTTGGTGACTACACGCATATCTTCCTCTCCGTCGAGGACGGCGTCGCTTCGGCGCCGTCGGCGACCCAACCGCTTTGGGCGCAGTATACCGACATGAACGGTGACCCGAGCGATCCGTTCTTGTGGTCCTTCACAGAATCCGGTGCGATGTCATTCGGCACGTTCAACACTGGACTCTCGGAGGAATGGGCGCCCAACGGTCGTGGCGAAGGCGGGTTCTGGGGTACGGAGTGCAACGCTTCGGACACGCCGCCGTTCCCATGCCAGGGACCGACGAACTACCTGGACGTCGTTTACCGCAACCTGCAGTTGCCGCCGGTGGGCTACTATTACGAAGCCTGGTTGGTCGACGATGCGGGTGGCGAGCACCTGGCCGGAGCGCTTCTCGCGAAGCAGACCGACCCGAACACCATGCCCGGATCGTTGTTCGAGATCGACACGGACCAGGCACTTCAGGATCAGTGGAGCGATGGAGTGCTCATCATCTGGTCGGAGACGATCACGACGCTCGGCGACATCGAGCCGTCGGAGTTCTACGACATGCTCGAGTATCGGCTGCAGTTGAAGCCGAAGGGAGCAGACCCGAATGAAATGGGTGGGACCACGGTGTTGGGTGGCTTCACGCCCGAGCCAATGCGCGATCGTAAGCCGGATCCCGAGCCCGGTTGATCGATGAACGCTGCTTCTTAGGCAGCCAAACAAAGCGGCCCCGGCATCTTGCTGGGGCCGCTTTTCTTCTTAAGGAGACGAACATCGAACACCGGACACCGATATGTGATATTCGATGATGGAGACGAACGGGGGAATTCCGGACTTCGAATAAGAAGGCCGATTTCGAATGACGCTAAGCCTTCGGCGTTGGGGGTTCGGTGTTCGAAATTCGTTTGCCACTTCGGCGTTGGATGTTGGCTGTTGGGTGTTCGGTGTTCGTTTACCCTCCCAAACTTGACTTGCCTGTGCGCCCTAGGGCCCTAGCTTCTAGGCCATCAAGGCGGCCTGGTAACGAATTGTGAAGGAGAATGGTGTGGCGAGCTTTCGCCCCGTTAGGGAGCAAATCGATCTTATTCGCCAGCGGGCAGAGGAGATCATCCCGGAAGACGAGCTGGCCCGGAAGCTGGAACGGTCGCGGAAGACGGGCGAGGGGCTGGTCGTCAAAGAGGGATTCGATCCGACGCGTCCCGATTTGCATTTGGGCCACGCCGTGAGCATCAGGCTGCTGAAGACTTTCCAGGACCTTGGCCACCAGGTCGTCTTCGTGGTGGGCGACTTCACGGCCCGCGTGGGCGATCCCAGCGGGCAGGACGAGACGCGGCCGCCTCTGGGCGAGGATGAGATCCGCAGCAACATGAAGACGTACCAGGAGCAAGTTTTCAAGATCCTGGATCGCAAGAAGACGAAAGTTGCCAGGAACGGCAGCTGGTTGGGTAAGCTGAAGTTGGACGATGTGCTGGGCCTGGCCTCGCGATATACGGTGGCGCGGCTGCTGGAGCGGGACGACTTCTCGGCTCGCTACCAGGACGGGCGGCCGATTTCGCTACACGAATTCCTCTACCCGCTGATGCAAGGCTACGATTCCGTTGCCCTGGAGGCGGACGTCGAGCTGGGTGGAACCGACCAGAAGTTCAACTTGCTGGTCGGGCGAACGCTGCAGGAGCGCTTCGGCCAGGAACCGCAGGTATGCGTCACGTTGCCGTTGATGCGGGGTACCGACGGTGTGCGGAAGATGTCGAAGACGTACGACAACTATGTGGGCATCACCGAGACGCCCGAGGACATGTACGGAAAGACGATGTCGATACCCGACGTTTTGCTGGAGGAGTGGTATCGACTGGCTTCGTCTCTGCAAGGTGCCCGGCTGGATGGCGCGTTGGCCGGGATCGCCAGCGATCCCATGGGTGCCAAGCGGGCCCTTGCCCGGGACATCGCCCGTGCCTATCACGGCGATGCGGCGGCGGAGGGGGCGGAGGCGCACTTTGACCGGGTGGTTCGCCGGGGCGAGGAGCCCGAGGAGATTCCCGATGTCGAGGTGCGGCGGGACGGCGACGAGATGTGGTTGGCGAAGGTGATGGTCGAGGCCGGGCTGGCGGCCTCGAATAGCGAGGTCGTGCGGTTGATCGTGCAGGGGGCTGTGCACGTTAACGGGGCGAAGGTTACGGACAGGGATCATAGGGTTGCTACCGCGGGGTCGGTGCTGATACAGCGGGGGAAGCGGAAGTACGCCCGGGTGCACTTCGTTAAGGCGGGTTCGTAATCGACTTCGGTTGGTTGGAGTACGATTACGAGTACGAGTACGATTACGAGTACGAGTAGGAGGGAGAAGGTTGTGCGGTTCGAGACGACTTTTGTAGACAAGCCGTGGGGTCACGAGTTGATTTGGGCGCATACCGATTTGTACGTTGGGAAAGTGTTGCATATCAATGCGGGCGAGTCGCTGTCGCTGCAGTATCACGAGCGCAAGGACGAGACGATCCACGTTCTGCGTGGGCAGATGGTGTTCCTCGTGGGTGCCGCCGAGGACGCGATGGAAGAAGTTGAGCTGCATGAGGGGATGAGTTTTCGGATCCAACCCGGTACGCGACATCGCATGACCGCTGTCACCGAGTGCGACCTGCTGGAGGTGTCGACGCCGGATCTGGACGATGTGGTTCGGTTAGAAGATCGTTACGGGAGGGCCTGACGTCTTGGAGTCGAGCGAAACGCAGGGTGAGCCTCGGGTCAACACCGTGATCCTGTCATTGGGCTCGAACCTCGGCGACCGGCTGCGGTACCTCGAGCGGGCACTGGAGCAGCTGCGGCGCGAGCTGAAGATCGAGAGGGTTTCGTCCGTCTACGAGACGAGGCCCGTGGGTGAGGCCGACCAGCCGTGGTTCCTGAACCTGGTCTGCTACGCGTACACCCAGATGGATCCGCATACCCTGCTCTGGTACATCCAGGCGATCGAGTCGGCGCTGGGACGGCAACGCAGCGAAGATCAGTTCGCACCACGGACCCTGGACATCGACATCGTGGCTTTCGAAGACCGGGTCATAGAGGAACCCAACCTGGAGATCCCCCACCCGCGCATGGCTGAACGGGCCTTCGTGCTGGAACCACTGGCCGAGATCGCCCCCGAGTGGCTGCATCCGGTGGAGAACAAGACCGCCCGAGAGATGCGTGAGGGGCTTGCCCAAGACGAGGGGGTGCGGGTTTACGCCGACCCGCCGCCGGTGACCGCCACCGCCCCGGTTCTGTAGACGCCATGGTATTCCGCGCCGCCGTCCGGGCCTCCTACGATGTGGCCCTCTTCTTTCCGGGAGACGGGGGGCCAGCGGGTCGCACGCACGGTCATAGATATACCGTAGAAGCCGTGCTGGAGTCACAGGCCGTAGGCGCGTCGGGAATCGTAGCCGACTTCGAGAGGGCCCAACCCTTGCTGGCCGCCATTGCCAACGAGCTGGACCATCGAGTGCTCAACGAGTTGGAGCCGTTCCAGGGCGTGGCCCCCAGCGCCGAATTGCAGGCGGAGTTCTTCTTCCGCCGGCTGAGCGCGGACGTCGAACGGGAATTCGGCACGGGCGTGCGCCTGGCCAAGATCAAGGTGATTCAGGAGCCGGACGCGTGGGTGGAATACAAGCCTTGAGGTTGATACGCACAGCTTCGCTCACCTCGCTGGTGCTTACGTTCGTGTGTCTGATGCTGGCCTGCAGCCGCGACACCGAAGGCCAGGAACCCGGTCGACAGGATTCCGATCTCGACAGCAGGGTAGAGGAGCTGTTGCCGAAGATCGAGGAGTACTCGGGTCTTCCGATGAAGCGTGTCCCCGCCGTCCGCCGCGCGGACAGCGAGACGTTGGAGGCCTACCTGCTCGAGCGGCTGGAGGCCGAGTATCCCGGCGATGAGTTGGAGGACCTGGCGTCGGCCTACCGAGCGTTCGGGTTGATCCCGGACACCCTGGACGTGCGTCGCCTTCTGGTGGACCTGCTGCTGGAGCAAGCGATCGGTTACTACGACCCGGTCCGGGACGTTCTCTTCATTCGGGACGAGGCGACGGGGCCCATGCTGGACGCCGTGATCGTACACGAGCTGGTCCACGCTCTCCAGGATCAGCAGGCGGACCTCGACTCGCTGACCCACTCGGTGGCCGGCAACGATGCGCGCTCGGCGATCCAGGGTGCCATGGAGGGACACGCGACGGCGGTGATGATGGCACACCAGTACGCCGAGATGACCGGTTCGAGCATCTCGCCCGAGGACCTTCCGGAACTGGGACCGGAGATGGGAGCGGCGATGGCCGACCCTGAAACGTTCCCCGAGCTTGCAGCGGCGCCCGCCATCGTTCGTGACCCGATGCTGTTCGCCTATCTCGGCGGAGGGCGCTACGTGCAACGTCTGTGGCGCGCGCAACCGGATCGACCGGCTCCGTTCGGCGAGTGGCTGCCCGAATCCACCGAGCAGTTGATGCATACTCAGAAACTGCTGGAGGAGCGGGACAGTCCGACCCCCCTGCGCATCGCCGACCCGCCGGACGGTTGGCAGGTGACGTACGCATGGGATCTGGGCGAACTGGAGATGTTCGTGTACTTCCAGGAGCACCTTGGGAACCGCGAGCGCGCGGCCGAGGCTTCGGCGGGTTGGGACGGCGATGCCTATGCCCTTCTGTCCCGGGACGGTGTGGAGGTACTGGTGTGGTATACGGCTTGGGACTCGCAGGCCGACGCCGAGGAGTTCGTCGAGGCTTATCGGGAGGTGTTCGTGGCGCGGTTCGGTGGCGGCCGAGAAGCGCGGGTGGAGTTGATTACGATCTCGGGAGTTCCCGTGGTGGGGATCGTCGAGGCGGCCGCCGGGGTGGGGTTGGAGGGTTTTCCCGGGGTTAGGGTCGGTGGAGGGGCCCGGTGAATCGTCGGGCGCCTATCTCTGCTCTTCTATATAGAGTCGCGGGCGCGGGGCGCGGGCGCGGGCGCGGACGTGACGACGACGTCGGCGACGACGGGTGAACCAACCCAGATTCGCTTCGCTACTCCTTTTCCGCGCTCAAACACCCTCGCCTTGGCCCAAAAACGCCGTCTGAGCGCTTTTTGGGTCGTTTTGTTGTTGGCACTCCCCTCAAAAATGTAAAAGCGCCTAATATCGGCTTATGGGGCTCAACGAACGATTCCGAATACGGGTGGACAAAAAAGGGCGCCCGACGAATCCGCCGGGCGCCGCGTGCTGGTCTGCATGCTGGAACGTATTACAGGATTCCTGAGAAAACCAACTCCTTGGGCAACGGATAGGCATACCGGTCGCCCGCGTAGTTCCGCATTACCACCTCGTCATCGCTGATTTCTTCCACGTACTGAGGCAGCAAGGGGATCTTTCCGCCTCCGCCGGGGGCGTCGATGACGAAGGCGGGGATACAGAGGCCAGAGGTCCAGCCGCGCAGCGCCTTCATGATCTCCAGCCCCTTCTGCACCGAAGTGCGGAAATGCTCCGCGCCGGCCACCGGGTCGGCCATATACAGGTAGTAGGGTCGCACCCGGTTCCGGACCAGCTTCTGCACCAATTCCTTGATGATTGCGGGATCGTCGTTCACGCCCTTGAGCATGACGGTCTGGGAGCCGAGGGGGCAGCCGGCGTTTGCCAGCTTGGCCAGAGCTTTCTCGGTCGCCTTGTTGAGCTCGGCGGGGTGGTTGAAGTGCACGTTGACGAAGACCGGATGGTACTTCGCGATCATCTTCGTGAGATCCCCGGTGACCCGTTCCGGCAGGTGATGGGGAACGCGGGTGTGGATTCGGATGATCTCGACGTGCGGGATCTCGCGCAGCCTTTTCAAAAAGTGCTCCAACCGCCGGTCCGATAGCATCAACGGATCGCCGCCCGAAAGGATGACATCTCGGATTTCGGTGTGGTCTTTGATGTAGTTGAACGCCGAGTTGAACTGGTTCAGCGGTATCTTCTCGGGGTCGCCGACCTTGCGGCGGCGCGTGCAGAACCGGCAGTAGGTGGCGCAGACCGGACTGACCAGGAAGAGGACGCGGTCGGGGTACCGGTGCGTGATGTTGGGTACCGGGGAATCGTCGTCCTCGGCGAGCGAGTCGACGATCCCGTCGAGGACCTCGTTCTCCTCCGGCGTGGGCACGTACTGTTGCCAGAAGGCGTCGCCGATCTGCTGGATCGACTTCAGAGCTGCCGGCGTGATCCGGAGATTGAACTTATCGATCGCTTGCTGAACCGCCTCGCGGTCGATGTTCTCCTCGCCGAACATCTCGATGAGCTGGTCAACGTCGGTAATACTCTTCTTGAGTATCTGTTGCCAGTTCGCCATAGTCGTACACCTCGGTCGAATCATGAGTATTGAGACGTGAGCCAGGGGCCCCAGCCCCTGCTCCCCCCACCATGTCCCTTCGTCCTCACTCCTCGTTGCTCAAACTCAACGCGAAGGAACGCCTACTGCCTTACTACTTGAATCGCTTCGTGTAGGTGACGCGAGCGTCACCGTCATCGTAGAAGTCAGCGATTCGAGATACTTCTTCGTAGCCGCAGGCCACGTAGAAATGACGCGTCGCGGAGTAATCGTCCCGCGACGACGTCTCGATGGCGCACAAGCGCGCGCCCGCCGAGCGCATGTGGCTCTCGGCTCGTTCCATCAGGCCCCGACCCACACCGGAGCCATGGAAGCTTGGGTGCACGGCGATCCAGTACAGATCCCAGGTGTCAACCGTGCACGGCGTCGGTCCGTAAAGCGCGAAGCCGGCCAGCTCGTCGGACTCCGACAAGGCGCCGATCGCCCAATAGTCCTTTCCCGGAGCATCGCAGAAGCCATCGAACACCTCGAGCGCCACATCGACCTCGTCCGCCCGGAAAACGCCGGCCGCCTCGACGATGCCGGCCACCCGCTGGCGATGCGCCCTCTGTGGCGGCTCCCAGCGGAGATCGGTTCGCGCTTCCCTTACCGTCGACATCAGCTCAACGCTCCGCTAACGGCGACGGGCTGGAGGATCGTCCAATCCGCGACCCCCGATGCGCCGACGCCGTTCAGCGCACACCCGACGACCTTGCCGATCAGTTCGTCGTAGGACCACCCGGCCACACTGGCCTGGCGCGCCAGCCCGGCGTCCAGCGACAGATCCGGGTTCGGGTTGATGTCGATGACGTAGGGCGCGCCGTCCGGGGTCAGGCGAACGTCGACGCGAGCGTAGCCGTGCCCGTCCATCAGCCGCCAGGCGCGTCCGCCGAGTCGCTGCAGCTCTTCCGCCTGCTGGGGCGGCAGATCGGCGGGACAGACGGGAACCGTGCCCAGAAAATCGGTGCTCTCGGGTGTCCACTTGGCCGCGAAGGAGACTATGGGAGGAGAATCCTCCGGCAGCGTGCTGAAGTCGATCTCGGCAGGCGGCAGTAGGCAGTCGTCGACGATGGCGAGGTTGATCTCGCGACCCTCGATGAAGTCCTGGATGACGACCTTGTCCCAACTCTCACGAATGCGGGCGATCGCGGAGAGCGTCTCGGGTATCGAGTTCACCACCGAGGTGGAGTGAACGCCGTTCGAGGCGTCGTCGGCGGCCGGCTTAACGATGGCCGGGAAGCGATCGAAATCTTCGGGAAGCGGGTGAGCGCCGTCCACAACGGTCCAGTCGGGCACCGTGATTCCGTTGGCGCGCAGGATAGCGGCGCAGCGGTCCTTGTCGAGGCAGAGGAGCAGCGTAGCGGCCGACGCGCCGGTCATGGGGATCTCGAGCAGCTCGACGGCTCCCGCCGCCAGGTGCTCGCCAGCTGCGCGCCCGCCGATGGTCTCGCAGAGGTTGAAGGCTAGCTCGAAGCCGCCGTCCATGAGAGCCTGCAGCCACTCAACGATCTTGTCTTCTTGGAGGCTCAGCTCAACCGGTTCATAGCCAAGCGTCTCGAGCGCGTCCATGATGCGCACGGTGGACTGTGCCGGCGCAGCCGGGTCGCCGGAAACGTACGTTTCGGCGAAATGATCGACGAGGACGGCGACGCGCTTCGGGGCCTGTCTCGAGAGCCCCGAGTTCTTCGCGCCGGTTCTCGGTGCCTCGGTCTCGCTAGACTGGGACCTTGAGTTCATAGCGCGCGGCGGCGGCTCGCAGGACCGACTGGATCACGTCGTCGAACGTGAGTCCAGCAGCCCGGGCCGCCTTTGGGTAGCTCGAGTTCTCGTCGGGGTTCGGAATAACGCCGGGCAACGGGTTGAGCTCCAGGATGTGTGGGTTCCCGTCCTCGTCGCAACGAACATCGATCCGAGCCCAATCGCGACAGCGGAGACTCCTGAACGCTGCCATCGCAATCGCTTCGATACGGTGCT
>JBDHGH010000144.1:0-9122 GCA_039589995.1 Gemmatimonadota bacterium | reverse complement strand
AGTGCGGGACAAGCGAGAAGACAACGCGAGGATCTTGCGGATTGCTGCTTCTTAATGCCACGACTGAGTCTCCCGGGAGTGGGGCAACTCCACACAGCCGCCTCAGCTAGTCGCACTCTCAACTACTATGTGGCAGCAGCCACAACAACGCAACAGAAATCCATTGCGACCAGTGCCAGGTATCAGCCGCTTGAGACGGGACATAGGGCAATAGCGGCTAGAGGGTTGATAGTTAGGGCTGTTACATAATGCTGACTGAGCGCAGGCAGGGCAACGAGAAGGACAAGGCAAGGGATATCCAGTCCGATGTGCACCTCAGAGGCTAGGCGCAGCAACGCCTTTGAGAGGCACTGTGGCCGGATTGTGGCCATGCGGACGAGTTATGTGTGTACGTAATCAGATCAGAGGACAGAGCCGGGACGGCTTGACCCCCCAGGGCGTACCCTCTAGATGCGTTATTCGGTCGAGAGAGTTTCTCTGGTGTTTTTCGATGTCCGCAATTTGATAGCCACACCCAAGTCCACCTTGGCCAGGCTAGCGCTTACAGGACTCACGGGCTCTCGAAATCGCTGCCGAGGAACCCCTGAGGGAGAATCGAAAGTACACGTTTCCCTCACCGTACCACGGAAGTTCGAGTAGCATATTGCTTGCTGCGGTCATATCTCGTATTGCCGACTCGCCAAATCGAAAGTGAATGAAAGCCTCGCCCCAAGTCTGAGTGAACTCGGCTGTCTTGATTTCATCGTCCCACTTAATACGCGTGTCGAAGGAATCGTAGCCGTCGCGGGTCTTTGTCTTTGTTAGATTCGGGCCATCGGTGAAACCGACGTCAGGCATCAGATCGTCGGGCACGTCTTTCATCGGGACGGCCAGCCTATCAAGGGCTACAGGAGCGGCTGGAATCGAGCCTGCGAGAAGGCCGGTCTGCCACATCTGTGGGTTCACGACCTTCGACGGTCGGCGGTCCGACGCCTGATTCGGTCAGGTGTACCGCAGGCCATCGCTATGCAGATAACCGGACACAAGACTGCCAACGTCTTCCGGCGCTACGGAATAATCACGGAATCAGACCTGTCGGAAGCTGTCGAGAAAGTGGCCGAGTTCCGCAAGGCTGAACGGGGTGATGAAAGAAGGGTCGCGTCAATTAGCCACAGTTTAGCCACAATCAGGCCGAATTGAAGGCTTGGAGCCGTTCACAGTTGAGACTATGAATCGCCGCAACCTCTTTTACTCTCGCCTTTTAACTGAAGTGACCGGGCTGGGGCTCGAACCCAGGACCTGCGGATTAAAAGTCCGCTGCTCTACCAGCTGAGCTACCCGGTCAAAGTCGTCGTTTGAAGCGCCTTAAGAGATATCCCGAATCCCGTCCGTGCGCCAGCTTTCCGACAGCATACTCCGGAAACTCAACCGTTCCCTCCCTCGTAGTGACTGCAACAATCGGCGATCCCCAGCCGTCTCCAACCGTGGCAGAATAATGGACCAACTCCGCAGAGATCTCGGCTTTGCCATACGGATGCTCCTCAAGCACCCGGGCCTATCGGCAATCATCGTCATCACCCTCGCGCTGGGCATCGGCATGACCACGACGGTGTTCAGCCTCGTGAACGGAGTCGCGTTCAAGGGTCTGCCTTTCCCCGAAGGTGACCGCATCGTAGCGTTGGGCACGAGCGACCCCGAACGCAACATCCGCTTCAACAACCTCAGCGTTCACGATTTTGCGGAATGGCGAGAACAGCAATCGACGCTCGTTGGGCTGGCAGCTCTGAGTACGGCTACCGTGAACCTCGCCGGCAGCGAAGGCAAGCCCGAGCGCTTCACCGGCGCACTCGTCACGGCCAACCTCTTTAATATCCTCCGCGCCCGCCCATCCCTGGGTCGCACGTTCCAGGACGGTGACGATCTGCCGGGAGCCGAGCCGGTGATCATGCTGGGCTACGACGTCTGGCAGGACCGTTTCGGCGGCTCGCCGGACGTGATCGGCCGCACCGTGCGCGCTAACGGCGAGACGCGAACGATCGTAGGAGTGGCGCCGGAGGGATTCAAGTTCCCTGACAACGAGCAGCTCTGGGCTCCGCTCACCATCGATCCTAACGCCTACGAACGCGGCGAGGGGCCATCATACATGGGCATCGGCCGCCTTCGAGATGACGTCTCGCTGGACGAGGCCCGCGCCGAGTTCGCGACGATCGCGCGGCGACTCGAGCAGGCGTATCCCGACACGAACGAGGGACTCACTGCGGCCGTGATGCACTTCCCCGACCTGGTCAATCCGGCAATGATGGCGATGCTGTACACCATGCTTGGAGCGGTGATCGGCGTCTTGCTCATCGCCTGCGCCAATGTCGCCAATCTTCTGTTGGCTCGGGCATCAGTGCGTACGCGTGAGGTCGCGGTACGATCAGCGCTGGGTGCGCAACGCGGGCGTATCATATCACAGTTGATGACCGAATTGTTGATCCTCACGGCCATCGGCGGCGTCCTTGGATATGTATTGGGTCAGGCCGGTGTCGGCTGGATCAATAGCGTGACCACACTGGAACCCCCACCCTACTGGATCACGTTCGAATCCGATCATCGCGTCGTTCTATTCGTGATCTCGATGGTGGTCTTCTCCTGTATCATCTCAGGACTGGTCCCAGCGTTCCGCGCTGTCGGCGTCGACGTAAGCGAAGCGCTCAAAGATGAAGGTCGGGGATCGTCGAGTTTCCGCATGAGCCGGTTCAGCGCCGGTCTGGTCGTGGCCGAGGTGGCGCTGTCGTGCGGCCTGTTGATCATGGCAGGCCTGATGATCAAGAGCATCGCGAAGCTGAGGACGCAGGATCTTCCCTTTACGACCGAGAACATATTCACGGCGCGCCTCCGATTGCCCGACGCGGATTTCCCCGAAGTCCGGGATCGGGTCGCTTTCTACGAGGATCTGCTTCCCAAGCTGAGAGCGATTCCCGGCGTCGAAGCCGCGACTCTGTCCGATGGCTTGCCGGCCGCGGGCAACGGGACCCGGTTCTTTGAGATTGAGGGCCAAGCCTACGCCGCCGACGAAGACCGGCCGTTCGCCAGAGAGGGCATCGTAACGCCGGGCTACTTCGAGACGTTTCAGACGCCCGTGATGGACGGACGAGCATTCACAATCCGGGATCGTAGCGACGCCCCACCCGTAGCCGTCGTCAACGAGACGTTCATCAGCACCTTCTTCCCGGACGGTGACCCCATTGGGAGACGCATGCGAATCATCGTCGACGACTCGGCGCACGCCTGGATGACGGTTGTCGGTGTCGTCCCTAACATGAAGATGGAGGGTATAGGAAATCAGGAGGGCAGTCCCGCCGGATATTACTTTCCCGTTTCTCAGAGCCCGATGGGAACCCTCGTGAGCATCGCGATCCGCGCTCGACGTTCTCCCATGTCGATTACTCCGGACGTTCGGGCCGCAGTCGAGTCGCTGGACGCGAACCTGCCCATCTATGAGGTGCTCTCGATGGAAGAAGTCATCGAATCGGAGACCTGGCTCTACTGGTTGTTCGGTACCCTGTTCATGGTCACCGGGTTCGTCGCTTTGTTCCTCGCCGCCGTGGGCTTGTACGGCGTGATGTCGTTCGCCGTCAGTCGCCGCACTCAAGAGATGGGGATCCGTATGGCCCTGGGGGCCGACGGACCGAGCCTCGTGCGATTGGTGATGCGGCGCGGTGTCGTGCAGCTGGGCATAGGACTGACGCTAGGCATTGGATTGGCCGCGCTGGCGGCGACCCCGCTGCAGATCATTCTCTACAATGTGAACGCCCGGGACCTCGGCGTGTTCGGGCTCGTCGCGTTGGCGCTGGCCGCGACAGGGTTGTTGGCGAGCTTCGTTCCCGCCAAACGCGTGACGCGGGTGGACCCCGTGGCGGCGCTCACCGCTGAGTGACGCCTAGAGAACACACGATCAACACGGCCGCGCATGCCCGTTTGTCAGCGCCTGTGATTTCTAGAGGTAACCT
Source organism: Gemmatimonadota bacterium (assembly GCA_039589995.1). Classification (GTDB taxonomy): domain Bacteria; phylum Gemmatimonadota; class Gemmatimonadetes; order Palauibacterales; family KS3-K002; genus JBDHGH01. The sequence continues at coordinate 5,148 of JBDHGH010000144.1, read as the reverse complement.
GCAGAGAGACTGGGGCTCATCTCGGGAGGCTAATTCTCGATGAACCCCTCTAACTTCTCGGCCTCGGTGAACGCGCCTAGCGACTCGAAGCGACGCTGAGTCTCGCGCGCAACTACCTTCGCCTCGACCATACGGCCCGCCCGCTTCAGCACGTCCGCCAGCTCGCGACCAGCCGTAGCCGCCAGATGCGGGCGACCCAGTTTTTCAGCTTTCGTGATGACACTGCGTAGCAGTTCCTCTGCCTCCAGGAGCTCACCGCTGCCGGCGAGTGCCATCCCAAGGATGCGTTCGTCCTGGGCTTCGCCCACGACATCTCCGATCTTCCGGCGGTTCGCCAAGGCTCTCTCGACTTCGCCACGGCCAAACGCCGCGTCGCCGTCGAGAACCCGAATCTCGGCTCGACCCGAGAGAGTAAGAGCAGCGAGTGACAGATCGCCGAGCTTGTCCGCTTCGAGCACCGCATGGTCCGCCTCGGACAGCGCACGCTTGTAGCTGCCGTCGGCGAGGTGTGTCATGGCTAGGTTGTGGTGCGTTTCCGCGATCCCGCGCTCGTGCCCCGCCTGCTGGTACGAGACAAGAGCCAAGCGGTACCAGGACTCGGCCTGCGAGTACTGGCTTCTTTGGTCGGCGATGATCCCGAGGTTGTTGAAGCAGCGGCCGCTGGTGGCGTGATCGTTCAGGCGCCGGGCCGCATCGAGCCCACGCATGAAGCAGCCTTCCGCCCGGTCCAGTCGACCCGCTTCCAGAGCAATCGCCCCGCACAAGTTCAATGCCCGCGCTTCGATCGCTCGGTCTCCTCGCTCTCTCGCAAGGTCGAGAGCCAGCCTTACCCAACGCTCGGCCTCTTCGTCGCGGCCGAGGCGCGCGTTGGCGCTCCCGCAGAGCAATGCAAGGGTCGGCGAGTGACCGAGGTCAGCCTCGGAGTCGGACACCAGGTAATCCAGAACTTCCTGGTAGCGTCCAGCTTCCGTCAGGCGCTGGGCCTCAGATAGCCGTATTAGTGAACTACTCATGGTCTTGCAGCCCCTGTAGCTCGTTTGCGGTTTAGTGAGCGACAGCGTAATGCGAGAACTGCGTGAGGCTCGCCTTGAACTGCATGGAGCCCTCATAGTGAGCGGAGCCGATCTTCACCCAGGCACCGCCATCATGAGGCAACCGCCATAGCGCGAGGTCCTCACCGATGATGTCTTCGTCCTCGTGGTCGACTACGCCGTCACCGTTAAGGTCGAGATCGGCATAGGTATACCACATCCGGAGCTTTGCCGGCTTGGACGATCGGAACCTCAATCCTTCGGGCTCGAATTTCACCACCATGTTGTCGCGATCGATCGTCGCCGTGATCCAGACGCACTCCCACGACGCGAACCGCCGACCGCTCGGCCACCGATACAAAGAGTACTTCGGGATCTCCAGCTCGAGGAACAGCCCAGTCACGACGTCGGGCTTCGGCAAATAGCCGATCTGCAACTTCTGTGATTTGTATTTGCAGGCCTTGAACGTCGTCTGATAGGTTTCGAGTCGCGGCGAGTCATCGGCCATCGCCAGAATGTTCAACTGCGAGCCGCCCGACGCATTCAGATGCCTGACCCACGGGGCCAGTCCATCCAAAGCCTCGGATCCCGGGTCGGGTCCCGTGGCATCCATACAGGCGACGAACGCCGCGAGACCTGCCATACCGATTAGAAGTTTCGATCTGCGCATGACACACTCCTCAGCAGGTTTGTTCAGCGGGCAAGTGGTGGTTGTTCAACAAGCGCGCTAAGCGCGCACGAGAGATTCCCAAACGGCGTGACGCCTCGCTCCGATTTCCCTGACATAGCTCCAGCGTCGCACGCGCGGCCGCGGCGTTGATCTCGTGCAGCGGCGCCGGGAAAGGTATCGGTCCGTTATGGGTGGACGGTCCCGATTTTACATGGAGCAGTTCGCCCGTATGCAACTGTCCGGGCGGCGACAACAGCAACGTCCGCTCCACCGCGTTCTTCAACTCCCGCACGTTGCCAGGCCAATGGTAGGCGAGAAGCGCGCGGCGGACATCGTCATCTATAGGCGGGGTCGGCAGTCGGTATTGTGTTGCCAATCGCTTCAACAGCACTTCGGCTAGCAGAAGCAAATCGTTCCCGCGGTCTCGCAACGGGGGGAGCGACAGAGTGATCACGCTGAGTCGGAAGTACAGGTCCTGACGGAATTTTCCGCTTCGAACTGCCGACTCGAGGTCCTCGTTTGTGGCGGCGATGATCCGCACGTCCGCCTTCCGCCAGGAAGTACCACCGACGCGGCGGATCTGCTTGTCCTCAAGGACCCGGAGCAGCTTGGCCTGGAGTTCGGGAGCCAAGTCGCCGACCTCGTCGAGCATCAGCGTACCACCGTGAGCAACCTCGAATAGTCCAGGCTTGGCAGCTTGTGCGCCGGTGAACGCGCCTTTCTCGTGGCCGAACAACTCGGATTCCAACAGTTGGGCCGGCAACGCGGTACAATTCACCGCGACAAAGGGTGCGCTGCCCCTCGGTCCGCTGTCGTGCAGAGCCCGCGCCAGCAACTCCTTGCCAGTGCCCGTCTCGCCGACGATCAGTATCGTCGCGTCACCGTGCGGCAGCACGCGCGTCGCGGGAGCCAGCGCCGCCTTGAGGGCCGGGCTCTCGCCGATGATCGTCGAGAACGCCGCATCCTTGGCATCGGTCGAGCGTTGCGCTTCGCGCCGCAGGGAAGAGCGGCGATTCTCCACCGCCACTTTTAGCGCGTTCCTTAGCGCCTCCAGGTCGTCAGGCAGTGCGAAGTAATCACTCGCCCCGGCGGCAACCAGCTGTGCCGCCGTGCGGTGGCTCGTATCGGCGCCAACCGCGACGAACCGAGCATCACCGTTCGCATCGTGGTGCTCGATCCAATCCAACGCGTCGCGCTCGGCGCCGCCCGCCGCGATGAGCACGGCCGCGACCTCGGACCCAGGCGTCCAGGCGTCATCGGCGCCGGGCACACGCAGGTCGACACCTAGCTCGCCTGCGAGCTCGGTCCACACGTCGGTGAATGAATCAGAGAGTCGAACCACGACCAGAGTTACCTCCTTCACCGGTACCTCCTGGGCAGGGTGCATGCCAGAGCGGGATGGGGGAGATCGATGGCGAAGGCGTCGACGACTTCGTAGTGCAGGATACCGTGTGTCATATCAGCCACATCTCCCTTCCAGCGGGATTCGGAAACCAACGGCGGGATCTAACTGCAAGCGGCTTTGCGATTTGCCGAGTAGGCGGGAAAGGATGGGCCGCCCGAGAATCTGAAAGCAGCCCTCCAAAAACGGCATGGCTTGCTACGCCACGTAACACTATCACGCAGGGACTGTACCATTTGATGCCAGAGCGTTCTTCCTGGCACGTTTCGGATCAGCTGGAACGAAACGTATCAGTCACGATGACGCGGAATTCACTGCTCGATGACGTAAAGCACGTGACTGCAATCGAAAACTTGGTTGGCCTGGTCGTTGCGTTTGAAGCATCCGCCGCAGATGGCTGCGGGGATGAACACAACGATGCGGGAAAGACGAGGAACCGATGTGGAACGAACGGACACGCCGAGAACTGAAAGAGTATGGTTTAAGAAGCCACGTGGCGACGACCAACCATACTGGTCGAGGCAATGAAAGAGGAATCGACCTCCTTCCTATACGCGAGACTCCCCGTGTACTGCTTCAGAACCATCTGTTCCGCTGCGCGCTCGAGTCCCAAGCGCGAGTCCAGGCCACGAATATCGACCGCCTAATGCTCCGGGCTATCCGCTCTTTGGCTCACGCGCTCGATGCGAAAGACTCTTATACGTGGGGGCACTCGAAGCGCGTCAGCGTCTACTCCATCGCCATCGCGTGCGAGTTGGGGCTGAGTGAGAGGGAGCAGGCGACGCTCGCACTGGGCGGTGAACTTCACGATATCGGCAAGATCGGCATACCCGATACTCTTCTGAACAAGCCTGCTCCGCTGACGGCGGATGAATATCGCGACGTGATGCAACACACCGTGATCGGTGAACGAATACTACAACCGCTCTTACGCCACAATTCCCGGGTTTTGGGTATTGTCCGCTGGCACCACGAGCACGTCGGCGGTGGCAGCCTGCCGGATGGACTCGCGGGCGACAAGATTTCGCTCGAAGCACGCATCGTATCGGTGGCGGACGCGTTCGACGCGATGACCAGCGACCGCCCCTATCGACTGCCCATGTCAGCGGCCGGTGCATTGCGGGAATTGGAGCTCGCCGCCGGAACGCAGTTCGATGAAGATTGTGTCGATGCGTGTGCTGCTGTGATGCACGACCGGGTGCAGGCGATCGCGAGTTAGGTGTCGCAACTCACTCGCGATCGATAGGGTCTCTTCTACCGCCCAACCCTCCAGCGATGCAGGTTCTGGTAAACACCGTAGGTGTTTATGCGCGTGTCCTGCACGCGGTTGTTGACGCCTACCAGTTCTGAGAAATACCAAAGGAAAGCGTACGGGTGATCGTCGGCGATCGCTCGAGCCACGGCCTTCCATTCCGCCGCCGCCTCGCTCGAGGAAGCGGCAGACATGGCGCGGTCGATGGCAACGTCCACGGCCTCGCTGGCATAACCCGTAATGTTGAACGTGTGATCGGAAGGCCAAAACAGCCCGACGACGTAGTCGGGCTCCAAGCCGACCTGCCAGCCCAGAAGCACAGCGTCGAACTCGCGGGTGGCGAACATGATATCGAGTAGCGCGCCGAAATCGAGCGCCTGGACCTGCATGTCGATACCCACGGCAGCGAGCTGTGCCTGTACGACTTGAGCTGCCGACGTGCGCCGCTCGTTCCCCGCCTGCGTCAACAGCGTGAACTCGAACGGTTGCCCATCCCGATCGAGCACGCCGTCACCATCCGAGTCGCTCCAGCCGGCCGCTGCGAGCAATGCTCGAGCACTATCGGGCAGGAAGGGATCGGGCTCGAGCGTCGCGTCTACCAGCATGCGAAAGATGGGTGGATAAGGGCCGGCAGCGGGCTGCGCGTACGGTGCGATCGCTAACCCAGCCAAGACCTCGCCCCGGTCGATGGCCAGCGAAAGCGCCAGGCGAACCGACGGACTGGTGAACGGTTCGTAGCTCACACCATTCCACGCGATGTAGTCATAATAGCGTTGCGTCACCGACTCGATCC
>JBDHGH010000143.1:0-9300 GCA_039589995.1 Gemmatimonadota bacterium | reverse complement strand
AGCATCCCGGCAGAGGAGCTTCTCTTGGATCGGGCGCACCTGCTAACACTGACAGCTCCTGAGATGACAGTGCTTCTTGGCGGTATGCGCGTCTTGAATGCAAACGTGGAGCAGTCCGAGCTCGGTGTCTTTACCGACCGACCCGAGACGTTGACCAATGATTTCTTCGTGAACCTGTTCGACATGAGCACGAAGTGGGAGGCATCTTCGACAGACGAAGGCGTGTTCGAGGGGCGCGATCGTGCGACGGGCAAGCTCAGGTGGACCAGCACCCGCGTTGATCTCGTGTTCGGTTCGAACTCCCAGCTACGAGCTATCGGAGAAGTCTATGCATGTGACGACGCGCGGGAGAAGTTCGTGCGTGATTTCGTGGCTGCGTGGGACAAGGTGATGAACCTAGATCGCTTCGAGCTTGCCTGATATATGTGGGTGATTCCTGTCCCCAGGGGCGGAGCTCTTCCAGGCCACGACACACAGCTTCTTCGTGATGTCCGGGTTTCGCACACCAGCCTACAACCGCGCCATAGGTAACCGGACGACGTCGAGCAGACATCTCTGGGGCGACGCCGCAGACATATATATAGACAACGATGGCGATGGCATCATCGATGACTTGAACGGCGACGGCCGATCCGACATCGAAGATGCTCGCTTGCTCGCCAAAATTGTTGAAGGAATGGAAGAGGACGCGCCTGATGGCGTGATACCGGATGGGATGTCCGTTTACGATGCCAACCCGGTGCATGGTCCTTTCGTTCACATCGACTCGCGCGGCTATCGCGCACGTTGGTAACAGCCACCTCTCGCGCACCCCCAACATTCCGAGTTACTTTTCCTCGCGTGGATACTCACGGTGCGGAGGGGCGCTTGACTGAACAAAAGAAAAAGCGGAAGACATCGGTCGTGGTTCTGTACAACCACATCGGCGAAGACCCGTACGAACAGTTGAAAGAAGTCGACCCTACCAAACTGGAGTTCAAACCCGAATACCCCATCAAAGTTTCCACGATCACCGAAGAGTACGAGGACATCGTCAAAGCGCTTCGTCGCATGGGCTATCGAGCACGAGCGGTAAACCTCAAGAACGACCTCAAAAGGCTGGAGAGAATCCTCCGACGTAGTCGGCCCGACCTGGTCTTCAATCTTGTCGAGTTCTTTCACGACGACGCGGAATTGGAAACAGCAGTCGCTGCCGTCTTCGACCTCTATCGCATCCCCTACACCGGCTCGCCGCCCTTCGCGCTCGGGTTGTGCTTGCGGAAGGGAATCACCAAGCGCGTACTCCAGGACCATGGAGTGCCGACTCCAAAATTCAAGATCCTCTACGAGCCTAAAGTGCCAAAGCGACTCGGCCTCAAGTATCCGCTCATCGTCAAGCCGGCTTGGGAGGATGCCAGCGCCGGCGTGGACAAGGACTCGGTGCTACGCGACCCCGAGAACCCGCAGTTGCTCATCGATCTGGTATCGCGCATGGTCAAAGAATACGATGCCGTGATGATCGAGGAGTTCATCGAGGGACGCGAGCTGCACGTCTCCGTCTGGGGGAATGATGACCCTGAGGCGCTACCGCCCGTCGAGTTCGACTTCTCGAAGCTGCCGCCGGGCTACCCGCCGATCATCAGCTACGCGATGAAGTGGAACCCGCTGGAGGAAGTCTACCATCGCGTCGATACGATTTGCCCGGCGCCTCTGGACAAGAAGGTGCTGCGCCGGGTCGAGACCGTGGCGATTCGCGCCTACGAGGCGACCGAGTGCTGTGACTACGCCCGTCTCGACATCCGGCTGAAAGACGGCAAGCCTTACGTGCTCGAAGTAAACCCCAACCCCGACCTGACTGAAGGCGTCTCGTTCATGGACTCGGCCGAGCAGGCTGGCTACACGTTCTCCGAGGCGGTAGCACACATCGCCCAGCTGGCGCTGGAACGCAAACCGGAACCCCGGCCGGCCCATCCCACCCATGCCGAGTTGCGTCATGGGGAGGTCGGCCCCCCACGACCCACACCGCAGAAGACCGAGGACCCCGTAGCGAAATCTCTCCGAGAACTCGGAGCGTCAGAGTACGGGGCACAGCAGCCCGCGGACACGCCGGCGGCGGAGGGCGACGGCCCCTCGATAGAGCCCGACGCGACACCCGAGCCCGCCAAGGAATCCACTAGACATTCGCCGGAGGCATAGGATGGGAAGCTGGTGGCACTGGGTACTCGGCGCAATCGGCGCGTTGATTCTCGCCTATTTCATCGCCTGTATCGCCTTCGACATGGCGGAGCCGAACGTCGAGTTCGCGGACATCCCCGAGAACCCGTTCACCACCGCCATGCCGGCCGAGTTTCTGTGGGGCACGGCGACATCGGCACACCAGGTAGAGGGCGGGAACGTTTGGAACGATTGGGCCCGCTTCGAGGCCGAGCCGGGTAACATCAGAGGTGGCATGGAGAGCGGACTGGCCTCCGACCACTGGAACCGATTGCCGGAGGATGTCGCCCTCATGAAAACCATCGGGGCGAACGCCTACCGCTTCTCAATCGAGTGGAGCCGCGTAGAGCCGGAGGAAGGCATCTGGTCCGACGAGGCGTGGACACACTACCAGGCCGAAGTCGCCCAGCTTCGAGAAGCGGGCATCGAGCCCATGGCGACGCTGCTCCACTTCACATTGCCCGCCTGGATGGCCGAGCGCGGTGGAGCGACGGCGCCGGACTTCGCCGCACGATTCGGTCGCTTCGCCGCCGAGGCGGCCCGACGACTCGGTTCCGATGTCGACTTCTGGTGCACCGTCAACGAACCCAACGTACAGATGTACCAGGGCTATGTCGAAGGCGTGTGGCCACCGGCTGTGCGAGATGCGGCACAGGCAGCGAAGGCGTTCGCCGGGTTGCTGCGAGGGCACGCCGCCGCCGCAACCGCTCTAAGAGAGAACGACCCTGGCTCGCAGGTCGGTGCTGCGGTCAACATGATCGTCTTCGATCCGGGCTCGCGCTGGTCGTTGGTCGATTGGATCGCCGCCCGCGAGGCAGGAAAGGGATTCAACTGGGCGTTTTACGATTCCATCGAGAAGGGCCGCATCTACTTCAAGCTCGCCGGTTTTCCGGAGATCGACGAACCGCTGCCGGATCTTGCGGGCTCGGCCGACTTCGTGGGCCTCAACTACTATCGTCGCAATATGGTTCGCTTCACGCCGGACGCGCCCGGCCTGGTGACGATCATGCCGGGACCGGGCCAACTGAGCGATACCGGGGTGGAGATTTACCCCGAGGGTCTGCTGAGGCTGATGCGTCGGGCATGGGAGCGATACGCACTACCGATTTATGTGACCGAAAACGGTGTCTCGGATTCGACAGGAGTGCATCGACCAACATTCGTGCGCTCGCACGCGTACGCAATTGGCCGCGCCATCGACGAGGGAATCGATGTCCGGGGGTACTTCCACTGGTCACTGCTCGACAACTTCGAGTGGTCCGAGGGATTCGGCCCGCGCTTCGGCCTTTACCGCGTCGACTACATGACCTTCGAACGTCACCTCACTCCAGGCGGCGAAGAGTTCGCGCGCCTGGCAAGCCTGCTCGAGTGACGAACGACGGTAGTCCCGCGAAACAAGCAAGCCGGTCGGGCCGTAGGTTTGGCTGAGCCATTGCACTACAGAGATCCTCTACTGTCATCGAACCCTGAGACCTGTCTATCTGGAGACCATCCATGACGAAGTCGCTCATGCTGGCGTTCGTTCTGGCGCCGATAACGGCGATCGTTTACTCGGGGCGCACGGGTCAACCTGCGTCTATCCAAGACGGACCCGAGTTGTTCGAACCTGGGAACATCTCCACCCACGCAGGCGAGATATTTCCAGCGTTCAGCCCGGACGGAGAAACGCTCTACTTCAACACGCACGAAAGCGGCTGGACCAACCACACTCTGGTCATGTCGCACCGAGACGGCGACGGTTGGAGTGCGCCCGAGGTCTTGACGTTCTCCGGCCGATTCAACGATCGGGCACCGAGGCCGTCACCCGATGGACGGCGGCTGTACTTCTCCTCCGATCGCCCCCTGGAAGACGGCAAAAGCCCAGGAGATTTCAATCTTTGGGTGGTGGAACGAGCGGCCGACGGAAGTTGGGGTGAACCGAGAGCCTTGCCCGAACCGGTCAATACCCCGAACGATGAGTGGCACTCGTCGGTGACGGCGGACGGAACACTGTATTTCTCCAGCCGGGATCGGCCCGCAGGTCATGGACGCTCCGACATCTACCGGACGAGCTCCGATGGATCGAAGTACAGCCAACCCGAAAACCTCGGACAGCCCATAAACGACGAACTCAGTCAGCCGGACCTGTACGTGAGCCCGGAAGGTCGCTTCATGATCCTGGTGATCACCGATCACCCCGCCGGCTACGGAGGAGATGACCTGTACGTCAGCTACTTCAACGACGGTTCTTGGACCCCACCCGAGAACCTGGGGCCACTAGTGAACTCACCGGAGTACGAGTATGGACCGACGATCTCGCCGGGCGGTCGCTACCTGTACTTCTCGAGTCATCGCCGGGGTGAGGGTGACATATACCGAATCGAGATTGACAGACTGCCGGTCGATCTAGGCCGATGAGGGCGAGGCCGAGCGCCGGGACTCAGACGCTCGCCGCCGCGGCGATCGCAACGCTGACCCTGTCCGCCTGTTCAGACGAGACGCATGTGGGCGGCGGTGGTGGAGAAATCGACCCGGGCGTCACGATCCGAGACAGCGCCGGCGTCACTATCGTCGAGAACACTACGCCCCGCTGGGGAGACGGCGAAGAGTGGCGGCTCGCGCCCGATCCGGTGTTGTCAATCGGAGTAGCGGAAGGGTTAGCGGAATACGAATTCTACCGTGCGAACTCCGCCCTTCAACTCGCCGATGGCAGGATCGTGATCGGCAACCACGGAACGCAGGAACTGAGATTCTTCGACTCGGAAGGCCAACACCTCTATTCGGCGGGTCGAGAAGGTGAAGGCCCCGGAGAGTTCCGCAGCATCGGACGAGTCTGGCCGATGGGAGCGGACTCGCTGGCCATCTTCGATTACCAGACGTTTCGCTTCTCAATTTTCAGTATCTCGGGCGAGTTCGGGCGAACGATCCGTTTGGAAATGCCTGGGGGAGGTTTGGCTCTACCCGAGGGATTTGTCGACAGAGGGAGGATTCTGACCTCGACCAGCGTCCCGGGCACTTCCAAGCCTGGAGTGCACCGCGATGTCGTCATGTATCACCTCTGCTCACTCGACGGCCAGGTCCTCGATAGTCTGGGCCGATTCCCAGGTTCCGAGCTGTACGGCACCGAGGTAGGTGGAAATGTCAGCGTGGCCTCGCGCCCGTTCGGACTGGACGCACAAGTCGCCGTAGCCTCGGACCGGTGGTATTACGGGTCCAGCGGTGGCTACGAGATCGAGGTCCACTCGTTGGACGGCGCGCTGGAGCGCATCATCCGATACGACCGACCGAACCGACGGCTGACCTCGGATGTCGCGGATGGCTACCGCGAGCGAACGGCAGGGACATTCTGGGCTCGGATCCCAACGCCCGAGACCCTTCCCGCATACAGCCGTCTCTTTGCCGATGACGCCGGGAATCTGTGGGTCGAGGATTACGCGCTACGAGACGAGCCTGCCACATGGTCCGTCTTCAATCCGGAAGGACGACTTCTCGGCTCGATCGAGATACCGCCAGGTGGTCTGATCAAGCAGATCGGTGCTGACTTCGTTCTCGGAATCTGGAAGGACGAGCTCGATGTCGAGCAGGCTCGAATGTACCGCTTGCTAAAAGACGATTCCTGAGTCGGTCCTCAAGTTCCCTCTTGTGTCGTTCCGACAAGGGCTTCAATCCGATCGGCTAAGGGCGACGCACCGTTGCTGTAGTTGGACAATACGGCCACGATGTAACCGGCGTCTACGAAGATAGACAAGTTGCCGTTGATGCCCGGGAAGCCGCCGCTGTGCCCGACGACCTTGCCCTTTGGCCCCTCCGAAATCCCGAAGCCGTAGCCGTAATCGGAATCCGAGTGCGGCGTCCACATCATGTCGAGGGATTCCCTAGATACGAGCACGCCGGTGACTAGCGCTCGGCCGAAGCGGTGCAGATCGCCGACCGTGGAAAAACCACCGCCTGCCGGCCCGCCCCTGATCACGTGCATGAAGTAGTTGTTTCGCCAGCCGTACTCGCTTTCGGGATCCGGGTCGTAACCAACGGCAAGGTTCTCGACCGTTTCATCCATGTCGTAGCTATCGCTGTCGGTCATCCCGGCGGACGCGTACACGTTCTCGCGGATGTAGTCGAAGTAGCTGCCGCCGGTGGCGCTCTCGATGACGACTCCGAGGATGAGCATGCCCGTGTTGCTATAACGAAAGCGTTCGCCCGGCTCGAAATCCAACTGTTCACCCGCTACCAGTGGCTTGAAGTCGTTGACTTCGCGGTACAACTGCCGCGAGCCGTTCCAGTACGTGTCGTTGAAGTAGCTTCCCAGCCCCGAGGTATGGCTCAACAGATGGGCGATGGTGATCTTCTCGGTCGCTTCGCTGGGCAACCACGACTCGTCGACGTACTTCGCGATCGTCTCGTCGTACGAGAGCACGCCCTTCTCCACCAGCTGCGCGATGGCCGTCGCCGTGAACATCTTGTTCATCGAGCCGAGGTTGAACTTCGTGTCGATGTTGTTCGGCACGTGGAACCGCTTGCTGGCCTCGCCGCAGGCGCGGGAGTACAAGACCTCGTCGCCCCTGGCGAGCAGCACGGTGCCGGAGAAAACGTCGTTCTGGCAGACCCGCTGCACGATCTCGCTCGTCGTGCGCACCAGCTCGGCCTCGGTGTCGGACGGCTCCTCCACGTTCGATGGCGTACGAGCATTATTGAATCGAATACCATCGATCAATCGCGCGTCCGATCCGTCGAATCGCAGAGTGAAAGCACGCCAGCCGCCGTAGTTCCGATCCTTGAGGATCACCACGGTCTCACCGGTCCGCTCGGGCTCATACGTGCGGATGCTGTGAAACTCGAGACCCCCAGTCTGTCGGTGGAAGCTGGAGAACACGCTAAGGTGTTCCTCCATCGGCACCATGCCCTGGAAGCGCTGCGTACATTCTTCTTCTAGGAATCGGCGGACCTCGTCGGGGTCACCCGAGTTCAGGGTCGAGATGAGCGACTGGATATGATCGCCTTCGACTCCGGTCGGCATGACCGACTTGTCGAGGTAGCTGATTTCGCCGGGCTGTTGCGCGGTCGCGTTCAGGAACGGAAACGCGACAAGAGCCAACAGCCCCAGTGACTTCCAAGTCATAGAGCCTCCGGGCTGGAACGTAAAACGCCTTGTCATCTCAAGTCTTTAGTGGCGCGAGGACACAAAAGGGTGGGTTCCCGGCATAATGTCGTTTCGCGCCAATCCTATTCGTGCCTGAGAACACTCAACGCGTCGAACCTGGCCGCACGTTGCGCCGGGATGAAGGCCGCCACCGCAGCCACACCCAATAGCAAAACCGTGACCCCCACGAACACGACCGGGTCGGTGGCGCTGATGCCGTAGAGCAGGCTGGACATCACGCGCGTGAGTGCGACGGAGGCCAGGAGCCCCAAGATCACACCCGCCGAGACGAGCTTCAGTCCCCACCCCATGGTCAGTCGTAAGACTTCGGGGCGTTCCGCGCCCAGGGCGATGCGAATTCCAATCTCGTGGAGCCGTTGGTTTACCGAGTACGACATGACACCATAGATGCCCACCACGGCCAGCGCTATCGCCACGCCGGCGAACAGCCCCAGCAGCAGCATCGTGAACCGTCCTTGCCGGATCGAGTCCGAGAGGACCTGCTCCATCGTGGCGACGCTATGCACCGGCTGGTCGCCGTCCACGGCCAGCACCTGGCGTCTCACGGCACCCGCCAGCGCCGCCGGGTCTGCGGCCGTTCGGACGACCAAAGCGAAGAAGGGCCATGGGTCCTGGTAATAGGGGACGTACGCCTCGGGTCTGGGCGGCTTGTCGTAGCCGAAGTGCCGAACGTTGCCGACCACTCCGACGATCTCACGTTCCTCGCCACCGACAGAGATGCGCTTCCCGATGGGATCGTCGCCGGGCCACTGCCAGCGGGCCAGCGCCTCGTTGATGACGGCGACGAACGGGGCACTCTCGCCATCTCGCTCGTGGATGGTCCGCCCGCTACGGAGCGGGATGCCCATGGCTCGGAAGTAGTCGGGTGTGACGACCTGGTACTCGGTCACCAGGTCTTCATCGGCAGACTCTGGCCGGTCAGCCACAGAAAAGTGTATGGACGCCGCCGTCCCACTGAAGGGAAGCGCTAGGGCCGCGCCAGCGGAGCTCACACCAGGAAGAGCGCTCACTCGTTCAAGCACATCTCGAATAAATGCGTTTCGCTCCTCGGCCTCCGGATATCGCGCTCGGAGCATTTCCATACGCATCACCAGCAGGCTTTCCGTCTGAAAGCCGACGTCGGTGGACTGGAGCCGCACCATGCTCTTTATCAGGAGCCCGGCTCCGCACAGCAGCATGAGAGAGAGCGCCACTTCGGCAACGACGAGCAGCTCGCGGGCTCGCCTCTTCTGCTTCCCCTCCGAACCCCCTCGGCCACCCTCTTTCAACGACCCACTCAAATCGGGTTTCGAAGCCTGTAGCGCCGGGAGCAGACCGAACACTGCGCCGGTCAGCAATGAGACCGCCAGCGCGAAAACCAGCACTGTGTTATCGACGCCGACCTGAAACCCCTCGAACAGACCCGCTGGAGCCATGCGAACGAGGACATCGACCGCCCAAACCGCGATGAGCAGGCCTATGACACCGCCGACCACGCCGAGCAGCACGTTCTCCGTCAGCAGCTGTCTGACCAGGCGGCCTCGGCTGGCTCCGAGCGCGGCCCGTACCGCCACCTCACGCTCGCGCGCTGTCGAGCGGGCCAGGACGAGATTCGCGACATTGGCGCAGGCGATAAGCAGGACGAAGCCCACCGCGCCGAGCAAGAGCAGCAAGGCGGGTCGGATGTCACCCGTCAGCTCTTCGCGCAACGGAACGAGTTTTATTAGGCCCTCTCCCGTTTCACCGCCCCTGATTGCCGCGAGCTGAGGTCCGAGAATGTCCATCTCCGCCTGTGCTTGGGCGTGAGTCACACCGTCCGCGAGGCGTCCCAGGACAGTGAAGTACCCAAAGTTACGAACCGTGCTCAGGTCCTCACCGAGATTCACGGGCGGCTCGGGCACCCCGTATCGATATGCACGCACCCACATCTCGACACGGCTCGGATACTGAAAGGCTGACGGAGCGACGCCCACAACCGTGTGCGGTTCCCC
>JBDHGH010000142.1:0-9344 GCA_039589995.1 Gemmatimonadota bacterium | reverse complement strand
ATCTCCTGGGCGTCCAACGTATCGAGCACCGAGCGTGCCCAGGCCCGGCTCGCGGAGTCGCCATGAGCCAAAGCTATGCCGATACGACTGCGTGCCAACTGCTGCGTTGCGCCAGGAGCCAAGGCTTCGAAGGCGTCCAAACGGTCGGCGACCAAAGCGCTGTCGTACACCGCGAAGGCCAGGTCGATCAAATGGATGCGATAAGGAGCGAAGCGGGGATCGAGTTCGACGGCTCGCGAGAAGGCCTCGTCGGTTTGTTCCCAAGTCGGATTGCCAAAGCCCGCATGCATATGCAGTTCACCCAGCAGGTACCACGCTTCCGGGTCGTCCGGGTAGCGCGCCACCGCATCCAAAACCAGCTCGAGGCTCCTGGGTTCGGTACGGGCACTTTCGATACGAACCAGAAGGGCCTGCCGCTCGGGCAGACGATCCACTAGCTGCATCGCTCGCGTCCGGTTCTCCACGGTCAGCGGGTGGTTGGTGGTTTCCTTCCACCCGTAGGAGTTCGCCAGCCGATAGTAGGCGAGAGCGAACGTCGAGTCGGTCTCAACGGCACGGGTAAATGCCTCCACTGCGGCATCGAAGTTGGCGTGCCGGAACGCGGCCTCACCCTCCAGGTAGGCTTTAAGCGCCGGAACCGACCGCGTGGTGATGCTGGCGAGGCTCACCGACGGCAGCTCGCCTTCGCCGGCGCGGACGATGGCACCGATCACTTCGATCGACAGCTGATCCACCAGCGCCAGCACGCTGTCCGGAGATCCCTCCACGCTGGCCTGGCCCAAGCGGTCGCCGCTGGCCACGTCGTAGACGTCGGCCGTCAGTCGAACGCTGGGCCCGATCCCAACGGCCGAACCCATGAGCGCGTATCGCGCCTGGGTCGCTTCGGCCACACGCAGGCTGGTGGCTTCGTCGACCCGATCGTCTTCACCCGCCACCTCGTCCCAGCGCGCCATCACCGTGCGGCTGTTGATGGCGCGGAGGCCCGCGGCCCCGTCCAGGTTCGTGGACAGCAGGTTCACCATGCCTTCGCGCCACTCACCCAGCTCGCCGCCGGTGACAGAGAACGGCAGCACGGCCACGCCCGGCAGCGCCTCGCTGCTAGCGATGGCCTCGCTGGGGCCTAGGCTGCGGCCCTGGTCCTTGATGACGATGTAAAGACCGGCGAAACCGAAGAGGAGCAAGAAGGCGACACCGCCGCCCAGCAGCGCCCGCGCCCAGGTCAGGTGCGGCAGCCGCCCTTTCGCCAGGGCCTTGGGAATCTCGCTGGGCTGCAGCTCCCAGGCCTCCGGTACCTCGTCACGCTGCGCCCGCTCGGCCGTGGCCGGGTGGGACTGGACCCAGGCGGTGGCGGCGATGATGACGAAGCCGATGACCAGAAGAAGCAAAGCTACCGGCTGGATCCACAGCGGTAGCTCGAGGGATTCCTGGAATATGTCGGTCACCTGGAGTATACCCCAAGAAACCGCTAGGTATGCGACGAGGACCTGGACGATCCGGGCGTTCTTCACCCGGGTCCAGAAATTGTTGGGGCCTGTCATGGGCGATAAGATAATCGCTTGTGCCCCAACCGACAAATGGCTCGGGACCGGGATTCCTCAACCGGGTTAAGCGCTTTCCCAACTTTCAACAGACAACGCCTTCAACGTTCACCAGACAACGTTCAATTTTCGACGTTCAACGACCTTATATGCGCCAGGAGAAGCCGAGGCCCAGGAAGTAGTTGACGTCGGGGTCGTTGAGGCCGATGCCGACGCGTGCGTCGAATTGGAGGTCGTTGTTCGCAAGTAGTGTGAGGCCGCCGTTAAGGAAGTTCTCATCCAAGCCTCGGGTTTTCGACGACGCGAAACCGAAGTACTCCAAGTAGGCGCCCCAGCGTACGGCGATGGCGTAGCCCGCTGCCAGGCTACCGGAGAATTGGCCGAAGCGGTCGTCGTCGACCTGGATCGAGGCGGCGTTCAGGTTCGAGGCCACCGAGAGTCGCTGCGATAGGTCCCATTCCAACGCGAGCTTCAGTTCGGGCCATACCCCTTCCCCGCCGAAGTTCTCCTGGCCCATGGGAATAGAGGTGCCCACGAGCAGCGCAACGCCGGGTTTGAGCAGGTTGAAGGCGGGAGCGGCATCCGCGACCTGTATCTTCGCGCCGACGAAGAAGTCTTCGAACCCGCTTTGATTTGCCGAGGCGTCGTCCGTGAATCCGAACGAGTTGAGGGCGAGCCGCAGCTCCAGGCGCGAAACCAGTCCGATTCGAGCCAGGACCTCGCCGATGGCGTGGGTGGTGACATCGTTTTCCCGGCTGAACGTGTAGCCCGACTCCAG
This sequence comes from Gemmatimonadota bacterium, assembly GCA_039589995.1. GTDB lineage: Bacteria > Gemmatimonadota > Gemmatimonadetes > Palauibacterales > KS3-K002 > JBDHGH01. Next base: position 7,028 of record JBDHGH010000142.1, on the reverse strand, counting down.
TTGGATGCGCCCGGGTTGGACGGCGACAGCGCTTTCCGTGAAATCCGGCCGGTCGGTGACCAGTGGATCGGTGATCTGCCCTGGGGCCGTCGAGGCGGTCACGAGGCCGAGCAGGCCGGCGATGAGGCCGGGCGATATGCACACGAGAGTGAGGCGATTCATAGGCGTTCTGGTTGGGGCCGGAAGCCTTTAGGTTTACTGAAACAAATTTTTAGCCTACGCTAAATTACTCCGCCTAGAGCCTTCAGTCAACCGCCGACCCAGACGTAGCGCGTTTGTGCCCTCTCTGTCATCTTTCTGCCGGCCCGTGCCCGTTACACTTAGACCGGAGAAGCATGACCCAGCGCCCCAACCGCTACCGGACCCTTCTCGCCGAGCTCAAACGGCGGCAGGTGTTCAAAGTCGCCGCCGTCTACGGCGGTGCCGCGTTCGTGGTCATGCAGGCCGCCGACTTTCTCGTCCCCGCGCTTCGCCTTCCCGATTCCGTTGCCACCGGCATCGCGCTCGTTGCGATTTTCGGCTTTCCGCTGGCTTTGGTGTTGGCGTGGGCCTTCGAGATGACGCCGGAGGGCGTAAAGCGCGAAGACCCGGTCACCTCTAGCGAACTCGAGGCAATCGCCGCGCAACCCCGCTCGCGCCGTTGGCCGGCGGGGATACTCGCCGTCGCTGGGACCGTGCTGCTCGTGGGTGGCGTGTGGTGGAGCCTCGGTCGCGGTTCGGGCGGCGGTACGGCCGACGGGGCCACACCGTCCGGCATCGCCGTCGTTCCCTTCTCCGTCACCGGGACCGACCTGGAGGTCTGGCGCGAGGGGATGATGGATCTTCTCACCACCAACCTTGACGGGGTGGGCGGCTTCCGAACCATCGACAGTCGAACAGTCCTGGCACGCTGGAGCGAGGGGTTGGGCGACGATGCGGTTCCGGATCTCGAAACCACGTTGGGGATCGCGGAGACGACGGGCGCTCGTTACGCGCTGGTGGGCAGCGCCGTCTCGGTGGGCGGTGACGTGCGACTCGCGGCCGAACTCTACGATCTCACCAGCGGTGAGGAGATTGGACGCGGGCGAGCCGAGGGACCGCCGGACAGCGTACTGAGTCTGGTTGACGCGCTCTCGGTGGATGCCATGCGGGCCCTGCTGACCGGCGCGGACCAGGACATCGTCTCCCAGCGCCGGGTCGCCAGTATCACCACCGCTTCGTTGCCAGCGCTCACCGCCTACCTCGAAGGCGAGGCCGCGTACCGTCGTTCCGACTACACGAATGCGGTCGAGGCGTATCGACGTGCGGTCTCGGAAGATTCGACGTTCGCGCTGGGTTTGTGGCGGCTGGCCACGGCCCTCAGTTGGACCGGTGGCTACGACTACTGGGCCATCGATACCGAGCTGTTGGAGCGAGCTTCAGCGCTGGCCGATCGTCTGCCGGAGCGTGACGCAGAGCTACTGCGCACGACGCTGGCCTTTGATCGCGGTGAACCCCGGGCTCTAGACATGGCCCGTGAAGCGGTGTTCCGATATCCGGACGATCCCGACGCCTGGTATCTGTTGGGCGAAGTGTTCGTGCACAGTCGGACCGCCGTGTTCTACGATATCCGCGAAGGGGTCGAAGCTCTGATCAAGGCCGTCGAACTCGACCCAACGTTCGGACCCTACTATATCCACCTCATCGAATTGGCCATCGCTCAGGACGACACGACGCGCGGGTTCGATTTGCTCGAGCGTTACGAAGCGATCACGACCACGGGCGCGCGATCGTATCTGTCCCTGGCCGTGCCCCTCTTCTTGGGTGACGGCGCACAACGAGCGGCGGCCGAGGCAACGATCGATACGTCTAGCCTCGTCGGCGCCATGTACGTGAATCTCGATTGGCAAAGCGAGTCGTTGGACGTTCAGGAGCTGGTGCTGCAAAGGGCGGGTGTGCGAGCCGCGGCAGCTGTCGAGATGCCCCGCGCCGTGGCGCGCATAGCACTACTCGAGACGCTGACGGCCAGGGGAAAATACGATCAGGCGTATGCCATGCTTCAGGAACCGCGCATATGGCCATCTGCGCGGGCCGAAGAAGCGTTCGTGCTCAACGCTCTCGTGCGGACCATGCCGGAGGAACAACTCGATGCCTGGCTCGGCCCGGAGGCTTGCGAGACCGAAGGCCCCAGGCTGGTCTGTAATCTGGCTGTGGGCGCCTACGCGGCCGAACGCGGCCGCTGGGACGTACACGCGAGAATCATCGACTCGCAACGAGACCGGTCACAAGCGGCATTGACCCAGGGTGACAGCATTGCGGCGCGGGTCCTCGAAACGGTGGCGAGCGCTGTGGAAGGCTACGGTTTGATTCGCCGCGGCGAACCCGAAGAAGCGATCGCGAAGTTGGAGGCCGTGCAGGGATACAAGTTCGGACCCGACCACTGGGTGCGCTGGTGGCTGGGCGAGGCGCACGTCGCCGCCGGCCAGCCCGAACAGGCCGTTCGCTACTTCCGCACGCTGTGGCTGAACCGCTTCAAGTTCTACGGCAGCTACCGCCTGGGTGAGCTGTACACCGAGTTGGGCGAGCACGAACTGGCCCAGGCGGCGTACCAGTCGTTCTTGAGAATGTGGAAGGATGCTGACGCCGACCTTCCGCAGCTTGCCCGCGCCGAGGCGGCTCTGCGCGCCGGCGCGGACCGTTGAACAGAACCGTGTGACGGTTATTTTCCCTAGCAAATGAACAAACGATCTTCAGGTATACGGTCGCTGTTGGCCGAGCTCAAGCGGCGGCAGGTCTTCAAAGTCGCCGCCGTCTACGGTGGTGTCGCCTTCATCGTCATGCAGGCAGCGGATTTCCTGGTGCCGGCGCTGCGATTGCCGGAGACAGTCTCCACCGGCATCGCGCTGACAATGATCCTCGGGTTTCCCCTGGCGCTGGTGCTGGCCTGGGCACTCGAGTTGACGCCACAGGGTCTGAAGCGAGAGCAGCGCCTCACACAAGAGGAATTGGCAGAGATCGAAGCCGAGCCGCGAGCGCGACGATGGGCTATTGGCGTCTTCGCTGTGGCTGGCACCTTGCTCATGCTGGGCGGGGTTTGGTGGACGCTGGGCCGGGGCGGTGATGGAGGCCGGCCCGAGATGGGACCGGCTGAGGCCTCGATAGCCGTACTCCCCTTCCTAAACCTCAGCGCCGACACGGCGAATTCGTACTTCGCCGATGGTGTTACCGAGGAGATCATCGCCGTGCTGTCCCAGCTCGAGGATCTTCAAGTCATGTCGCGCAGCGCGACGTTCCGCTACAAGGGACAAGACGTCGACCCGAGGGAGGTGGGACGCGAACTGAATGTGAGCACCATCCTCGAGGGCAGCGTCCGCCGTCAGGGCGATGACCTGAGGATCACCGCGCAGCTGATCGATGTGGAAAGCGGCTTCCACCTCTGGTCGGAGAACTACAACCGAAAGTACGCCGACGTATTCGAGGTGCAGGACGATGTCGCCCGGAGAATCGCCGAAGCTATGCAACTCAACCTCACCGACAGCGAAGTGGCATCGCTCGAGCGTCGGGCCACCGACGCCACCGATAACCTCGAGGCGTTCGAGCTTTACACCCGGGCTCGGAGCGAGTTCTACAAGTACACCCCAGAGGGCAACGCGGCCGCGACGGAGCTATACGAGGAAGCTCTGGCCATCGACGCGGACTACGCACTGGCGCTGGCTGGGCTCTCCATGGCCCAGACCCAGAACTTCAACTCGGGTTGGAGCCAGGATGAGGCGTGGCTGGCCCGCGGCGAGGCCAGCGCGCGCCGGGCACTGGAGATCGATCCGCAGTTGGCCGAAGCGCACTTCGCCCTCGGATTCGTGTTCGAGCAGCGACTCGAGTACGAGCAGATGGCGGAGCAGATGAGGAAGGTCCTGGCCATCAACCCAAACCACGCCCACGCTCACGACTCCCAAGCCGATGTCTTGTACCGAATGACGGGACAGATGGATTCGGCTCTGGCCCAGTACGAGGTGGCACTAAGGCTGGATCCTTACCTGTTGCCGGCGCTCATGAACCGCGCCCTGGTTTACAACTACACCGGTCAGTTCGCCCAGGCCAATCGTCATTTTGACGAGCTCGTACGGGATAATCCCGCGTCCGTGGCGCTCACCGGGTACGGCGAAGTCCTGCTTCAGCAAGGACGCGACCGAGAGGCGAAAGAGGTTTATGAGCAAACGTTGGCCTTTGCCCCGACTCAGGCCGAGGCACAAGTCGGAGTCGCCCGAACGCTGATCGGGCTCGGCGATCTCGAGGCGGCAGAACAGGCGGTCATCGCTCTGCAGGCTCGGGCAACCGAGGGCGCTTACTTTCCAGCCAGTGCGGCCTACGTCCGCGGCCTCATCGCGAGGGAGCGAGGCGACCTTCCCACAGCGATCGATTACCTTCGCGAAGCGGCGGCCCCGTTGTTGAGATTGTGGTCCGGGACATCGTACAAAGCCGCTCTGGCCGAAGCCTACTTGGCCGCCGAGCAGTACCAGGAAGCCGTCGAGATGTTTGAGGCCGCGCTGCAGCTGGATCCGTACCGGAAATACCTTCACTACAGACTGGGAATCGCACTGGAGGCTGCGGGTAATCGCGACCGTGCCGTCGTCGAATACCGCCGCTTCCTGGACGAGTGGAGTGACGCGGATCCCGACGCTCCGAACCTCACCGAGGCACGGGAGCGCCTGGCCGAGCTCGAATAGAACGGTCTCACAACGTCGCTCGCCTTCTTGAGCGCTCTGCTTCGAATCCCTTGAAGGAGGTCCACTCATGCGCCTTGTCCTGTTCCTGACCGCCCTAGTAACCGTCACGTCATGCACCACAGAGGAACAGGCCGCCAATGGATCCGCCGCCGAATGCTGCACGGCAACCATCCGCGCTGTGGTGCCGGAAGGCACGGGCACTCTGTATCTCGCCGGCAATCTCCCCGAACTCGGTCCGTGGCAGCCCGACAAGTTCGAGATGGCTGGAGACGGATTGGAGCGAACCGCGCAGGTGCGTGCGCCGAGGGGGACGGAACTCGAGTACAAGTTCACCTTGGGAACCTGGGACCGCGAGGCGGTGGGCGAGGACGGCGCAGTACCGCCGAACAACAAGCTTCTCATCGAAGGCGACGTCGAGGCCGCTCACGAGATCGCCGGCTTCAAGAAGGACCCGAAGGAGTACTTTGCCGACTGGGAAGGCTCGGGCGTCGAAGGCCAGCTCGTCTACTGGGCAGATGTCCCGTCCGCCTTTCTCGGCCCGACGCGTCATATCGAAGTCTGGCTGCCGCCGGGATACGACGATGAGGCGTCCACACGCTATCCCGTCCTCTATATGCATGACGGGCAGAACCTGTTCGATCCGCGTATTGCGAACACGGGCATAGACTGGGGTGTCGACGAGGCGGTAGTTCAGCTCGTTGAGGACGGGGTCATCCCACCCATCATAGTCGTCGGCGCCTGGAGCACGGCCGAGCGGGGACCGGAATACTCGCCGTGGCACGGCGCGCCCAACTATGCCCGCTTCCTGATCGAAGAGTTGATCCCACGGGTCGATGCCGAGTTTCGCACCGTGACTGGACCCGAGAACACGGCAGTCATGGGCTCCTCCATGGGTGGTCTCCTGTCCTTCTATCTCGTCAGGAACCATCCCGACGTCTTCGGAGTCTGCGGCTGTATATCGACTCATTTCCCGCTGTCCGAAGCGGCGGCCGCGCGTTACTTCCCTAGCATGAGCGATTCCGAGACACCCGACGAAACGCCTTACGTCATCCGTGACATCGAGTCGGGCATGACCGTTCCGAGTGACGCACGATACTGGTTCGATTACGGCACCGAAGGTCTCGACGCCGACTACGGGCCGACGCACGACGCGGTTCGCGCGTGGCTCCTCGAACAGGGTCTAGTAGAGGGCGAGGATTTCGTCGTTCGCGAGTACTCGGGCGCCGACCATAACGAGACTTCCTGGCGAGCGCGCTTGCGCGACCCGCTCACGTTTCTGTTTGGCGGAGGTCTCGAACGCACAGAATAGCCAAGAAGCGTGTCCGTTGACGCGGGACGAGTGCGCCTGCCAAATTGTCCTAATCCCACGCACTCGCACCCCAACCAGCGAGGGCCAAGCCATGGCCACCATCTCCTTCACACTGAACGGCGAGCCACGCACCGTGGAGGTCCCCGAGGATATGCCCATCCTCTGGGCTATCCGCGATGTCGTCGGATTGACCGGCACCAAGTTCGGCTGCGGAATCGCGCAGTGCGGGGCTTGCACCGTCCTCATGGACGGCGAGGCGATCCGTTCCTGCATCATCCCGGTTAGATCCGCCGAGGGCAAATCGATCACGACGATCGAGGGGCTGTCTTCGGATCGCTCGCACCCAGTGCAGCGCGCCTGGATCGAAGAGGACGTACCACAATGCGGCTACTGCCAGTCGGGGCAAATCATGAGCGCCGCCGCATTGCTGGCGGAGAATCCCAATCCCACGGACGACGAGATCAGCGCGGCGATGCGCGGTAACATCTGTCGCTGCGGTGCCTATATGCGGATTCGCCGGGCCGTGCACCGGGCCGCCGAAATCGGAAGCTGAGCTGGGGGAGATGAACAAGATGACTGGAACGACGATAGACCGTCGCGATTTCATCAAGATCACCGGCGCCGCCGGCGCCGGCCTGACCTTGGGTTTCTACCTGCCGGGCTGCGCCCGGGAGCCTTACGGCCCAGCGGAGCGGGTGGAGATCAACGCCTGGATCCACATCGATACCGACGGTGGGGTCCGCTTCATAGTGGACCGCTCGGAGATGGGCCAAGGGGTCGCCACGTCGCTGCCGATGCTGCTGGCCGAGGAGCTGGAGGTGCCGTTCGAGTCAGTGCGCTTCGAGTTCGCGCCGGCGGCCGAAGTCTACGCGAACCCGGCGGTCGGCATGCAGGGGACCGGCGGCAGCACCAGCATCAGGGCCGCCTGGGAACCGCTCCGGCGCACGGGCGCCGCGGCGCGCATGATGCTGGTGGCGGCCGCGGCCCAGCGCTGGGCCGTTCCGGCATCAGAGTGCCGGGCCGAGGCCGGTCGCGTG
>JBDHGH010000141.1:0-9350 GCA_039589995.1 Gemmatimonadota bacterium | reverse complement strand
TCGAGGGGTTGGGCCTCACCTACAAACCGCCCAGGGTCACCCGGACGTACATCAGCGAGTTCCTGCTCGGACACGATGCAGTCGAGAAGCATCTCGGGAATGCCATGCACGTGTTCCTGTTCGATATGCCGCGGCTGAAGTTCAGCGCGCTGATCCCCAAGGGCGACTACGTGACGCTGTGTCTTCTGGGGAAGGACATCGATGGCGAGTTGGTCCGCGAGTTCATGAGCGCGCCTGAGGTCAGGCGGTGTTTTCCGCCGGATTGGGAGACGCCGGACGATTTCTGCCACTGTTCGCCGCGCATCAACATTGAGGGCGCCGTAGAGCCCTTTTCCGACCGAGTCGTGTTCGTGGGCGATTGCGGGGTTTCGAGGCTGTACAAAGATGGAATCGGTGCCGCTTACCGTACCGCGAAGGCCGCTGCGGTCACTTCGGTCTTCGAGGGCATTTCGAGGGACGATTTCCGCCAGCACTTTTGGCCAGCCTGCCAGAAACTGGAAACCGATAACAAGATCGGTGGGCTGGTATTCACGGCGACTCGCCTGGTTCAAAAGCTGGGGCCGGTCAGAAACGGTGTGGTGCGGATGGTCGGAGGCGAGCAGGAGAAGGCGGGCTCGAAACGGCGAATGAGCGGAGTCCTCTGGGATACTTTCACAGGTAGCGCTCCATACCGGGACATCCTTGCGCGCAGCATGCACCCGGCGGTTCTCTCGAGCTTGGCCTGGAACGTCGTGGCGGGACTCGTACCATTCACCAAGAAGAACAAGCGGGGAGGGTAAGCATGGTACGCAGCGCCTTGGGCAAGTGGTACGAGGACGGCGAGGCGATCGTGATCCAGGGAGAAGTCGGCGATTGCATGTATGTCGTCGAACAGGGCGAGGTCGAAGTCACGCAGGAATCGGGTGAAGAAGTAGTTCGACTGGCGGTCTTGGGTGAAGGGGAGTTTTTCGGCGAGATGTCCGTCTTCGATCGTGACGTCCGCTCGGCCACCGTCAAAGCCCTGGGCAAGGTTCAGGTGATGACCATCGACAAAGCAACATTTCTACGCCGGATCAGCGAGGACCCCTCGCTGGCTTTTCGCATCATCAAGAAGATGTCGGGCAGAATCAGGGATCTGAACAACGAACTCACCGGCTTCAAGGGCAAAGCCCGCGAATAGCGTCACGTAGGCCCCGGCAGTAGCTTCCCGTTCCAACATGAGCGTAACGGTCACGAGACAGGAGAGCGGATTCCTGCTGGAGTCCCGCGTCAAAGTGGCGCGGATCCGCGAAGACGTGTTCGATATCTTCGCTAACGCGTACAATCTCGAGGACATGACGCCTCCTACGCTTCGTTTCGAGATCCTTACGCCCGACCCCATCGTCATGCGCGCCGGCCTGGTTCTCGACTACCGACTCAGAGTGCGGGGCATTCCCTTTCGCTGGCAGAGCGAGATCACCGTATGGGAGCCGCCGCATCGGTTCGTCGATGAACAGCGCCGCGGTCCCTTCCTGTGGTGGATCCAAGAACACTCCTTTGCGGATGAGGGCGGTCACACCCTGGTTACGGATCGTGTCCGCTACGGCGTTCCCGGTGGCGCCATAGTCAACAGCCTCTTCATCTCTCGAGACCTGAAGGCGATCTTCGAATATCGGGCGCAACGGCTCGAGACTCTGCTCCGTTTGAATCGGTAACAGCGAAGTTATATGTTGTTTGGCTCCGGGAACCGGGGCTATTGTTTCTCAGTTTGGCTTTCGTGATGGCTCGGCTCTCGATGACTGGTCGCTACCGGAAAGGACTCCATGTCGCATAGCGTGATAAACGGGACTAGGCGCGCGTTTGCTGTCATGCTCGCGTGCCTGTTGCTACTGGCGGTCGGGTGTAGCCGCACGAAGACGAGCGTGCCAGCTATCACCGCGACGCCGACGGGGGAGTACCGAGTAGGTGCTTTCGTCTGGTACGACTTGCTGACCGACGATGTCCCTGGGGTCCAGCGGTTCTACGGTGAGCTGTTCGGTTGGGAGTTCGAGGGCAACTTCGGCGACGAGGGCGACTTCACCCTGGTGTCCTTCCAGGGGACGCCGATCGCGGGAATCGTCTACGCCGCGCCACTGGAAAGCGGCGAGAGCCGCGCGCGCTGGATACCGTCGATGTCAGTGGCGGACGTCGATCAGGCGACCGAGCAGTTGAGGCGAGCCGGTGGCACGGTCTATACGGAACCCCACGATGTTCCCGACCGTGGTCGGTTGGCGGTGGTCGGCGATCCCGATGGGGCGATACTGGCTTTCGTTAGAGCGACGGGAGGAGACCCGCTGGACGTTGACGGTCCCGTGGGCAGCTGGCTTTGGACGGAGTTGTGGACTCACGATGTCGACGCTTCGATGTCGTTCTACTCGTCGCTGGTCGGATACGAATACGAGATCGTAGACCTTCCCGTGTTACCCGACTACGGTGTAATGACCAAAGACGGCGAACCTCGTGCCGGCGTGCGGAAGCTGCGGTTGGAAGGAGTCATGCCCAATTGGGTACCGTACGTGCGTGTCGACGATACCTCCGCGGTGGCAGGGCGAGTAGAAGGACTCGGTGGGCGCGTACTGGTCGCTCCGTCCGACACGCTTCGAGCCGGCAGCGTGGCGTTGATAGCCGATCCCTCGGGCGCGGCCGTCATCATTCAAAAGTGGCCGGTCGACGATGCAGAAAGGGACGGTGGGCGATGAGAAAGTCAACGATGCTGCTCCTCACCGTGGCGGCTCTTTCCGTAATTCTTCTGGGCTGCTACGGGAGCGGTGTGTCTACCGGTGTCTACGTGGGCGTCGGGGTTCCCGGACCCTACGTGGGCCGCCCTGGTTACGGTGGCTACATGGGGCCGCCGCCGGTTATCTACTACGACGAGGACGCCGCGCTTCTTCCGGCCGAAACCGATGGGCGCTACGCATTGTCGATCGGCGAGGCAAGCGAAGCTAGTGGTTGCAAGGAAGGTCCGAAGGGCACGGTAGAGTGCGTAGCGGATTCGGCGCTTGCGGCCGACCCAGCCGATCAGGAAAGCGACGAGCCGGCCGGCGGAAAGTGACTTTATTCCGTAGGACCGAGGAGTGATCGTTGCAGACTGAGCGTCGCCCTAGGCCGATCGACCGAGCGCTCGGTTTGGTGACCGACGTTCGGGTCGGTGAAGGGGAGACGGCCGTTCTCCTCGCGCTCAATATCTTCCTCGTTCTCGCTGCGTACTATGTCATCAAGCCCGTGCGGGAAGCGCTCCTTGGAGACGCTGCGGTCAAAGCATACCTCTACACGGGTGTCGTCGTCGTCCTGGCGCTGGTGGTCCCGCTGTACGGACGCGTTGCCAGCAGGATGCCGAGGCGACGCCTGATCAACTACGTAACCCTCTTCTTCGCAGCCAATCTGGTCCTGCTTTTTCTCGTCTTCCAGCTGGGCATGCCTCTATTCACGCAGGGAATTGTGTTCTTCCTGTGGATCAGCGTCTTCAACGTGATGGTGGTAGCCCAGTTCTTCGCTTTCGCGAATGACATCTATTCTACAGAAGAGGGCGAGCGGCTTTTCCCGATCGTCGTCTTTGGCGCTTCGTTTGGCGCAGTTGTCGGCGGATTAATGACTCGGGCGGTCATTCCGGCGTTCGGCGTATACCTTCCGATGCTTGTCGCGGCGGTTCTGTTGGTCGTCAGCCTGCTGGTCACCAACTACGTGGACGCACGCGAGCGTCGCTTGAAAGAGTCGGATCTGCCGGAATCTTTGAATACGGCGGCAGTTCCGGCGGCATCTCAGGAAATTCCGATCGACGAAGTGCGGGCGGCGATATCTGGGCAGATCCCCGTCGAGGACGTTCAGAAGACTTTGACCGGCGAGCTGTCGCTAGAGGACATTCGCAGGGCACTCGAGGAAGTCGAGAGCCCGAAGCACGAAGAAGCGGATGCCAGGGCGATGCTCGACGCCACCGCGCGCGAAGCCGATCTATCCGGGACCGAGAGCCCATTCAAGATGGTTTTCAAGTGCCCTTACCTCCTGATGATTGGCCTGCTGGTACTGCTGCTGAACTGGGTCAACTCGGGTGGCGAGATCATCATCACCGATATCGTGATCGATGCGGCACAGAGACAAGTCGACACGGGCCAGGCGGGTGGCATGACAGTGGAGGCGATTAGAGGCACGTGGTGGGCGGGCTTTTACAGCGCGGTCAACATCGTCGGCTTGCTGCTTCAGTTGTTCGTCGTTTCCCGGGCCATCAAGTACTTTGGCGTGGGAGTCTCGCTCCTCATATTGCCGGTGATTGCCCTGGGTACCTATTCCTTGATGGCGTTTTACCCAGTTCTGAGATACATGCAGTGGGCAAAGGTTGCCGAGAACTCCACCGATTACTCGTTGAACAACACGGTGCGCCAGATGCTCTTCCTGCCGTGTACACGGGAACAGAAATACAAAGCGAAACAGGCCATCGATTCTTTCTTCCATCGCGCGGGCGATGTTCTTGTGAGCGTTACCTTCTTCGTTGGAACGGCTCTTTTTGCCCTCGAGGCAAGACAGCTAGCGCCGTTCAATATCATCCTCGTACTGACCTGGATCGTTCTGGCCGTCTTCATCGGACGTGAATACAAGCGGCTCGTCGCCTCAGGTCAGCCTCCTTGCATTTCGAACTAAAATGAAAATCCAATTCTGGGGTGCCGCACGGACTGTCACCGGTTCGATGCATCTGCTAGAGACGAATGGCCGCAAAATTCTGCTCGACTGCGGACTCTATCAGGGTCGCCGCAAAGAAGCCTTCGAGCGGAACCGCAACCTGCCGTTCGCGGGGGCCGAAATCGATGCGGTGGTCCTGTCCCACGCCCACATCGACCATAGCGGCAACCTTCCTTCGTTGGTGAAGGCCGGTTTCAACGGCTGTATCTACTCCACTTCCGCCACGCGCGATCTGTGCGCCTACATGCTGGTGGACTCGGCGCACATTCAGGAGAACGACGTCAAGTACGTGAACAAGCGGAGAAAGAAGCGGGGCCAGAAGCCCTTCGAGCCGCTGTACACGAAGAACGACGCCGTCGAGACCCTCAAGAAATTCCAGACCGTCGACTACGACCGAACCTTCGAACCCGTGCCCGGGGTGACCGTCCGTTTCCGCGACGCGGGCCACATCCTTGGCTCGGCCATCGTGATCATCGATGTAGAAGAGGACGGCCGGAACACACGCCTGCTATTCAGCGGCGACATCGGTCGTAAGGGTCTTCCCATACTTCGCGACCCACAGATCGCCGAAGGGGCCGACTACGTGATCATGGAGGCTACGTACGGTGCCCGCGAGCACGAGAGCGACGGCGACGCTGGCGCGCTGCTCAAGAGTACGGTGGACGAAGTCGTGGACCGAGGCGGCAAACTGCTGATCCCCGCGTTCGCCGTGGGCCGCACCCAGGAGATCGTCTACCGCCTCAACAAACTGGCCGAATCCGGAGACCTCCCCGACATCAAAGTATTCGTGGACAGCCCTCTCGCCGTGAACGCTACCGGAGTCTTCCGGCTACACCCCGAGGCCTACGATGCGGAATACGTGGAGGCTCTGCTCTCGGACTCGGACCGCGACCCTCTCAGCTTCAGCGGACTTCGCTACCTACGCAGCGCCGACGAATCCAAAAAGCTCAACAACCTCAAAGGCCCCGCCGTCATCATATCGGCTTCTGGCATGTGCGAAGGCGGCCGCATCCTACACCACCTCCGCAACCACGCCATAAACAGCCAGTCGATCGTCCTATTCGTCAGCTTCCAGGCCGAACACACCCTCGGTCGCAAGATCATGGAAGGCAAGAACCCGGTCTCGATCTACGGCGAGCAAACCGAGATCCGCGCGGGCGTCCGTAAGGCCGAAGGCTACAGCGCACACGCAGACAGAGGTGGCCTGCTGAGATGGGCATCGCGTGTGTTGCACAAGGGACAGGTCAAACAGTTCTTCCTAGTTCATGGGGAAGAAGAAGGCCTGTCTTCTCTGTCGGAAGGGTTGCAGGGGTTAGGCGCTGGCGACGTCCAGATCCCGGATCGTGGACAAACCTTTCAAGTCTGACAATGTGATCAGTAATCAGTAACCAGTGACTCCATGGACGTTCGCGATGTCTTACGCGAGCCCGTCCGGGAGGGTTCGTCCGAGCAACGCCAGCTTCCCGGCGCACGGGCCCCGACACTGATTACTGATTACTGATTACAGGTAGCCACACATACCAACCCTGTCGGGCTACTTCGCTCGAAGTGCCCTCGCTGCCCGACCAAAATCCTTCTGCTTCACCCACAGAATCATCCCGTAGCGATGCCTGCCCGCCGCCACTGCATCGGCTGCCGTGATGTTGATCTTCTTGTCGGCTAGCTTGTTGATGTGGCGCTGGACGGCGCCGAGGTCGTCCCGACCCGTGATGAGGAAGCCCTTCTTTGCCTTGCTCAGGCGCCAACCGTTCTTTTTCGCGACCCGTCGTAACGCGAACATGTCCTCCGGGACCAGATCGATCTGGGCTTTCCCGCGCTTGTCTGGGAAACCGCTGTAGGCGAGCAGGCCCACGCCTTCCTCGCGCAACTCGCTCAGGATCTTCGCTCCGTTGCCTGCGCGGTTGGGCACCTTCATGTACACGTAGTTGACCTTTCGGACTCGATCCGCCATGACAACCTCCTTGATGCGTGAGTCGTTGCGCGTGTCGCTTCGCGTTCGGATCGTTGCAGGTGTTTGGATGCTGACTCCAAGATAAGGCAGAGCGGGGGTTGAGTCATCGACTTCTTTGGTGATGCGGCATTATTGCCCGGTTCCAGTGCATTTCGCATATTCGGGTGAGCTTTAACCCCGACATCGAGCGCCTGGGTTGCCCGGGCGTCCATTCCGGGCGGTAGCAGCCCCGAAAATGGCCTAAAAACAGGGCCTTGGAGGGAGGGCGCTTTCTGACCACTCAAACGGCGGGAGGTAGCCGTATGCGCAGGCTATCGATTATCTCAACGCTCTTTTTGCTGGCGTTCGCGTCCGACGCCACGGCCCAATCGGCGTGCGTCGACTGCCACACCCAGGTCACGCCCGGAATCGTGGCCGACTACGAAGTCAGCAGGCACTCCCAGCGAGGCGTGGACTGCGCCGTCTGTCACGGCAGCGACCACAGCTCGGCCAACGACGTCAGCGGCGTGAAGATCCCCACGCCCGAGACGTGTGCGGTCTGTCATGCGGAGCGCGTGGAGCAGTTCAAGAGCGGTAAGCATGCCCTGGCTTGGGCGGCGATGAAGGCCATGCCGACGACCCACTGGCTGCCGATGGAGCTCAGCGATGGGATGAAGGGCTGCGGCGGCTGCCACAAGCTCGGAATGAAGACCGAGGAAGAGATCGCTCAACTGAAGGCAGAAGGATCCGGTTTCGGATTGGCGTCCTGCGATGCCTGCCACACTCGCCATGCGTTCTCGGTCGTAGAGGCCCGACAGCCGCAAGCCTGTCAGACGTGCCACATGGGCTTCGACCACCCCCAATGGGAGATGTACTCGAGCTCGAAGCACGGCGTCCGTTACCTGTTGAAGCAGAACGGGACGTTGCCGGAGAGCGTATCTGCGCCAACCTGCCAGACCTGCCATATGCAGAACGGCGACCACGAGGTGCGGACGGCCTGGGGATTCCTGGCGGTGCGGCTTCCTATGCCCGAGGACGAGCAGTGGGCGGCGGACCGGGTGACGATTCTGCAGGCCTTGGGTGTGTTGGACCCCGAGGGTAATCCGACGGGCCGGTTGGAGGTCGTGAAGGCGGCCGACGTGGCGCGGCTGACCCAGGAGGATTGGGATGCCGAGCGCGAGAAGATGATTCAGACGTGCGGGCAGTGTCACTCTACCAGGTTTGCGCGGGCCGAGTTGGAGAAGGGTGATGACATGATCAAGTCGGTCGATCATCTGCTCGCCGAGGCGATTCGGATCATCGCCGGGCTGTATGCCGACGGAGTGTTGGAGAATCCGGAGTATTATTCCTACGCGTTCCCGGATCTTCTGACGTTTCATGATGCGCCCACGGTCATCGAGCAGAGGCTGTTCGAAATGCATCTCAAGCATCGCATGAGGGCGTTCCAGGGCGTGTTTCATCAGAACCCGGATTATGCGTTGTGGTATGGTTGGAGCGAGATGGTCCGGGATTTGGCCGAGATCAAGGAGATGGCGGCGGATATGAGGCATCATCATGAGATGGGCCATGATATGGATCCGGCCGGTGAGCATGAAATGGAGCATGAAGGAGAGCACGAGGGAGGCCGTTAGGTGAGTTGGTAGTTTCGGTCACCGTTTGGTCGAATAGTAGTGCGCGGGCGGCTTCTTCGGGGGCTGCCCGCGTTTTGTATGGGATTAGAGTGGTGTTTGCGGGGTCGGTGAAAGGCTATGATACGGGACCAAAAATGGAATAGGCGTATTGTGCGCGGACGCGGGGCGAGGACGCGGGCGCGGACGCGACGCCAACGTCGACGAGCATGGGCAGGAGGAGTCTGAAAGTGCCTAGTCGCTGGAGTCAGCCGGTAGTGGTAGTTGCCCTGCTGGTGGGGTGTTGGGTTGGGTGTTCGAGTCCCGGGTTGGAGGCCAGGACCGAGTTAGGGACATCGGCCGTTGGGACGCAGGGGATGGTGAGTACGGCGAGTCCGTTGGCCACGCAGGTTGGGGTGGATGTTTTGGCGGCCGGCGGCAACGCGTTCGATGCGGCGGTGGCGGTGGCGGCTGCTCTAAACGTGGTGGAGCCGATGATGTCGGGGATCGGAGGGTATGGGACGATCATGGTCCACGTCGCTTCCGAGGACGAAACCCTGTTTCTCAATCCCAGCGGTAGGATACCGGCGGCGGTGAATTCCGATGTTTATCGTGCGCCGACGCCCAATTACGAAGAGAATCGGCGCGGCGCCAAGGCGGTGTCGACGCCGGGTAACGTAGGCGCTTGGGAGTCGATGCATTTCCGGTACGGGACGCTCGAGTGGGCGGAACTGTTCGAGCCGGCGATCGCGTTGGCCGAGGACGGCTTCGTGTTGGGCGAGTGGACCGCGGGGGTGATCGACTGGGCCTACGAGGACTTTCCGGATCATGCCAGGGCGTTTTACGGCGTTGATGGCCGGCCGCTGAAGGCCGGCGAGCGGTTGGTGCAAAGCGATCTGGCGAATTCGTTTCGCATGATCGCTGAGCAGGGGGCGTACGCGGTCAACGGCGGCGAGCTGGGGAAGGCGATCGGCGCCGCGATGAGCGAGGCGGGCGGCTTTTTGGCCCTTCAAGACCTTGTGAACAACGAGGCGGAGTGGTGGGAGCCCATCGCCATCGAGTATCGCGGTTACGAGATCCGTACGGCGTCGGCGCCCGCCAACGCGTTCCCGGCGTTGGTGCGGCTGGGCATGATGAGCGAGTAC
>JBDHGH010000140.1:0-9354 GCA_039589995.1 Gemmatimonadota bacterium | reverse complement strand
AAGACGTTCTTGCCCGCCAGAACAGTCATGGGTCGCTCCCGTTGTACACCGTCTACGCACGCCGGTGGGGGGCGCCGGCGGACCTCCCGGGGTTTCCTGTGTATATTATAATGTGAACTCGCCACCTGCTGGCCAGGGGAGGTGCCATGCTGGGCAGGCGACTGAACAGCCTTATCTTGTGGCGGCGGTGTCCGTGGGGCAAATTGCACTGGCGGTGGGGTTATTGCACCTGCATCAACGCCGACCCCGAGATCACACGTCGAAACTGGGAGGCCGAAGACATGCAGGCCTCCGAGCTTTCAGATTCCGCCGCTCAGCGCAACTCCTGACGCTTCAGGATTCCCAACCCCACACGCCCCGCTAGTCTAGCCTAAAACACTGCCCGATTCTGATACAGAATCGCGATTCCCATCACGATAAGAAGAATGGAGAAGGCGCGCCGGAGTACGCTCTGCGAGATGAAACGCACGACATAGGCGCCGATCCAGATTCCCACGATCGCCACCGCGGTGAAACCCGCCATGAATTCCCAGTTCACCTCGACCTGCGGCAGGTAGCCGGCGAACCCCGCGAACGACTTGAGCGCGATCACCAGCAGCGAGGTCCCCACCGCCTCTTTCATCGGTAGCCCCAGCAGCAACAGCGCGGGAACGATGAGAAAGCCACCTCCCGTACCGACCAGTCCGGTGATTACGCCAACTACAAGCCCCTCGACCGCGACCAGTGTGAGCAAGGCGACCGGGTGGGCAATCACGGACTCGCGCGACCCTTCCTTTACTTTCGGCTCGCGGAGCATGAAGATCGCGGCGGCCAACATGACGAATGCGAACAATACAAGCTGCGCCGCCCCGCTGAAGAATACGGACAGTCGCGCGCCGAGGTACGTGCCCACCATGGCGACGGGCCCGAAGATCAGCGCAACCCGCAGGTTCAGGTTGCCGACCTGCCCGTGTCGGATGGCGCCGATCAGGCTCGTGGCACCTACCACCGCCAGGCTCATGGCGATAGCCTGCTTCGCCTCGAAGCCCAGGACGTAGACGAAGATCGGAACCGTAAGGATAGACCCGCCCCCACCCAGCAGCCCCAACGAGAGGCCGACCAGAAGAGCGAGTGCCAATCCTAGTATCACCATGTGGCGATCCCTGCGCTCAAGCCATCAAAGAGTCAGACTGACCGAAAGCCAGCGCCTGTCAGGCGCGTTGAGTGACGTCGCAGGGTCCGGGTTCGCGTCGTCGTCTTGATCGTTCCTCCATATCGCATTCGAGATGACGTAGCCGAGCACCGAGCCCAGCAACACGTCGGTGAGCCAGTGCGCGTCGGCGTACATGCGACTCAACGCCGTGATCGTCGCGAGCGTGTACAACGTTACGGAAGCCCACGTCTGGTCGGCCTGGCGGGCCACGACGTTGGAGATACCGAAGGCGCTGTATGAGTGACCGGATACAAATGATGCGTAGTCATTGCTGGTCGTAAACGGGTTGAAGGAGAAGTGCCCCTGATTCATGAACGGTCGAGCTCGCCCTACGACTACTCGCAACGGCTGCTGAATGAGCAACGCGGATACCAGCACCTCCGCCATCAGGATCCCGGTATCCCGGACGTCGGGGTTCTTGAACGCCGCACCCGCGCCGATCGTGAGCAACGATACGGGCGCGGTGAACAAGGGCGTCCCGTACCACCAGCCCACACGTTCCAACACGTCGGCAACACCGCTCCTGTTCGTTTGAAACACGACCCGAACCTGCTCTTCGATGAGGTACGAACCGGCGGTAGCCGCGGTAACGACACCGACGGCCGCCCAGTCCGAGGACTCCCATAGGGCCGCGGTACGTGGCTCGAATGCCGGTAGCGTCTGGGCGTAAACCTCGCCGGCGGTGACGAGTCCCAGCAGGGCCGCCGTCGCCTGTACCACGCGCGCGACGGCGCGGCTAGAACGGGAACCCGAACGTGATGTAGAGAAGGTCGTCCTCATCGCTATTGGCGTAGGCCACGGACATGATGCTCCGCGTGCCCCGCAGGGCGAGCCAGATCCCGCCGCCGTAGGCGGTGTGCCAATCGCCTGGGGATTCTCCGTCCACCCAGACGCGGCCCGCGTCGAACAGCCCGAGAAGCCCGAACGTCGAAGGAAAGACGAGTCGGTAGTTGAACAGGTCCAACCTCAACTCGGCGTTTCCGTATAGCGACGCGTCGCCGGCGAACCGCTCCTGTACAAATCCTCGCAGGCTGCGTATGCCACCGACGTACGCCAGCTGGAACCAGGGAGCCTGTCCCCAGATCTTCCGGCCGCCGGCCCGTAGACCCACCTCCCAACGACGCACGCCCAGAGGTAACGAGGCGGCCGCCACCGCGTCGAGGAATCCGTAGGTCTCGGTCACATCGATCAGCTCGGGATACGCCTCGCCTCGCACGATCAGCGAGGCACTGGCCACGTTGTCGGTCTCGACCAACGCTCCGGGTCTCCGAGTATGAAGATCGAGTCGCGCCACCGCGCCGGCTTGTCCGAACTGGCCGGCTCCGTATCTGTCCGGATTCTGGCCGAAGAATGTGCTGGGGTCGTCTTTCGTATTGGAGAACTCGCCGCGCAGTCCTGCGCCGAAATCGAGCACGCCGCCAAGATCGGCTCTCAACGTCGCTTGACCTTCGAGCCGCGTGTTCTCGACTTTATAGAAATCATTGGAAGTGCCCGGGATTAATCCGCGATCGTTGCCGATGCCGTAGAAGTTCACCGTCTGGAAACTGCTGGCCATGGCCTCGAGACCTATCAATAGCGGCGAATTCTCGAAGCGGAATTCGGCGGTGACGGCCAGAGCGAACTTCAGTTTGGAAGAGATGGCGCCCGACACCGCCACGGCCGACGCGTAAGGGTCTTTGCGGAACCCGTAGTCGATCCACTCGTACGACGCGCCGCCGAAAAGGCCCACGTCCGGTGTGAACCCGGCCGTGAAGAACGGAAATCCGAATCCACCCCAGTGCCGCGGCGGCGCCCGGGTGCCTCCCTCGGGTACCAGAGGGGTCTCGCTGTAGCGCCTGTCGTTGATGCCCGCACCGTCCGACGATCCCGTCACGCGGTTCGTTCCGTACTGGTCGTACAGGTGAACGTCCTTAACGGACGACTCGAACGCGAACGTATCGTCCCCAGGCCCACCGACGATGTTCGTACGGATCGGCGACATCCCACCGCTGATGACCGCTCGATCGTCGCCTTCATGGAGATAGATGCGCAGGTTCTTTGTCTCGTCATCGAGGAACGTGCGCTGAAAGTAGGGCCCTGCGCCCGGGTCGTTTGCCGCGCGAATCTTGACCACCACACCACTGGACGAGGCGGCGACTTCGACCACATCGGCCATTGCGGACGCGTGCACGTAGGGCTCGCGCGCGAGCAACTCGTACAGGTCACCCGCGATCTGGGGCAGCGCATCCCGACGCGCCTTCAATGTCGAGATGAAAAAGTCACCGTCGATGGCCTGGACCTCGGTCGGAGTTCGAGCCACCGCTCGCTCGATCACATCGTCGGTGATCCGGGCCGCCAGGTCGGCCGCGATCGAGTCCCAGGCCACTCGCCCCAGCTCGGTGAGGAACAAGCGGTCGGCGAAGCGGGCCTGGTAGTGCAGGCGCGACGGAGCGTCGTACTTCGTTCGGAAGCTCGTGAGCATCGGCGTGCGGCTGCGAACGGCAACGAGCACGGCTCCGTCCAGCCGTGCGAACGCCTGGTCGCGATCGCTGGGAATCGGCTGCCAGCCCGGCATCGAGTCCGCGCCGAAGTCGGCCCAGCGCCACTGGTCCGCGTGACGGTCCCAGTCGCCTACCAGAACATCGATGAGCCGCGCCGTGAGGAACTCGCGCGAGTCGACCCGCATCGATGGGTCGGCCATGACCCGATCCACCACGTCGAAACCGTCGATGATTTCCTCGGCCCCGACGAACGCCGCGATCGATCCGTCGTAGTCGATGGGCCGCTCCGCCAGCATACCCAGGATGCCGCCGAAGTCGGCGCGGAATTCGCCCAACGAGCCATCGTCGGGCAGGACGTACAGCGTGGGATCGCTGTGGAGCACGCCCGCAGCGTTCATCAATTCCTCGACGATCAGCGGCGCGAACGGATGCTGCGAGCTCATCTGGTCCTGGAGAAGGTCTTCGACGTATGTGTCGCGCAATACTGGGGGTACCAGCTCGGTGGCGTTCTTGTAGACCGACCGGAACGCGTAGATCTTCCCGTCCGCTCCCCTCAACCACAGCGATTTCGTTTGAAAACCGCCGCCGGCGCTGATGGGCGTCAGTCCACCCGCGAACGTTTGCAGGTCGAGGACCGGGACGCGGATTTCCGTAGTCCACGCATCCCGGTAGTGATCGCCCCAGAAGAAGCGGTGGAAGCCGCCGGCCGCATAATCGGGCCCCGGCACGACCCGAACCGTTTCGCCGGCAGATTCTTGGCCCGCGGCTTCGGCACCCAGAAGCACGAGCGCTGCGAACGGGAATACCAGCAGGGTGTGGCGCGAGAAACGACCCATGTCCACCTCGCACAAAATCGACTTGGATGAGGGGCAGGTGAAGGTGGCAGCATAGGAAAGCCGAGGGTGTACGTCAAACCCGAAGGGACTACTGGACTGCGTCGAATCTCCGCTGCAGGTTCAACCTCAGAACCCTGCGAATCGGCAAGACCTGGCTCAGGAAGACATTCTCGGGAAGCCCGACGGCCTAGTCGGTTTCCTTGCCCGCCGGCGGCTCGAGGAGTTTAGCCTGGAACTCCTGCGCCTCCCTCAACTTGAGCATCTCCGCGGCCAATTCCTCCTGTTGATCTCGCAGAAGCGTCAACTGTTCTTTGATCTGAGAGAGGTCCGCTGGCGGTTTGTGCGGCTTAGACAAGAAGTGCGCGGTCACGCCCGCAAGGGGGAGCAACACGACCAGGCCGGCCATGACTACGATCAAGATCTGAGCAAGGTCACTCACGATTCCCCCGGTCGATTGAATCTGGCTGCGTTTCGCCTAGGCCTGAAATCACAAGATACTTGTCAAACGAAGAAACCGGGAGGAGTGGCCCGTCTCCCGTTCTCTCGAATGGCTCCAGACCATTCAATCATCGACGCACGTCGGCATTGAGCCTTGGGTAGTGCGACAGACAAGTCCCGCGCAGCAGCGCGTTCCATGGGTCTCACACGGGCCGCCCACCACGCTGCAGCTTCGACTAACGGGGTCGTTGGGCTGAGGGACCGCGCAACCCGGCGTGCTCGTAGGGATCGTAGCGGTCGCGACTATCAAGAGTG
This sequence comes from Gemmatimonadota bacterium, assembly GCA_039589995.1. Lineage (GTDB taxonomy): Bacteria > Gemmatimonadota > Gemmatimonadetes > Palauibacterales > KS3-K002 > JBDHGH01. Next base: position 4,093 of record JBDHGH010000140.1, on the reverse strand, counting down.
CAAGCAGCAGGCGTCGGCGAAGTCTATTCATCGTTGCCTCCGGTGGCTCCGTCCGCCGAACCGTTAGGTCCCGCCTCCCAAGTGACCGTCAAGAGGTCGCTGAAGGATCACCTTGAGTTTCCAGCCGTCTCCGCCATATCGTGTGTTAATCCGCTAGCGCCATCAAGCCGCCGGGTCGCCCGCAGGCCGAACCGGACGCTCAACAGGAGCGACGCATGACCGAGCAGCACCTTGGAATCTTCCTGCTCCAGGTCCTTCTTCTGCTGGGCTTGGCTCGGGGCTTTGGCGAGGTACTGCGGCGCCTGGGGCACCCACCCCTGGTCGGCGAGATCGCCATCGGGCTTCTGCTGGGACCGACGCTGCTCGGGCGGGCCTGGCCGACGCTGCAGAGCGCTCTCTTTCCGCCCGACCCGATCCAGTTGGCGATGCTCGACACCGTCGCCTGGTTCGGCGTGCTGTTCCTGCTGCTGGAAACCGGCCTCGAGGTCGATGTGTCGGCGGCCTGGCGCCAGCGGGGGCCGGCGCTGCGGATCGGTGTGATCGGCGTGCTGGTTCCCCTCACCATCGGTTTCGGCTTCTCGATGATTCTGCCCGGGCGCTACTTGCCCGACCCTGCGGTTCGCGTTCCCTTCGCGCTCTTTCTGGGCACGACGATGGCGATCAGCGCGATGGTGATCATCGCCCGCGTCCTTCACGACCTGGACCTGGTGAAGAGCGACCTGGGTCTCGTGACGTTATGCGGTTACGCCGTGAACGACATCCTGGCCTGGGTCATCCTGGCTGTCGTGCTCGGCATGGCAACTCCGCTTGGCGTGCAACTGGGCTCGGTAGCCCTATCGCTGGGCGTCGCGATCGCCTTCACCGCCTTCTGCTTGACCTGGGGCTTGCGCGGAGTGGATCGGGCCATCGCCTACGTGAGCGAGCGGTTGCCGGACCAGCCCGGCGCCGTTCTGAGCCTCGTCTGCTGTGTGGGCCTGGCGTGCGGCGCCCTTACCCAGAGCGTCGGATTGACGGCGCTGTTCGGCTTCTTCCTCGCCGGCATCATGGCCGGCGAATCGCACGCCCTCAGCGAACGCACGCGGAATGTCGTCAGTCAGATGGTTCACTCGGTTTTCGTGCCGCTCTATTTCGCGGGAATCGGCCTGCAGTACGATTTCCTGGCCGATTTCGACTGGTTCATAGTCACCTTTGTGACCATCATCTCGATCGTCGCCAAGTTCGGCGGTGCCTGGCTGGGGGCCCTGGGGACAGGACTGTCTCGCGAGGACCGCATCTCGGTGGGGGTCGCCTTCACTCCGAGCGGTGTCACGGGGATCGTCGTCGCCGACCTGGCGCTCGAGCACGGCATCCTGACCACCCAGGTCTTCGTCGGGATCGTCGTCTCCGCGATCGTCTCATCGCTGCTCGTCGCACCCTGGCTTTCGTGGTCGATACACCGGCGCAAGGCGGTCAACGTCCTCGCGTTCTTCGCACGCCCGGCGACCGTGCCTAACCTGCGCGGCACGACGCGCTGGGAGGTCATCGAAGAGCTGTGCGGCAGCTTGGCGAGCCGGGCCGGGACGCCGGGCGCCGGGCCGTGTGCCACGGCGGTCAGGCAACGTGAAGAACTGCAGGGGACGGGCACGGGGAGCGGCGTCGCGATTCCCCACGCCCGCATTCCGAGCCTGAAGCGGCCGGTGCTGGTCTTCGGCCGCTCCGTTGCCGGGGTCGATTGGGACGCGCCCGACGGGCTTCCCGTGCACCTTGTCTTCCTGCTGCTCAGTCCCGAGCGCGAGGGCGGGTTACAGCTCCAGATCCTCGCGGCCCTGGCGAGGGGACTAGCCGAGGCTTCTGCCCGCGAGCGGATGATTCAAGCCACATCGGACGCCGAAACGGTGGCCGCTCTCGACGCGGCCCTACGGTCTCAGAATATCACCCGGGTGACCTCGATTTAGTTCGGCTGTCTGGAGCATACAGCGGAGGGCCCGGGATTCGAACCCGGAAGGGCTTGCGCCCGGCGGTTTTCAAGACCGCTGCCTTGCCAATTAGGTCTAGCCCTCCGACGCCCGGAATATAACGGCTTTCGGGGGATCGGGGGTACCCGGTCGGGCGTTCTTAGCCCTCGATTTAGCCCTTTTCCCGGGCCAATCGATTCCGTCCTCCGACCGCGAAGCCCGAGCCGAGAATCAGCGCTAGCGGGGCTAGAGGTTCCTAATTGTCGTTCTGTCCAGCGGCCGGAACTGGAATGTCAGTCCCATATAGCTGGTTGATCTCTTCGTAGATCTGTCTCACAACGTCCGGAAAGGCTTCAGCGCCTCCACGCACAAAATCGGACATTGGAACCATCTTGCTCACATCCGGCGCTTGTTTCTCTTTCTGAGGCGGTGGGGGGAAGATCGACTCGTCGACGGCGGACATTCGGACGCGAATCTGGTCTGCCGTAATATTGAAGACCATGTAGTCCTCTGCGAGGGCCAGTGGTCCATCATAGGTCTTGCGTACACGGGCAAACGCCTCTTGACCGGTATCAAAGTCATTCTGGAAATGGTACCCAACGGCTATCCGCGGCTGTGTGAGCGACATCACGCGCCCAAACTGCTCTGGAGACGTATGTGCCTGAGTGCCGACCTGCAGCGCTTCGGCCGGCGTGAACCCTTGCTTCGTGATTAGCAGTGACGACGCCAAGAAGCATTCATGGATCGAGATGTCCGCGCCCTGCGTATGCTCGATCCACCACTTGTTGGGATACGTGTCGCTGGAGTACGCAAACTTCAAACCGTTCCATTCGAGAACGAAACTAACGGCACCGTCCAACACATGAATCGCGGGAAAGGTACGGATCACGACGCCGTTCTCGTCGAATATCACTTCGTTGACCGCGTCGAACGGGAATTCGTGGACCTCCAGGATTCCGCCGCGGAAGTCGATCAGGCCCTCTCGGGTCCCGAGATCCCACGTGTACATTTCCTGCATCCGTTCCATGGCATGCGCCGTCCCGTACTCGGGCGCGTGGCCGCTGGGGCCCCAGATGCGGAGGGGAGTTAGGCGGTTCATAGTCGTTCCGCCCAACCAGAAGCTTGGGAGGTCGCCGTAGTGATCGACATGCAGGTGGCCAATGAAGACCTTGTCGATCTCGTCGTACGGAATCTTCTGGGCCGCGAGCCGCTCGTGACAGCCCGCTCCGATGTCGAATATGAACTTGTCCCCGTTGCCGAGCTCAACTAGCCAGCAGGCCGCAGCCTGTTTGGGTCGGGGACTGGGCATCCCCGTGCCGAGCGCTACCACTCGCATCTCGTCCGAGCCCAGCGCCTCGGTTCCCGGATAGTAGACGTCCATCTCCGAGGACGCCGTCGCCGGGGCGGCCGACTCGCTGGATCCTGTGGCGCCGAGCAGCGCGACGAGTGCGAGACAGGCCGCAAAGCCCGCCAGGAAGAAACCGGCTGTTCGGATTCTCATCTAGATTCCACCTCTCCGCTTCGTGACAGCCTTCTAACCACGGAAACCGCCCAGTCTACGGACCCGCCCGTGCCTACGCAAGAGCGGCCGAACTCGAAGACCGGCCGTCACCGCAGGATCACGCCAGATGCACTTTCCCGGGTCGGCCTATATCCCGGGTACCCCTCGCGCCGTTCGTAGCCCTCGATTTAGCCCTTATACACGCCAAAAAATCCGGGCGCCCGATTACGCGCGGCGCGCCTCGCAGTTCTAGCCCCTCTATCGTGTTGCTGGTTCCCGCGGCCGCAAGCGGTCGAATCATAGGGTCATCCGGGAACCCAGGCGGGCTGTACCCTCCGCTCTTATTCTGCGGGAGTTGCATGTCAGTCTGGGGCCAATGCAGTACAATGCTAGTTAGAAGGCGCGCTGGATGTGGCACAAGCCTGATGAGGAGCTTATAGTCAGACGGCCAATACACTTGACCGTCAAGGACATTTCGATGGCCCGATCAGCGACACTGCCTTTCATCTTCAAACGCGGAAGGGATGCGATCTCCGCCGGGACTGGGACTGTAATCACCACGCGAGAGACCGTGCACGGCCTGCTTCGTCTCGAGGGAGGCCACCTGACGATCCAGTGGCGGTTGGCCAGAAAGACCGAACGTGTCGGCCTGGATATA
>JBDHGH010000139.1:0-10584 GCA_039589995.1 Gemmatimonadota bacterium | reverse complement strand
CCATCGGACGGCATCATCGAGCCCGGCGACATCATCACGGCGATAGACGGCCATCTCATTACGACTCGCGAGGCTGGCGAGTTATTCGCGACGGCAAAGCCGGGCAAGGAGGTCATGTTCACCGTTCGGCGCGGGGATCACGTATCGAAATTTCCGGTGACTCCTGAGCTGAGCTGTGAGCAAGTCACCCGTCGGTACGACCGGCTCGATATCGCTGTGGTCCCGCGTCCTGATCCGGCACCACGAGTGATCGTGGATGTCGCACCCCGAGTCGAAGTCGTCGTGCCCGAGCTGTCGATCGCGACAAGCGTGTTTCCAGGCGGCTGGTTTGGATTTGGGATCAATTGCAACTGCGACATTCACTCCAGAAATGAAGGCGAGCCTCCCGTCTGGCGCTTTAGGGAGCCGCCTGAGATCTACTCGGTCGAGCCAGGAAGTCCCGCGGATCGAGCGGGTCTACGTAGGGGCGACGTTCTACTGGAGATCGATGGCGTCGAGCTCACCAGCGAAGAAGGAGGGCAGAAATTCGGCGCGGTGGAGCCCGGCCAGCAAGTCGAATTCAGATACCGCCGAAGTGGCGAAACGAGAACAACGGGCTTAGCCGCTGACAAGCGACACATCGAGGTCGTGGTGCCGGTTCCACCCGAGCCCGATGTGATCGAATTCACGGAGATCCATTTGGAGACCCTCAGGTACGCAGGCACAGTCGGGGATGTGGATGTCGAGGTACTCGGTGGCAATTCCGTGATCATCAGCGTGATCAAGGACGGCGAAGAGATCGAGATCGTTACCAGCGATTCGCGGATTCGCTTGCGGAGGAGGAAGTAGCCCGCGCGGCCTTGCCGAATTGAGGTGCGTGGAAGGGTCGGTGCTGGGCAGAGGATTCCGAAGCGCCGGCCCTTACTCTTTGCCCGGCCCCGACTTGAGTTGACGGTCGAATTGCACCACCTCCGTCAACTGACTGACCGACGACTCCAGGCGGTCCAGTTGATTCTCCATCCGAGCCAGGCGCGTGTCTTGCTCGTCGTCCCTGGCCCCCAGCTGCCCCTGGCGTGATGCACGTATCTCTGCCATGTCTTTGAGGAAAGGCTTGATCGCAAAACGAAGGGTAAGTCCGGTGATGGGCGATCATACGGGCGTGCGCTGTTTCCAATCCCATGTTACTAAAGCTTGCCACGGGGGTCTAGACTGACGAATGCTTCTATCTGGCGAAGTCTAAGGACCTCGGGCATATTTGGGACAGGCCGCGATACCGGGGTTTTACGCCAGGGGGGCCAACGATGCAGTGTCCGATGTGTGGTGAGCGGAGGGCAGAGGCGCAGTACTATCGGGTGAATTCCGTGAGCGAGGGCATCGAACATCTGTGTCGTCCATGCTGGCTCATGCTTCGGAAGTCGGAACGCGACGAGTGGGCCTACTTCAAGGGCGCCGGACGCCTGGTGCTGTTATACACGATCCTGCCAGTCGCGATCACCGCGGTGCTCGTCTGGTTGCTTGCGAGCTGGATTCTATGAAAGACTGTCGCCATTGTGGGATACAAATCCCGGACCTCACTCACCGATGCCCGCATTGTCGTGGGCCGCATCCACGCGGGAGGTGGGTATTCCAGGCATTTCTCATCGCCGCGGTGACCGCAACGGCCGTGGCTGCCATCTTGTTCGGCTGAGCGGACGTCAGAAGGGTGGTGGGCCTTTCGGTTTGCGGTAGCGCTGCTGGGCTTGATCCAGATAGCGCTGGAGTTCCGAATCGCTGAGCTCGTAGGGGTCTTGGGTATGCTTGTGGCTGGGCAACGGGGCAGTGAGCTCATCACCGGGTGAGCCGTGAACCGGTCGGAACACCAACTCGTGGCGACCGTGCTCGCGTTCGACGGTCCAGGGTTGACCGGTGCGATCGGTGAACTTCCGAGCCATTTCCGAAAACCTCCATCCGAAGAAGCGAGCAGGGATGTGGGGCGGCCCCGTATTGCCGGGCGAGTGAAGTTAGGCTAAATCGCTGCTGTACACTACATACTGCATCCAACATCTTGGAAGATTCGAGCGAGGTGCGAAAGGTGGCGGAGGAACGCGAATTCACAGATGCGGGTGGGCGTCGCTGGAGCGTCGCCTACACCGAGGGTGGCGTGCGAGGCATGCTCACCATGCACAACATCGTCTTCAAGGCGCTCGAAGGTGATATCGCCGGCGAACACCGGTATCTCACTGTCTTTCCGGGTTACCTGGAGAGTACGGAAGACCATCAACTGGAGGTGGCACTATCTCAGGCGCAGACGTTAAGCGCACCCTGGTGATCCTCGTGGCAGCGGCGTTGGTCACCGTGGCGTGCGGTGGCGGTAACGCAAAGCCGGCGCCGTCGCAAGACCAAGTCAACCTGACCGGCCGCGTGCGTCTGGCCGGGAGCACGCCGCTAGAGGCAGTGATGATTCAACCCGAGGACTCGACGATGGAGGTAGAACTCGTCGGGGAGTTGAAGGAAGAACTGGAGAGACTGTCGGGCGCTGAGGTATGGGTCACAGGAGTCCGAAAAGAAGGCGGCGGCCTCGCGGTCGCGCGCTATGAGATTCTCGAGATCGCCGGCCACGTTCCGCTGGTTGGGCTGGTGAGAGTTCGAGGTGCGACCGTGGCCCTCGTGACCGACGCGGGCGAGACTTTGAGGATGCAAGATACTCCGGAATTATTGACCTTGGACGGTGCGAAGGTCTGGGTGCTTCTCGACTCGAAGGGGGCGGTAACGGGCTATGGTGTCATCAGGGAACGGTGAGCCGAACGGGGGAGTGGACCCGCAGTTCCAGATGTTCGATGAATCTCCCAAGGAGGACGAGGTTGGCCTGCTGGACTACGAGCACGAGAACTGGACGGTTGTCCTCCAAACTCGCGAGTGCGCCGATCGACTGTTCCGCGGCAGGTTTCTCTTCCGCTCTCAAGGTCGCGAAATAAAAACCGCCGACCTGTTCATCGAACCTTCGTACGAGGAGATCCTCGAGCGGGCTGAGAACTTCGAGGAACACCTACTCCGCGATCTTGTTAGGTCCCTTTTGTAACAACTGTAAATAGTTGCAATTAAATGCATTACAGTGTGCGATATCGTGTAACAGATTACGTCGCACGCGGCGCCGCTGTGCTCGCCGTAGTGCTCGGGACGGCCTGCGCGTCCTCCACTACCGTGGTGCGCACCGCCGAGCCCGAGGAGCCCTCAGCCCGGCCCGTGGAGGCCCAGCCGGCCGAGGGGCGACCGCCCCCACCTGCGAGTACTGCCGCTCTGATTCCTTCGTCCGAGTCCGAGGTACCCGGACTGAACGTTGCGCTCGGGGGTGATCGAACTGGGCTGCTCACTGCGCTGGACCGCAGCCTGGCGTGGTTCGAGAGAGCGTCGAGCCGGGACCACTTCCCGATGCACGGGATCTCTCACGCTCGGGCTTGGGCCAGCGCATTTGCCTTCCGTGAGTTGGTCGAGGAATACGAAAACCGTGTTGAGCTTCGTCGCCGAATCGAAGCGGAGTTCGACTTCTTCACTAGTGTGGGAAGCGATGGGCGGGGAACCGTTCTTTTCACCGGCTACTACTCGCCGACGTTCGATGGGTCGAGAGCCCGTACCTCCGATTTTTCCTACCCGCTTTATCGGCTCCCCGAAGACCTGGTCAAAGATCCGCGGACGGGCGATATCTTGGGTCAACGGGTCGGCAACCGGATCGTACCCTATCCCAATCGCGCGGAGATCGAGGAATCGGGTATGCTGGCGGGTACGGAGTTGGTTTGGCTGCGCAGCCAATGGGACGCCTACTTGATCCACGTTCAGGGTTCTGCTGCGTTGACCCTGCCGGACGGCTCGGTTCTGCACATCGGATATGCTGGAAACAACGGGCACCCGTATGTGAGTCCGGCTCGCGAGCTGGTTGCCGATGGTAAGATCAGCGAGGCCGAACTGAGCCTCGACGAGGTCAAAGCCTACCTCGAGGCGCACCCGAAGGATCTCTACACCTATTTGCGAAGAAACCCGCGGTTCATCTTCTTCCGGGAAGAGAAGAGCACAAACTGGCCTCTGGGGTCGCTGGGTGTGCCGGTCACTCCTCTGCGCACGATCGCGACGGACAAGGATCTCTTCCCGCCGGGCGGGGTGGCTCTGGTTGCAACCCAGGCCATCGACGCTTCGGGGCAGCCGAAGCCGTTTGAGCGGTTCATGGTCGACCAGGATAGGGGTGGGGCGATCCTCTCGCCGGGACGGGTGGATATCTACTTCGGTATCGGACCCACGGCCGAGAAACGGGCGGGCGGCGAGTACTTTGAGGGTAGGCTTTTCTATTTGTTCCTAAAGCCGGAGCGCGTCAGCGCCTGGCAGGAGCGAGCTGGTCTGGACTTTTGAGAAGCCGTCCCTAAACTGAATCGCCAGGGGATCATACCAGCTAAACAGCGGACTGAACAGCGAGTCGGAGCGGGTGAGCGAGCGAATCGACGTGGGGTTGATGGGTGCCACGGGCACCGTTGGGAGGCAGATTGCGCGGCTGCTCGCCGGCCATCCGTGGTTCAGGCTGGCAGAAGTCGGGGCCTCTCCCAAGTCCGCAGGGTGCTCGTATGGAGACGCCCTGGGCGAAGTCGACGACCTCGTCTCGGGCCTCGACGGCGGCGTTCTCGGTCTTGAACTGAAGGCGCCGCAAGACGAGTGGTCCTCGACTCTGTTGCTGTCGGCGCTCCCGAGCCGTCACGCGGGGCCGGTGGAGACCGAACTGGCGCAGCGCGGACACGTGGTCGTGAGCAACGCGTCGAGTCACCGCATGGATCCTAAAGTCCCGCTCATCATCCCCGAGATTAACCCCGAACACCTGGCGCTGATCGAAGCACAAGAATGGCCCGGCGCGCTGCTCACCAATCCGAACTGCGGTGTGGTGGGACTGGCCGTGGCGCTGGCTCCGCTTCAGAAGGCTTTCGGCGTCGAGATGGTCAGCGTGGTGACGCTCCAGGCGTTGTCTGGTGCTGGTCGTCAGGCCAACCTGGCCGACGATGTAAACGACAACGTTCTACCGTTCATCTCCGGCGAGGAGGAGAAGCTCGCCCGGGAGCCGCGCAAGATTCTGGGCCGTCTGAATGGCGGCGTGTTGGAGCATGCCGCCTTCCCGATCAGTGCTCAGACGCATCGCGTTGGAGTTTCGCACGGCCACTTGTTGGCGGTGTCGGTGATGTTGGGCCGCGACGCTTCCGCCGACGAAGTCATCGAGACTCTCGCCGGGTTCAGGGGGGCGACGATCGACGAGAGGCTCCCCTCGGCCTCGGAGCCGATCATCGAGGTGTTGGAAGATGAGCTACGACCGCAGCCGCGACTCGACCGGGACCGTGGCGGAGGAATGACGGTCAGCATTGGGCGCGTGCGTCCGTGCGAAGTGTTCGACGTGAAGTTTTCGGTACTGGTGCACAACCTGGTCCGCGGCGCGGCGGGCGCGGCTCTGCTCAACGCAGAACTCTGCCACGTGTGCGGGACAATCAACCGGACCGGCGCGCAATGATTGTTTACAAATTCGGCGGAACGTCGGTCGCCGACGCAGAACGGATTCGTCATGCTGCCGGGCTGGTATGCGACTGTGAAGGCGAACGAGTCGTCGTGGTGTCCGCCCTGGCCGGCGTCACCAACCAACTGGTCGAGTTGGCTTTCGATGCCGTGATGGGCAACCGAGCGGGTGTCGAGCGGCTCCTCGACGATGTGCGTGCACGGCACGAGTCGGTGGGATCAGTCCTGCTACGCGAGTTATCGGATCGCGACCGATTGATGGAGCATGTCGATGCGGTCTTGGAAGGTCTCGCCGAGGCGGCGGAGCGCGGACTTGCCGCGAGTGATCCCGAGTCGGTACGGCGATTGACCGACGAGCTGAGCGCGGTGGGGGAGGATCTATCTGCGGAAATGATGGCGGCGGCTCTGAAACAGGAAGGGCTCGCCGCGAAGGCGGTTGATGCTCGCCAGGTGGTTCGTACCGATGGTCGCTTCGGGGGCGCCGTACCCCGAGACGAAGAAACGGCCCGGTTGGTCCGCGAAGTCCTGAGACCGCTCCTCGCGCAGGGGCAGGTTCCCGTACTGCAAGGTTTCGTTGGCGCCACCGATGAAGGCGCAACGACGACCCTGGGTCGTGGTGGATCGGATTTCACCGCCGCGATCGTCGGTGCGGCCCTTGAAGCCGAGAACGTTTGTATTTGGACGGATGTTGATGGCGTCATGTCGGCTGAGCCCCGGCACGTGGAACACGCCACAGTCTTGCCCGAACTCGGCTATGAGGAGGCGGTAGAGCTCGCATACTTCGGCGCCCGAGTGATACACCCGGCGGCTGCGAAGCACGCCGTTGCGGGTGACGTATCCCTGGTGGTGCGCAACAGCCAGCGACCCGATCAGCCGGGAACACGCATCCGCCCCGATACACGACGGGCCTCTGGCGTGGCTGCCGTTGCGTATAAACCGGCCGTGACGCTGATCAAGGTCCGTTCGCGGCCGATGTTCATGGCCTACGGCTTTCTCGCCCGAGTATTCGAGGTGTTGGCTCGCCATCGGACCCCGGTCGATCTGGTGGCAACGTCGCATACCTCCACGTCATTCACGCTGGACGGCGATGAAGGGCTGGGCGGTGTCAGAGAAGATCTCGGTCGGTTCGCCGAGGTCGAAGTTCTCCCGCACCTGGCGACGGTGAGTGTCGTGGGGCATGGTCTTCTGCAGGAGCCGGGAATCACGGCTCGCGTCTTTTCGGCTCTGGGCCAGACACCGGTTCAGCTGATTTCGCAGGCGTCGGATGTTTCTTTGAGCTTCCTGGTCGAGGCCATCGAAGCTCCCGACGTCGTGCGCCGACTCCACGCGGAGCTGATCGAGTCACGGGCGAAGGGCGACACCTAGCGAAAGGTCGCGTCGTGAGAATCGCGTTGGTGGGATACGGACGAATGGGCAGGGCCGTTGAGGAGGTGGCGAAAGCCCGGGGCCACGAGGTAGTGGCCTGCATCGATATCGATGACAGCCCGCAGGGCAGCGTGATCGATCGGCACCGCCTCGGAGGCGCTGATGCCGCTATCGAGTTCACGGTTCCCGAAGCAGCGGCATCGAATCTTAAACGGCTGGCCGAGTGCGGCATCGATGCCGTGTCGGGTACGACCGGCTGGTTCGATCGCCTGCCCGAGGTCGAGACGGCGGTAAAGGACGCCGAGACGGGTCTCATATATGCGCCCAATTTCTCCTTGGGGGTGCAGCTGTTCTTTCGGCTGGCCCAGTTTGCGGGTCGCTTGGCAGATGGGCTGGACGAGTACGATGTACACGTCGCCGAGATACATCACCGTCACAAGCTCGACCATCCCAGCGGTACTGCAACGAAGTTGGCGGCGATTCTGCTCGAGGAGCTGGGCCGCAAACGGCGCTGGGAGCTGGGCACGGGTGACGGCGCCATCGACCCCTCGGTTCTGCAGGTCACTTCGGTTCGGGCCGGCGAGGTTCCCGGCGTTCACGCGGTAGGATTGGAGGGGCCGGACGATCGCATCGAAGTGCGTCACGAAGCCCGGGGGCGTGCGGGCTTTGCACGAGGCGCAGTAGCCGCGGCCGAATGGGTACACGGTCGCAAGGGCATTTTCACACTGGATGACATGTTGGCGGACAAATGGAGTTGACGCGTTATCGCGGAACGGGGACGGCGCTGGTTACGCCGTTCGAGCAGGACGGTTCGATCGACCGAGAGCGATTCGCTCAGCACGTCGAGGCACAGGTCGCCGGTGCTGTCGAGTTCGTGGTTCCGTGCGGCACTACGGGCGAAGGTGCCACACTGTCGGCCGAGGAGCAGCGTGAAGTCATTGCGTTGGCCGCCGAGACAGCCGGGGGGCGAGCTGCGGTGATGGCGGGTGCGGGAGGCAACAAGACCGACGAGGTGATCGGTCGGGCCCGTGCTGCCCAAGAGGTCGGAGCCGACGCAATCCTCTCTGTGAGCCCGTACTACAACAAGCCGACACCGGCGGGGCTCTACGGCCACTACAAGGCGATAGCTGAAGCCGTGGACATCCCGGTCTTTGTCTACAACGTGCCGGGTAGGACGGGCTCGAACGTCGATGCCGACACCTTGCTGCGTATCGCAGAGGTCGAGAACATTGCCGGTGTCAAAGAGGCGTCTGGCAACCTTGAACAGGTGATGGAGATCATCGCAGGCCGACCCGAAGGATTTCTCGTGATATCGGGTGATGACGCTCTCACGCTCCCGATCATCGCCGCGGGAGGGGACGGAGTGATATCGGTCGTGGCCAACGAGGCGCCGTCACTGATGTCGGACCTGGTGCGGGCGGCCTTAGCCGGAGATCTGGAGAAAGCTCGGACGCTTCACTACAAATTGTTGCCTCTCATGCAGGTCAACTTCATCGAGTCCAACCCTATACCGGCGAAGACCGCATTGGAATACATGGGCCGAGGCCCCGCGAACTTCAGGCTGCCTTTGGCACCACTGGAGGCGCGAAACGTCGATGCCCTTCGGGATGCCTTGAAACGAGCGGGACTGCTGTGATGGACCACGCCGAGCTGCGGGCGGAGATCGAGCGCTGGTCGGCTGAGGACGACCCTTCCGATGTCGAGGGCGCACGGCGGGCCGTAGACGAGCTGTTTTCGGCTTTGGCCGTCGGTTCGTTACGCGCGGCTCAAGCCGGAACCTCAGGCTGGGAAGCTGTGGAATGGGTAAAGGCAGGCATCCTGCTGGCCTTCCGCGTCGGGCGCACGGCCCGTTACTCGGGTCCCGATCAGGAGTACTTCGACCGGGACACACTCCCGCTCCGCGGAATCAGGGGCGTCGAAGAGAACGTGCGCGTTGTGCCAGGGGGGACCTCGGTTCGTGCGGGCTCTTACCTGGCTCCCGGCGTTGTGATCATGCCGCCGGCCTACATCAACGCAGGAGCATACGTGGGGGAGGGGACCATGATCGACTCCCACGCTCTGATAGGCTCATGCGCTCAGATCGGTGCGCGGGTACACATCAGTGCCGGGGCCCAGATCGGTGGTGTGCTCGAACCCATCGGCCTTCGCCCCGTCGTCATCGAGGATGATGTCGTGGTCGGAGGTAATGCCGGTGTGTTCGAAGGGACGTTGGTTGGACGCCGCGCGGTCATCGCGCCTGGCGTAAACCTCACAGCGTCGACGCCGGTATTCGATCTGGTGAAGCAGGAGATTTACAGGTCGATGCCTGGCCGCCCACTGACCGTACCGGCTGGCGCCGTCGTCGTCCCCGGTTCGAGACCGGCATCCGGGAAGCTGGCGGAGAGCCACGGCCTGCAACTGTACGCTCCGGTCATAGTGAAGTACCGGGACGACAGCACCGATGCCGCCACTGCGTTGGAGGAGGCGCTCCGCTAGCTGGCTCGGTGCCCCGAGTGTTAGAAGCTCCTCCAGAGACTGACGAACAGGCTGTTTCCGTCCAGGTTCTCGCCGCGTTGCACTCGGCCCCTGACCGTGGTGAAAAATCGGTTGGCCAATGGGAAAGTCAGGCTGAGGTCAATAGTGTGCGCGACGAAGTTGTTCCTGATCGTATTCGTGCTGTAGTAGTTGTAGAGAAGTCGGGTTTGGACCGTTCCGAAGTAATAATTCAGTCCCGGCGTCAGATAGACGACGTCACCGCCATCTCTCTTCCAATAGCTTCCCGCTCCGCTGAACCCTAACCCAAACAACGAAGTGCGGGGCAAGTTGAAGGAAGCGGAACCGCCAAAGCTGTCGGTTCTCCGTCGTAGCGATTCGCAGTGAAGAAGCCGCTGGCCGTTCCCCCGGGCCATGAATAGGTGGGTCCCAGACTGCCATAGTCCCGCTTCGGGGACAGCACATCGCTAGTCGCGAAAAGCGAGTAGGGTTGACGGAAGTTGTACCGCGCTTGCGCGAACAGCCGGGGCCGTGTCTCGTTTCGTGTCTTTGGCCGCTGCCCGGTCAAAGCTAAGCCGTAGGCGGGCGGCCCTTTGCCTGTGCAAACATTTCATGTGGCGGGTGGGGCGACCCCCCGGGTCCGCGGAGCCAGTTGACGCTTATGCCGCCTCCTGGCAGGCGATTGGGCGAGGGGATCGGCGAACTGATCGCGCGGAGAGGGCAAGGCGCGTTCCGCCTCGATTTGGCGATATACTGCTACGCGCGGAGCGCTGCAATGTCTCGTTTCAGGTCAACAGTCGCGTTCCGCTACAGGTGTCCGCTGGCAGGTTCCACGTGACACGAACGGAAGTGAGGGGCATTGGGCCTCGTCGTCCGACAACACCTTGTTAAAAGCGCCAAGCGCCTTACAATACGGCTGTATCTGGCCTGGTAGTCACGTGCTGGCAGAAGGACGAGCGCGTTGAGCATGTGATGACCGCCCCGCCGAGCTTGAACGGCAGAGGGCCGAAGGGAAGGGCAAAGGTGGTAATGAGGGCTACAGAACGAACGCTCGCTCGAATGATCCGCCTTCGCTCGTTTGACCAATTAAGCCGCTTGCAACGCCCTTAACTTCAATAACGGATCCCATGAAGCTCGACGTTCACGTCGGTGCGCCCTCCGCTCTCGATAGCCCACTCCTGGTCCTGCCATGGTGTCAGGGACCGGACGAGATGGCGGAGCGGCCCACGGCCAATCTCGACCCGTTGGATGAAT
>JBDHGH010000138.1:0-9562 GCA_039589995.1 Gemmatimonadota bacterium | reverse complement strand
TACCTGGAGGTCTACACGCGGGCCGCGGAGGACCTTGGAAAGAACGTGGTCAACGCGGCCGGCTACTCCTTAGTCTCGTATCTGGTCGACCGTTACGGATGGGATGGCGTAATGTCCATCCTCGCGGCCATGCCGGAGAACATCGAAGTCTGCTCGGCCATGGACGAGGCGGGGTTCGACTGCCTCGGCATTTGGGAAGGGTGGCAGTTGGCGCTCGAGGCCGAGTCGGCGAAGCACGACTTCACCCAGTTGCCCGAAGTGTTCGCAGACCTGGAGGTCAGCGGAGAAGGGAATACGCGGGACGCCGGCCTACGGGTGTTCATACGCAACCCCGAGACGACCAGCTACCTGTTCTTCGTAGCCTACGTGGTCGGCGATGAGCCCGCGGAGGAGTCCTATTCCGCGGACGGTCACGACTTCGAGGCGCTGGTCCCGTTGGGCCGCTTGCCCGTGGGAACCAAGGTCCTGTGGGAAGTAGCCGTGTGGTCTCGGACCGTGCAGGCTTGGCGGAAAAGTGGATGGCAGGATAGGACAATTCGGTAAAGTCCCATTTGCAGGGAGCGTGTAATGGCCTATCCTGGATCTATCCGGGGCTATCTGTGACCAGTAATTAGTAACCAGTGATTCCGTTGACGTTCGCATCTCTTGCATGCGAGTGGATGAGGGAACGAGATGAGTTTTTGCCAGGATCAACTTGTCCGGGTGAGCGCCGTTTGGGAGAAGATGTTGGGTCATCGGTTCCTTTTGGGGACGCGGGATGGGACGATCGCGGACGAAACGTTCGCGAATTGGATGCAGCAAGACTACCTGTTTGTCGAGGCGGCGATTCCGTTCATTGCGGCGCTGATGCCGAAGGCGCCGGAGACGCATCGCGCGGCGCTGGCGCAGGTGCTGCCCGTGCTCGAGAAAGAGTTGGAGCTGTTTCGAGAACGGGCGGAAGCCGCGGGTGTGGACTTGAGTGACGTGAAGCCATCGTTCACGAACCACGCCTATGTTCAGTTTCTTCTGGCAAGCGCGTACTCGAAGTCGTATGCGGAAGCGTATACGGTATTGTACGTGGCGGAGAAGGCCTATTACGATTCGTGGATGGTCGTACGGGGCGGCATCGACAAAAGCTCGATCTGGTTTCCGTTTGTCGAGAACTGGACGAGCGAAGCGTTCGCGGGTTGGGTTGCATATCTGGAAAACGAAGTGAACGCCCTGGCCGAGGGCGTGGGTGCTGACGAGCGCGCAAGAATGGCGGACCTGTTCGAGTTGACGGCCAAATACGAGCTGGCGTTCTGGGAGATGGCGGCCGGCGGCGCGCGCTGGCCCGGGTTGGAAGGAGAGACGGCGTGATAGAGTTCACCGACGAGCTACAATCAGCGGGACGTCCGATCTGGGAAGCTCAACTCGTGCATCCTTTCGTCAAAGGGATCGGGGATGGCACGTTGGACGAAGAGCGATTCAAGAACTGGGTGCTTCAGGACTATCTCTATTTGAAAGAATTCGCTCGGGTCTTCGCCTGGGCCGTAGCCAAGTCGGACAGACTCGACTCGATGGGCTGGTACGCCGCTGTGCTCGATATGACCCTGAACAAAGAGATGGCCTTGCATCGCCAGTACGCCGGCCGGTTCGGCCTGTCACCCAATGACCTCGAGCGCGCGCCGATGTGGCCGACGACCCGGGCCTACACCGACTTCCTGATTCGCACCGCAGCCGACGGCGACATGGCCGACCTGGTGGCTGCGTTGTTGCCGTGTGCTTGGGGATACGTGCACCTGGCGCGAGAGCTATCGAGAGACGATCCACCGAAAGATCAACGCTACGCCGATTGGATCGCCCAGTATGCGTCCGACGAGTTTGCCGAGGCGGCGGCCTGGCTGAGAGGCGAGATGAATTGGCTGGCGTCCGGGTTGCCGCCGGAGAAGAGGAACAAGTTGATACATCTGTTCGTACTTTCCAGCACTTACGAGTATCAGTTTTGGGACATGTGTTGGAATGGCGAGCGCTGGCCGGAGGATTGGAAGACTAGTTAACCGGCCAGCGGCCGTGCTCTTTCGCTAGCTCGACGACCCGTCGGGCTTGTTCTTCGGGCGACACGTCCTCGAGGTGCGTGGCGATCCACCAGAGGTTTCCCGACGGGTCCTTCACTCCGCCGTAGCGCTCACCGGCGTGATACATGTCGGTGGGTTCCATAACCGATGTAGCTCCCGCCTCCACAGCACGTTGGTAGATGGCGTCACAGTCCCCGACGTAGAGATAGATCGACGTGGGCATGGGCCCGAACTCACCCATCGGCTCGCCCAGCATGACTATCGAGTCGCCAATTCCGACTTCTATGTGCATGATCGAACCGTCAGGCCGATCGAGGCGGAACATGGTCTCCGCGTCGAAGGCACGCTCCAAGAACAGAACCAACTCCGGCAACCCGTTCACCAGCAGATAAGGTGTGACGGTATGGTAGCCTTCTGGCACGGGGTTAACTGACATTGGCGATCTCCGTTCCCACTACGGGAATATCCCGAGCTCATGGTAAGCCGTCGCGATCTTGTCGATGGCGAGGGCCAACGCCGCCGACCTCAGGTCGACCCCGTCACCGGCGCGCTGCCTGTACTCTCGGATTTGTTGGTAAGCGTCGACCATAGTCTCCTCGAGACCCGAGTTCACGAGGTCCTTCTCCTCCGCTCCTCGAGCAATCGACTCCTTCTCCAACTCGGTGAACCGACCGCCGGTCCTGGTTTCGACGGCCTCGAGCAGTCGGCTGTAGGCGGATTGATCGAAGCGCTTCTCCATCCGACCGAAACGTACGTGTGACAGGTTCTTCAGCCACTCGAAGTAAGAAACCGTCACGCCGCCGGCGTTCATGTAGGTATCTGGGATGATGAACACGCCGCGCTTGGCCAGTTCCAGGTCCGCATCTTCGGTCGTCGGCCCGTTCGCCGCCTCGGCGATGATACTGGCCTTGATGTTATCCGCGTTCTCGATCGTGATTTGATTCTCGAGTGCGGCGGGTACCAACACGTCACAGTCCAGCTCCAGGGCTTCGGCGCTATCCTGGATGTTCTCGGCGCCCGGGAAGTCGAGGATCGACCCAGTTTCGCGACGGTGCGCAACAACGGCTTCGACGTCGAGCCCCTTGTCGCTGTGGATCGCGCCCTCGTACTCGGCGAGACCGATGATCGTCGCGCCGCCTTCTTGCAGGAACCTGGCGGCGTTGTAACCGACGTTGCCCAAACCCTGGACCACGACCCTCTTTCCATCCAGACCCACCGGCAGGTTCAGTCCAGCCATGTCATCCTCGAACGAACAGGCCTCGCGTATGCCATAAAAAACGCCTCGACCGGTGGCCTCCAAGCGACCGCTGATCCCACCTTGGGTCACTGGCTTCCCGGTGACACACGCGTATGAGTTGAGATCCCCGCCGCTGACTTGCCCATACGTGTCGGCCATCCACGCCATCTCGGCCGGTCCGGTACCGTAGTCGGGAGCGGGGACATCGACACCGGGACCCATGAAATTCTTCCGGACCAATTCGAAGGTGTAGCGGCGCGTGATTTTTTCCAATTCGCGCTGCGAGAAATCACGACGGTCGATCTTGATTCCGCCCTTAGCGCCTCCAAAAGGAAGATCCGCTATGGCGCACTTGAAGGTCATGAGCGTGGCAAGCGCCTTGACCTCGTCCTCGTCGACCAGGAGGCTGTAGCGGATTCCGCCCTTCGTAGGCTGTCGATGGTGGCTGTGCTCGGCTCGCCAGGCCTCGATGACTTCGATTGATCCATCATCACGTTCGATAGGGAACGCCATGTAGTAGACGTGATTGCACTCCCGGATTTGCTTGAGGAGAGTCGGCGGTTGATCGGTCAGGGCGGCGGCGCGGTCGTAGGCACGATAGACCTGCGCGAGAAAGCTGTACTCGGCCATGGCTTCCTCCGAGGGCCAGATAGTTGGGGCCAAACTCGAGCGACCCGACAAGATGTGCAGTGAAGGAGGGAGAGGCAACGACTGTGGCCGAATGAGATTGCGCGGTCGCCTGTGGCCCTATAGGTTGGCGCCCTCTGACACCTGAGACTGTCCCCAACGAAGGAGTATCTCGATGTCCCTACTACGGCGCATTCTGTCCGTCGCCCTGCTAGCCGCCACATTCGGCGTGGGGCTTCATGGACAAGCCACCGCCCAGAACGCACCGGTCCTCGATCGGGTACTGCAGAACGGTGAGCTGCGAGTCGGTATGTCCGGCAACCAGCCGCCCTTCAACGTCATGAGCCGAGGCGGCTCGCTCATCGGGGTCGAAGTCGACCTGGCTGGGATACTGGCCGCTGCGATCGGCGTTGAACTGAACATCGTAACCAAGCCTTTCGGTGAACTGCTGCCTGCGCTCAGCGCCGGCGAGGTGGACATCGTGATGTCGGGCATGGCGATAACAGCCGAACGGAGTCGTGAATATGCGTTCGTCGGGCCGACCATGTTCTCGGGCAAGTCGATCCTGACCAAGTCGCAGACCCTGGCGGCGGTGACCGAAGCCGGCGAGATCAACCGGGCCAACGTCAGGTTGGCTGCCCTCGAGGGTTCTACCAGCCAGCAGTTCGTCGAGAAGTTTCTGCCGGAAACCCAGCTGACCACCGTCTCGGACTACGACCAGGCCGTGGAGATGCTCCGGGGCGATCAGGTCGACGCGGTTGTCGCCGATATGCCGATATGCCTGCTCTCAATGTTACGCTACCCGAACGAAGACTTGGCAACGCTGTCACAGCCGTTCACGGTGGAGCCCATCGGTTTTGCTATCTCGGCCGGTGACCCGCAGTTCCTCAACCTGTTGGAGAACTACATCGAGGCGCTGGATGGTGCGGGAGTGATGGAACTTCTGCACAAGAAGTGGCTGGAGGATGGATCATGGGTCGCTGCGCTTCCCTAGCTCGGACTGCCCTAGCCCTCACAGCTGCCGGGAGTCTCTGGCTCCCGGCAGCTGTCGAGGGACAGGAGGTTCCATCGCCGGAGTCACCGCGCCGAGTTGAGGTCCTTCTTTATCTCATCGATCTGGTGGAGATCACGGGATCCGACCAATCGTTCTACGCGGATTTCTACATAGGGGCGACCTGGCACGATCCAAGCTTGGCCGGGGGATCCGAAGCGCGTCGCAACTTCGATCTGAATGATGTCTGGCACCCCGGGTTACTGATAGTCAACCAACGCAGCGCGAATCGGTCGCTTCCCGAGGTGGTGCGGGTCGATCCGGAAGGAAACGTTCTTTACAACCAGAGGACCACCGGCCGTTTCTCCGCACCGATGAACCTGCGCGACTTCCCGCTGGATGAGCAGAGTCTTCACCTCTGGGTGGTGGCCACAGACGGACCCGTTGACGAAGTCCAGCTCGTCCAGATGGAAGCATCCACGCTGCGCGCCGAACAGTTGTCGATTACCGATTGGGACGTAGGAGACATACGTCTCGAGCAAGCAGACTACAGCGCGACCCCCAATGCCGTGCTGATCTCAGGTTTGTCCCTCCGCATCGATGTAGACCGGCGAGTGGAATACTACCTCATCCAGGTGCTGATTCCGCTCATTGCTATCGTGATGATGTCGTGGTCGGTCTACTGGGTCGATCCGTCGGTGGTGGCCACGCGCATGGGTGTCGCCGTCACCACCATGCTGACGTTGATCGCCTACCGCTTCATGTTGGGGAATCTCGTTCCCCGTCTGTCGTACCTGACGCGGCTGGATTACTTCATGTTCGGAGCCACGACCCTGGTGGTGCTGACGCTGTTCGTGATGGCGGGGGCGAGCTACTTGAAGAGCCGTGGACGGGACGCCGCTGTGGCGCGGATCGACCGCTTCGGGCGGATGGCGTTCCCCGTGATATTTGCCCTGTTCACCCTGGTGGTCTGGGCCCTATAAAAAGGCGCCCGGAGCCGCGTTTTCGGGAGCGAATAGGTAGTCGCGGCACCGGGCGCTTCGCACGGGGCGATGAGAAAACGTGCGGGTGCCTGGAAAGGTTCCCGAGCTCTACGGGCCTGATTTCCGGAGCCGTTCCCAGGCCACCTGGGCGATTGCAGCGTCCTGGGCCCCCACGCCCGTGAGATCGCAGACGATTAACTCGTCTTCCTCGCGGCCGCTCTTGGCCCCGATCAGTACCTCACCCAATTCTGCGTGAATCGAATCGACGGCGACCACACCCTCATCCACGGCGTGGTGGACCTCGCCAAGAGCGATGCACTGGCTAAGCCGGTCGACCACGATCTTGTCGGCCCGGGCTAGAACCTCAGTGGGAATTTCCTGTTTTTCGGGGCCGTCCGATCCCACCGCGATTACCGTCGCGTGATTACCCAGAGCTGCCGGATCGAAGAGCGGCTCGCGGCTTGGCGTCACCGTGATCACCAGGTCGGCGCCGCGCAGCGCATCCTCGGCATTAGCGGCCGCGGTGAACGGTAGACCCAACTCGTCTTCCATTTCGGCACAATAGGATTTCAGAGCCGAACGGTCGCGGCTCCATGCCACAGTACGGTCCCAGTTCCGAACGTGCGACAGAGCTCGAAGCTGATACCGCGCCTGGATGCCGCTGCCGAGTACGGCCACTGTCCTCAGCGAATCCATGGTCAGCAGCCGTGCGGCGAGCGCGCCAGCCGCCGCCGTGCGCAGGTCAGTGAGATAGCCGTTGTCGTCCAGCAGAACGGCGGGGAAGCCCGTCTCGGCGTCGAAGACGAGTATCAAGCCCGAACCCGTGGGCAACCCTCGAGCCGGGTTCTGATAGAAGCCGGAGGCGATCTTCACCGCGAATATCGGCGCCCCCTTCAGGTAGGCGGACTTCACGTGCACCTCTCCCTGGACCTCCGGGAGATCGAGCCCGACGGGCGGTGGCAGCTCCACTCGATTCTCTGCCAGGGCCCGGAACGCGATTTCGGCTGCCTCCAGCGCGTCCGCCTCTCTAACGGCGGACCGGATGGCATCTTCGTCTATGATTTGCATGACCCTATAATAAGAGCCCGACGTGGCCACCTCCACTGTGTTGCGGCCAGAGGTAGGAAACACGCATTTTGACGCCGACCCATCGGCACTCGAGCGAACGCCTCACGAACCTACCGGAGCAATGACGAGCGCAAACAAGCCGTTGAAGAGCATCACGCCGTCGGACTATCAACCGGCGCTTCCAGTCGATCGTTTGATTCTTAGCGAGCCGCCCGATGAAGAAGCAGTTCCCATGGACGTCCTGTTCGTTGGCGGTGGCCCGGCTGGGCTCGCCGGGGCCCTCGAGTTGGCTCGGCTAGTCCGGGAAGATGCCGAACAGGGTGGTGAATTGGGCGAGCTGGAGATCGGTGTCCTGGAGAAAGCCGAGTCGCTGGGAGAGCATTGCCTGTCGGGCGCGATCGTGAACCCCAAACCGTTCCGTGAGCTATTCCCGGATGTACCCGCCGAGGATCTGCCCTTCAGCCGACCGGCTCCCAAGGACCACGTCTACATGCTGACCGCCAAAGGGGCGCGGAAGATCCTCACGCCTCCAACGATGCACAATACAGGCAACTACGTGGCGTCGATCTGCGAGATCGTGCGCTGGATGGGCGAGAAGGCCGAGGCTGCGGGCATCAACGTGTTCACCGGTTTTCCGGCGGACTCGCTGCTGGTGGACGGAAAGAAGGTGCTCGGGATCCGGACCACGCCGGCAGGCCTCGATCGGGATGGAAGCCCCGGGAGCGGCTACATGCCGCCCACCGACGTGACGGCCAGGGTGACGGTGCTGACCGAAGGGACCCGTGGGCCTCTGACGCAGGCCTTTCTGGGTTGGCAACAGATCAACTCGGCGAACCCACAAATCTTTGCCCTCGGTGTAAAAGAGCTGTGGCAGGTGAAGCGTCCGCTGCAGAACGTGATTCACACCATGGGTTGGCCGCTCCCGAGAGATGCGTTCGGGGGGAGTTGGCTGTATCCGATGGCCGATGACCTGGTATCGCTGGGCCTGGTGGTCGGGCTCGACTACCGCCAGACGACGCTCGATGTCCACGTCTTGCTGCAACGTTTGAAGGAGCACCCCCTGGTCGCGCCCTACCTGGAAGGTGGAGAGTTGCTGGAATGGGGTGCGAAGACCATTCCGGAGGGTGGCTACCATTCGCTGCCCGAACGACTGCATGGCGATGGCTTGCTGGTCGCGGGCGACGCCGCTGGTTTCGTGGATGTGCCGTCATTGAAAGGCATCCACTATGCGGCGCAGTCCGGGATCTTTGCGGCGCGCACGATATTCGAGGCGCTCAAGAAAGATGACACGTCCGCGGCGGGCCTGGCGGACTACGATGCGCGAGTTCGGGACAGCTACGTCGGCAAGGATCTGTATAAGACCCGCAACATGCGGCTGGCGTTCAAGTCCGGTTTCTACCGCGGTGGTGCAAAGGCGGCGCTGATGGCGGTGACGGGTGGCGCTGTGTTTGGCGGCCGCATGACGGTGCCCGCAGACGCGGATGAGCCTCGGGATGTGACTGCGCCCCCCGACTTCGCGCCGGATGGTGAGCGAACTCAAAGCAAGGTGGACGCCGTGTTCCGATCGGGGAACACGACGCGTGACGATATTCCGTCGCACCTCATCGCCGGCGAGGATGTGCCGACGGAAGTAGCGGATCTCTATGTCCACATGTGCCCGGCGGCGGTATACGAACGTGAAGGCGACAGCCTTGTCGTGAACGCCCCCAACTGCATCGACTGCAAGGCGACGGACATCATCGGACCGCGCTGGACACCGCGGGAAGGTGGTAGCGGACCGAGCTACAAGCGCATGTAGCCACCGAAGGAGGACGACTAGAACATGAGAATGTATTGCGTTTACGTTGTCGTCATGCTCGGCTTCCCCGCGTTGGCGCTGGCACAGGAGAGGTCAGAGATGAACGGAGGAACCCAAGTCGCGTTGGTAAAGATGCCGTACTCGGGTGCCCGCAACGTTGCCGAGCTATCGCCGGGTCCGGACTACCTCGAGCAGGGCGGGATCGTCGAGCTCCTGAAGGGTCTGAATGTCGGAGTGATGCCGATCCAGACGATTCGCCTGACACCGGAGGATGAGAAAGAGTACGGCGAGTGGCATCGATTGGGACTGGCCAACGGCCACCTTGCCGATGCCGTCGCCGCCAACACGAAAGAGGGCTACTTGACCGTCGGCTTGCTGGCGAACTGTAACTCGCTGCTGGGCGTGCTGGGCGGACTTCAACATTCGGGCCCGACGCGACGACCGCTCAAGGTGGGACTGGTCTTCGTCGACTCGCACGGCGACTTCAATACGCCCGAGACAACGTTGAGTGGCATGCTGGGCGGGATGCCGGTGGCGGTAGCGGCAGGGATGGCACTGACCAACCTGCGGCGAGAATCGGGACTGGACCCGGCTCTGCCGACTCGCTACATCGTCATGGCCGGGGTACGCGACACCGACCCGCTGGAGCAAGAACTTCTTGACCGGTCGGAGGTCGAGCACATTTCTGTAGCCGACCTCCGCGACCGCTCGGAAAACCTGCACGCCCAGATGAAGCGGCTATCGAAGCTCACGGACATCATATATGTGCACATCGACATGGATGTATTGGATCCCGGCGAAGTCGCCGGCCATCCGCTGACC
>JBDHGH010000137.1:0-9568 GCA_039589995.1 Gemmatimonadota bacterium | reverse complement strand
GTTGGTCAGCCCAGATATTCTATATAGTATCTGACGCCGCTAAGCGCCAGAGAAAGCCCATTCTAGCTGTGCAACACCCGGAAAGCCAGTGACTTCGCCGGGAGAATCGGGTCCCACTGGGTTGGTGATGGCCACTTTACCACCCGGGTTTTCCTTTGTCAACCCCATTAACTGCATTAGTAGGCCATCCCACCAGGCAAACTTGGACTCACCAAAGCGACCCACCCGACCAACCCACCCGAATTCGACTCTACCCGGATCCCATTTCAGGCTCGGGACTGGAACCTTGGGCTCATTCTGGTAGTATGTTTCTGCATTCCAGCCTATCTCGGGCTCGGTACCGACGAGGATAGCCACATATGTTCGAGCGAGCCAAGCGCCGCATCTCCAGTCCGCGGGCACGCCAGGAGACCCCGGACGAAGTGAGAGCTCCCCGCCAGCCCCGCCGGATTCGCCTGGGATGGCGCGGCCAGCGCTGGCGTCGCTGGCACACCATAGCCGCGTTGGCCATCGTGTTCGTCGGGACGCTGGGCATCGGACTGCTCTGGGGCGCCTGGGACAGAATCTGCCTGGACGATCGCTGTCCCTCCATCGCCCAAATCACGGTCTGGGAGCCGGAGGAGTCGTCGAAGCTGTTCGCGGCCGACGGCAGCCTCATCCACGAGTATTTCCTCGAGCGGCGAACCGTCATCGAAATCGCCGACCTGCCGCCCTTTGTGATCCAGGCCTTCGTCGCCATCGAGGACAAGCGGTTCTTCCAGCACAGCGGCCTCGACTACCGCCGCCTGTCCCGGGCCGTAGCCGAGTACGTCGTCTACGGACCCGGCCGACCCGGCGGCAGCACGATCACGCAACAGCTGGCCCGCAACGAATTCAAGGCACAGATCGGTTTCGAGGTATCACCCCTCAGAAAGGCGAAGGAAGCGAAAGTCGCCGGAGACATCGAACGGATCTACTCGAAAGACGAGATCCTCGAGGCGTACCTCAATCAGATCAACTTCGGACCGGCGCACGGGATCGAGGCTGCTTCCCAGTTCTTCTACGGGAAGCCGGCCAGCCAGTTGAACCTGCCGGAGGCCGCACTGCTGGCCGCGCTGCCGAAAGCGCCGTCGACTTACTCGCCGATTCGCAACCCCGACGCCGCGCTGGGCCGTCGCAATCTGGTCCTCAACCTCATGGCCCAGCAGGGCTACATCAACGTGGCAGAGGCCGAGGCCGCGAAGGCGTACGCGCTACCGAATCTCCGTGGCAGGGAACGAGAGAACCAGATCGCCCCCTACTTCGTCGAGTGGGTACGGCAGATGCTGGACGACCGCTTCGGACAGGATTTGTACAGAGCCGGGTTCCGCATCTACACGACTCTCGACCTCGAGATGCAAACGATCGCCGACTCGGCGCTCAAGGCACAGCTTACCTTCCTCGAGCAGAATGTCGAGGAATACGAGCACACGACCTACGAAGAGGCGTTGAAGCTACCGCCCGATTCGACGGACTGGCGTCAAACGCCGTACCTGCAGGGCATGTTCGTCGCGATCGACCCCAAGGACGGCCACGTGAAAGCGATGGTCGGAGGTCGTGACTGGAACCACTCGAAGTTCAACAGGGCGACGCAAGCGGTACGACAGACGGGTTCCGTCTTCAAGCCATTCGTATATACCGCGGCGGTGGCCAGCGATTACCCCGTCTCGTATGTGATATACGACGCACCCCTCGAGTTGGATCAATACGATCCGGAGGGCGATTCGACCTGGATCTGGTCGCCCAAGAACTACAACAATCGATTTCACGGACCCATGACGCTGCGTGAGGCGTTGAAGCGTTCCGTCAACATCGTCACCGTGAAGTTGGCACAACAGGTCGGCATGGAGACGGTAGGCCAGTTCGCCCGACGCATGGGGCTGCGCACCCACATACCACGGGTCGCCGCCGCATCCATCGGAGCCGCCTCGGTCATTCCGCTACAGGTCGTCGAGTCGTTCACCACGTATGCCAACCTGGGCGTCCACGTCGCCCCTCAACCCATCCTGCGGGTCGAGGACAAGACCGGCCGGATTCTATATGAGTCGCAACCCGTTCGAGAGCGGGTCCTCGACCCGCAGACCGCCTGGATCATGCTGACGATCCTCCGCGACGTCGTGAATCCCGGCGGCACGGCGGGCCTGGTCCGGCGGCTGTATCTCGCCCCGGAGATCCCTGCGGCGGGCAAGACCGGAACCACCAACGATGAGAGCGACGTCTGGTTCGTCGGCTTCACACCCGACCTGCTGGCAGGAGTTTGGATCGGTCTGGATGATCCGCAGAAGATCTTCGATCGCGCCGTGGGTGGCGGCCACGCGGCTCCGGTGTGGGGCGCGTTCATGCAACGCGTCTACCAGACCCGGCCGATTCCCGAGCCCTGGGAGCGTCCCGGAGGCCTGGTCTATCGCACGGTGGATAAGCTGAGCGGAAAACTGGTCACCGAATACTGTCCGCTGGACGGCGTCTATACCGAGGTCTTCCTGCCGGGGACCGAGCCCGTTGAAGAGTGCGATCTGCACCAACCGACCCCGTGGGGAGTGCCGCTGCCCGATCCCGTGCGGGATACCACCGGGGTGGGGCGCGGCCAGCGCTAGCAGTCCCGAATCTCGCTGCCGCTATTCAGGCTCCGCCGCTCGAGATTCGCGGGGATTTCTTCATCAACGTTTCGATCTCTTCCACGGTTTTAGGCGCCTCGCTGGATAAGACCTCGTGGCCCGACTCGGTGACCAACACGTCATCTTCGATCCGCACCCCGAGCCCTTCATCGGCCAGGTAGATCCCCGGCTCGATGGTCAACACCATGCCGGGTTTCAGGGTCGCCATGGGGTCACCCACATCGTGCACATCCATGCCCAGCCAGTGCGACAGTCCATGGGCGAAGTAGCGGTCGCATCCGCCGCTGCAAAGACCCTTCGAATGATCGCGCATGTATCGGCGCGCTATCCTCTCCAGTTCCCAAACCGTTGTACCCGGCCGCACGGAATCGATGACGGTTTTCTGAGTCGCCAGCACCAACTCGTAGATCTTGCGCTGCCGTGACGTGAACTTCCCGTTCACAGGGAACGTCCGGGTGACATCGGCCGTGTAGTAGCCGTACTCGGCCCCGGCGTCGATCACCACCAGGTCGCCATCTTCCATCCGCCGACGATTTTTGTCGTGATGCAACACGACGCTGTTCGGCCCCGACCCGACGATGGTGGGAAACCCGACTCGTTCGGCCCCACGAGACTGAAAGAAGTACTCGACGACAGCTTCCAACTCGTACTCGTACATCCCGGGGCGCGCCGCCTTCATCGCTTCACGCTGCGCCTCGGCAGTGATGTCGATGGCGCGCCGTAGACGCGCCAGTTCGACCGAGTCTTTGACCAGGCGGAGCTGTGCCAACAGCGGGTCGACATCGGACAGCGAACGTCCCGCTTTCATCGCCAACTCGACCAGTTCGCGCGTCTGGCCACGGCTGTTCCCGAAAGACAGGTAGACCCGTGGGTAGGTGTTCGTCATACCGGGGCCGAGCGCGCGGCTCGCTATCTCGGCCTCGAACTCGGACAGCGGCCGAACCGCGGCACCGGACCTCTCCTTCACTTCATCCATCCCCAGCTGCCGGCCGGTCCACATCTCCGCCGCCGGGTCGCGTTCGGGCGCATAAACCAGTGTCCTCCCCGACCCATCCTCCCCCTTCATCATGACCAGCCAGGCATCGGGAGTTTCGATGCCGGTTAGGTAATAAAAGCCATTGTCCTGGCGGAAATCCGAGGCTTGAGGATAGAGGTCAAAGCCCCAGCGCTCGGCTGCCCCGATGACGGCGATACCCGGGTCGAGAAGATCGAAGAGGGCCTGTCGACGCTCCTCCAGGACCTTCACCGGAATACCAGCGCCGTCGCCCGTCGGGGCGCCCCCTGCGAGGCCCGCCGTGGCCAGCACTGCCACGACCAACCCGGACGTGAGGAGGCTCATCCGCGTCAGTCGCGGTTTGTATGGAGACTTGGCCGGATCCGATATCGAGTGTCTCATAGCTTCCTTTTCCAGCAGGAACGGCATGACTGTCGGTAGGGGCCCCGCACTCTAATCCGAGGCTCCCTTCTCCACAAGTTTTGCGGTCACTTGTCCCGGCGGAATTCGTTGTCGAGATTGACGTAGGACCACCACTCGTGAGAGCGTCCTCTACGACGCTGCGGAGGAAGTTCGATGGTCTCCATACGATCGCTTGCTTGCTCGATCATTCTCGTCGGTGCCTTCGCGCCGGCGACGCTGGCTCAGTCGCCCACCGACATCTATCTCGGCACTTTGACCTTTATCGACGGCCGCGTACAGATCGGGGAATTGCGCAACATCACCAACCGCGACGGTTACGACAATCAACCGAGCTTCACCGCCGACGGCAAAGGCATTCTCTATACATCGATCCGCGACGGACAGGCCGACACCTACGTCTACGACACTGCAACGGGGTCGATCGAACGTGTCACACATACGGCTGAAAGCGAGTATTCTCCCACGCCCATGCCTGGTCAGCAGACGTTCTCGGTCGTCCAGGTGGAGGCCGACTCGACACAGCGGCTGTGGCACTTCGACATGTCCGGCGTCAAGCGCGGCGTGCTGTTGGAACACGTGAAGCCCGTCGGTTACCATGTCTGGTACGAGCGCGAGACGGTGGTGCTGTTCGTTCTCGGCGATCCACCCACACTGCAGATTGCGGACCTGAGCACGGGGAATGCCGATGTCGCCGCCGATGCGGTGGGCCGCTCGCTCCACAAGGTGCCTTCGCGTCCATCGATCACTTTCGTCCACAAAACCTCAGAGGACGAATGGTGGATCAATGAGCTCGACATGAGTACACGCCAGCCGACGAAGTTGGTGCGAACGCTGCCCGGCAGAGAAGACTACGCCTGGACGCCCGGCGGCGTGATCTTGATGGGCCGAGATTCCGAGATGTATCAGTGGCACGACGGTCGCTCGGGGGAATGGCAACGGGTGGCGGACTTGTCGGCTCAAGGCATCACCGCGATAACGCGTATCGCCGTAAGCCCGTCGGGCGATCGGGTGGCGATCGTCACCGAGCGGGCGGCAGCCGGCGGCAGCGAGTAGACCGCCCGGCCTTGTAAGGCGCGACTGGCGTGTCTATCTATTATATTACGCGACGCCAATAGGTTCGGGGGCCACCGAGCCTCGCGCGAAGCCGCGTCCCGAATAACCTGCTTCATCAACTTCGAAGGTATCGCATGGGTGACGTAATACTTCCAGCCGGTAGCCTGGCCGAGCTGCGGCGGGCAATTGAGGAGGCCTCTCCGGAGAACGGCGTTCGGGCCTTGCGCGAAGCGGGTCGACGGCTGGCCGGCGACGCGGAGATCGCCATCGCCGAGCGTGGCGGCGCTGCGCTGCCCGCGTTGCCCCTGGCGACGTTTTGGGCCGAGCTGGGTCGGTACTTCGACGAGGCCGGTTGGGGCACCATCGAACACGACCGGCTCAACGAAGGCGTTGGGGCCATCGTAGCCGCCAGTTGGGCCGAGGCAGACCCCACAGAGAACCGTGGAACCCCGGGTTGCCACATTACGACGGGCCTGCTCGCCGAGTTACTCACGCGAGCCGTGGGTCGGCCTATCGCGGTGATGGAGGTCGACTGCCAGTCGCAAGGCGATGAGACCTGCCGTTTCCTTGTCGGGTCTCCGACGACTCTGCTGCTCGTCCACAAGAAGCTGGCCCAGTCGGGCAGCCTGGACGACGCTCTCACTTCTCTCTGACCACCGGGGACGCCGGGACACGAGGACGTTGGGTGTCCCGGCCAGACGACCCACCCCACTTCGAGCAATCCAATGAGCAGGGTTCTGGGCATTGATTACGGCGAGCGGAGGATCGGGATGGCTGTCAGCGACCCGACCCGTACCATCGCGCAGCCGCTGCCCACGATTCTACGCCGGCGCGGCAAGAGGCCGCCTTACACCAAGATCCTGGAAGTGCTGCACGAGTGGGAGGTCGCGCGCATTGTCGTCGGCCTTCCGCTGGAGTCTTCCGGCGCCGAAGGCCGCCTGGCCTCTGAAGTCAGGGATTTCGGAACCGGGCTCGAGCGGCGCGCCGATATCCAGGTAGATTACTGGGACGAGCGGTTCACGTCGGTGCGAGCTGAACGCGAACTGGCTCGTCTGGATCTACCGGCCATGGCTCGACGAGAGAAGGAGCGAGTCGACGCCATGGCCGCGATGCTAATCCTGCAAGCTTATCTCGATGCGAACAGCAAAGACTGAGACCGTCTCGCGCTCGATCTTCATCGGTCTGCTCGTGCTGGCCATGGCCTGCGGGGGCGGTGACGGTACGGTGGAGCGTGTGGTCATCCCCGAAGGAGCAGGGCTCACCGCAGTGTCGGATTCACTCGCCGCGCACGGCGTCATCGGCCGACCCCGCCTGTTTCGGCTGTACGCTCGCTACAAGGACGCCGATTCGAAAATCAAGGCGGGCACGTATGACCTGCGACGCGGTGCCCGGTGGTCCGAAACCCTCGACGCACTGGTCGAAGGCCGCGTGGTCACTATCGCGGTCACGATTCCCGAAGGCTGGACGATCGCACAGATCTCCGAGCGTGTTTCCCCGATCATAGGAGATTCGGCGGACACCATAGCCCATCGGCTCCTCAGTACGGCTCTCTCTGATTCTCTCGGTTCGCCCGGCCCCAACCTCGAGGGTTACCTGTTTCCCGAGACGTACCGTTTCGCCCAAGGCGTTACGACCGACCAGGTGGCTGCCGCTCTGCTGGAGAACTACCGGGAGATCTGGACCCCGGAGCGATTGGCCGCACGGGACTCCATCGGGATGGACGAACGCCAGCTCGTCACCCTGGCCAGCATCATCCAGGCCGAGGCGCGGAGGGAGGACGAGATGCCTCTGATCTCCGCAGTCTTCCACAACCGCCTGCGCCGACCGATGCGCCTGCAAGCGGACCCCACCGTTCAGTACGTCCTCGAGTCGCACCAGAGCCGCTTGCTATTCAGCCACATCGATTCGGTGGCGGACAACCCGTACAACACCTACACCCACGACGGGCTGCCGCCCGGGCCCATCGGCGCTCCCGGCCTGGCCGCCATCGACGCCGCGTTGCACCCCGCACCGGTTCGCTACCTGTATTTCGTGGCGAAACAAGACGGGTACCACGAGTTTTCGCGTACCCTGAGAGAGCACAACCGCGCCATCCAGAGGATCCGCCAGGGGAACTGACGTGAGCGTTTTTCCCCGCCCGATTCCTGACCTTCGCGAGAGCCTCCGCCTCATGGTCATCACGGACCGCATATTGGCGGGCCAGCGGGGCTGGTTGGAGGTAGTGGAGTCCGCTCTGGCGGCTGGTGCCACGGCAATCCAGCTGAGGGACAAGGAAGCCGGCAGCGCAGAGCTTTTGGCCATGGCCGAGCAGCTGGCGCTCCTTGCCGAACGCTACTCGGCGCTCTTCCTGGTCAACGACCGCTTCGATATCGCGCTGGCCTGCGGCTCCCACGGGGTCCACCTCGGTGACGACGATCTGCCGGTGTTGGAGGTACGGCGCATCGCACCGCGCGACTTCGTCATCGGGCGGTCGGCCGATACGGAGGACGCGGCCCGGGCCGCGGAAGCAGCAGGCGCCGACTATCTCGGCGTGGGCTCGGTGTTCGGAACGGACACGAAGAAAGAGGTGATCGGCGAGGTGATTGGGACGGAGCAGCTAGCCCTTGTGGCGCGCGCTGTTTCGATCCCTGTCGTAGGCGTAGGAGGCGTTGATGCTTCAAACGCGGGGTCGGTCGTGCGGGCCGGGGCGGCCGGCGTCGCGGTTGTGTCGGCGGTGATGAAAGCCACCGATCCCGGGGCCGTAACGCGGGAGTTACTAGAGGCGTTGGATTAGCTTTGGACGAACATCGAACATCCATCATCGATATCTGAAATGCGAAGATGGAGACGATTATCGAATTTCCAATACCGAATCCGAACTCCGAAGGGCTATTCGGGCATTCGCATTCGATGTTCAGTATTCAGTCTTCGGAGTTCGCCTCGTCTTCCGACATCGATTTTGGCTGTTCGGTGTTCGATGTTCGATCCCCTACTATGAGCCTGCCCCTAGCCTGATCCAGCCACCGGCCAGGTGACTCGCCCTCACCGAGGAGCCAAAACAGCAGCCGGTCCCTATCCCCGCGTGAAAGCTTGCGCAGCCAGTTGTCTTCGCTTTCCGGCGGCCACTGCAGCCATATCGCCAGGACCCAGGCCAGGATCGCCGTGAATGCAAAGACCTGTGAGATCGGTCGGCTGGGTACGTACACGGCGAAGAAGGCCTTGACCCCCTCGGCCAGCGCCTGAAGATCCACGATCGGTGTCGCCGGCATCTGCGCACGCGCCCAAATGAACGGGAGTATCGAGTACTTGAGGGCCGCGAGCGCCACGGCCACCAACCCGAGACCCAGCATCACGCGGGTCCGATGAGCCGAGTAGCTGGCGCTCCAGGCGAAATACAGCAAGCCGCCGATCACCAACCACTGGACGAGCCCGGGCGGAGGAAGGAGCAGCGACACGAGCTGAGCGGTAGAGGCGGCCGCGTAGACGAGCAGCACACCGCCCCACACATCGCGCGGCCAAGATAGGGCCGCGGTGTTCAACAGCACGTAGAGGATGAGCAGCGCCGCCAGTCCGTCGACCAGGCCGAACAAGTAATACTCGAGCCCGAAGACGCCCGCGCGTAGGCCCCCGAAGAAGAACGCGATCGTAAACAGGGCACCGACCCCGAAAGCCACGGCAGGACTCCAGGTCCGGGAGCTGCGCGCGCTCATCTCGGGCACCTCCCCTCCGCCGCACGCTCCAACTCCTCCTCCAACTCAACCAGAAACGCATTCACCGCCGCGCGCCGCTGCGTCGGAGCCACGCCAACAACGCAGGCCGCGATGTTCTCCGCAGCCCGCAGTTCTTCGGTCTCGCGACCGATGCCGAACCGTCCGCCACGCCCCCGTGCCAGATGCCGAACGCCGAGGTCGAGGTACACATCCGCCAGCCGGTTGTTCGCCGCCAGCTCTGCTCGCGGGCCCGCCGCACTCGCCGCCGCTCTTTCGAAGGCTTCCGCCGCCTTCCAGATGAGGCTCTCGGCGATGCTGTCTGCTCCTACGGACTCGGCGCGGGCTGCCCTGGCAAAGTAGCGCTCGCCGACCCGCAGGTTCGGACCGTAAGCGCCCTCGTCCATTGAGAGCGTCACACGATCCAGCGCATCGGCCGGGCTTTGCGGCTCAAAAGCATAGGCCCAGCACACGATCAGTGTAACGAGCGACAGCCCAACGACAGCCAGCACCTGCCGCCATGCGCTGCCGGATCCCATCAGGCCAATTGAAGAGCGCCACGTCATTGTAGCTTGCCCCTACCTCCGTGTCGTTTTTGTTTGGCGGCCACAGACTCCCTGCCCGCCAATATACACACTCACCGGCCAGCACGACCTGCTACATACAAAAAAAACCCCGGGAGGCTGTGTGCCAGGCCGGCGCCGACTCCCGCCAAGTCAGACGCAAAACAAGCTCAGTCACACAAGCCTTCCCCGGGGCTCTCTATTTCGAGCCGGGGT
>JBDHGH010000136.1:0-9641 GCA_039589995.1 Gemmatimonadota bacterium | reverse complement strand
TCCGGTGCCCGTTGCACAGCGGAAGGGGGACTGTGCGTGACCTCCGGTGAGCAGGCGGCGGGTGGAGGGCGAGGGGCGGGTCGGGCAGGCGGTGGTCACGAAAGAGGCGTCGGTTCAGCGGCGGAGCCACAAGAAAGCCCCCGCTCGGGGGGCTTCACCCTTGTGCCCGGAGGCTGCAAGAGCGGGCAAATAACGGGCACGGTCCCCAGGCGGCCAGCAGCGACAGGAAGTCGCTGACGCCAACGATGCCGTCGCCAGACTATTGCAGGCGATGGATCAGTCGGAGGTGGTAAGGTTATACGAGTTCAGCATCCGTTGGAGATCCTCGATCCCGACAAGGCCATCGCAATCAAGGTCGCCCGGGCACGATTCAGGCGGGTCGGGGCAGGGACCCCAGTTGCTGAGCAAGATCTCCATGTCGGCCTCATCAACAGTGCCGTTCCCGTCGAGATCTCGCCTCGCTCGGCCGATCTCCGCCGTGAGACTTTCGCGGTCCTCCTGCGTGAGGCTGCCGTCCAGATTCCAGTCGTACTCGTCTTCCCAGAAGAGTTCGATATCCGCACAACTGACCAGCCCGTCAAGATTGATGTCTCCCGGGTGGAACCTCCAACGTTGCCCCACGATACGCAGGTCACGATCCGGTGCGACCCTGTCTGGGGCCTCGGACCACGCGAGGATGTCGTATTCGACGCTCAACAGCAGTTCGACCTGAAGCTCGCTTTGCAGGCAGCCGTAGATCTCCTCGCTCCATGCGAGGCACTCCGATCGAAGAAAGTAAAGTCGCTGATACGAGTTCTGCTTTTGCGCGAGCAGCTCCCCGATGGTCAGGAGCACGGTGTCGTCCGCAGTCTGAGACCTGATCCACAACAGTTCGGCATCTCGTAGCCACAATCCCCTGGATGTAACCCGCGCCTCAACGGGAGCGGCGGTTGCCCCCAGGGGATTTAAGACAATCCCGGCCGTGCACCAGTCCTCGGTGCTGCCGATCGCGGCCTGGAAGGAATCGGTGGCGGCCGGGTCGAATGTCTGCTCGTAGGTGGTCAGGATGGTCTTGTCGCCGCTTGAGCCTTCGACGACGCTGGTGATTTCGGTGTAGCCCGGCGAATGGGATTCGATGGGGTCCTTCCGCGAATTCACGCCGATCAGATGGACCGAGCCGGCCGTGGTCGAGGTGAGAGTCAGCCGCGGCGAATCGGTGTCGTCGCCGTTGTCGCACGCGCCGCCCGCGCCAATCGTGTTCTCACCGGTGGAATCCTCGAGCGACCCGACGCCTGAATATCGGGACAGCACAGCCACAATCGGCTCGGAACCATCGTCATTCCAAGTGATCGTGACCTCAAACGCCGGTCCAAATGAGCATTGCGCCGTCCAGAGCCTTATCCCCTGCTGCTCGCGGCCCGAACACTGCTCCACCTGCTCGGTCCAGGTCAGGCCACCGCCGGTGACCCCGGTGACGTCGTTGTTATCTCGGGTGGCTATGAACAAGACGTATGTCTGGTCGGTCCCGCCCAGGATCACCGGCAGCAGCAGCGGAGAGCCCCCCTCCTGGCTGGCTGTGACCGTCTCCTGCCGCGTGACCACGGCGCCGGCCGTGCCGGTGACACCGACGTTGACCGCCAGACACACGAGCGGCAAACGAGCTACGGCTTGAACGATGAGCCTAGCCACGGCATCCCTTCACGCGGCATGGCCTGGTGAGTTCGTCCGTGACGTCACCCGGCCCAAAACAGAACCGGGAACGCGCGAGCCGGCGTCCCACCCTTCATCCCCCATTCAACCAAGAAAGCCTACCGCGCCCGGGCGGCCTCATCAATCCTCAAGGTCTAAATGCGATGAAATTGACCTTGGCGAGCCTCCGCGTGATCGGCATTCATGGGTCCCCGCACTGCCGTCAGCGTGCGGTCCAGGCTCAATCCTCGATGGGGCGGTAGGTCCTTTCTCGACACACGTCGAGCCGGCCTGGTCCAGCGGCTGACCGACGAGATCGGCCCCTGCCTTGCCGACACGAGGCCTCGGCGGGTCCGGTGCGTTCGGGTCTCACCGGAAAACCCGTCACCGCCCTCCCGACCCGCCGTGCCTCCCCCCACGCCGCCACGGGTTTCGTGGCGCCATCACCGACCGCACGCACACCCATCACCAAGCCCGCGACCGCCTGGCCAGCCACGCTGACGCCCCTTCCTGCCGGCGGCTCAAATCAACCCGCCTGTCAGCCATCCTGTGTAAGCTCCCATCCTTGCCTGGCCGGTCAAATCTGAGAACACTTGCGAGATTGACTGCGCCCGTCGGCCTTGTATTCGGGGCACGCTTTTCTTGACCCATGACCACGGCGGCAATCAACACGCGCAGGCAAGCGTTCGCTGTCGCTCTCTACCTCCTGGTGTTCTGGGTCCTTGTCCTCTTTCCTTTTGATTTTCATTGGCCGTACTTCGAGCAGGAGCCGCCAGCCGGCGAGGCAACCAAGGGCTGGAACGTATCCTCGCTCATCGGGGTCATAGGCCACGTCGTTCTCTTCATTCCCGTCGGCGCCTTCGTGTATACCTGCACACGGGAGCGCAGTTTCTCCAAGCGCACCGCAGTGCTCGCGGCTGCCCTGGGCCTTGTGGTCGTGAGTGAGCTGGCACAATTCTTCGTGAGTCGCAGTGTTTCCTTTGGCGACGGAGGCATGAACGTCGTAGGCCTCTTGCTCGGTCTTCTCCTCGCTCGCCTCTGGGAGCCCGCCTGGCGCCTCCAAGCGTTGACGCAAACACTGGAGTCACCAGGTATTCTCGGTATGGTCCTTGTGGTCGTTCCCGCAGCCGTTCTGTGGCTCCGGGCCCCGGTCAACAGCGGGTTTGGCAACTGGGACGGCGACTTCCCGCTCATGTTGGCCAATGAGAAAACTTGCGATCGTCCCTGGCGCGGCGAGCTCCATGCAGTGGCGATCTTTGACCGTGCACTCTCTGGTCATGACGCGCGACGACTCTCGAGCCAACTCGCACGCCATGACGGTCATCTGCTCCAGCAAGCCGTGGTTTTCTATTCGTTCTCATCCGACTCCATGAGCATGCTCAATGACTCAGTGAGAACACTCGACGACCTGTCGACTCGCGGTTCAGCTGTCAAGCTCAGGGTCGCAGAGCCAAGCACAGTGCTTCCGCTCGCTGGTGGTGGGATCACCATCCGGTCAGATTCGCTCATTACGAGTGGCCTTCCCGCCGCTCGCCTCTGTGACAGACTGCGAAGCTCGGACGGGTTTACCATCGCGGTGAAACTCCGTCCCCAGAATCTGCAGGCAGAAGGGCCCGCGCGCATCGTCAGTCTCTCGTCCAACCCTTTCGAAAGGAACTTCACGCTGGGCCAGGAACGTGACGCCCTGCATTTTCGCGTGCGAACTCCCTTTACGGGAGAAAACGGCATAAGGCCGGCACTCACAGCCGAAAGATGCCTACGCGACGATCGTTCACAGGTCGTCATTGCCGTCTGCGACGGCCGAGGTAGCCGCCTCTATCTTGACGGCAAGCTCCTCGAGAAGATCTACTTTGCCCGATCCTCGCTGCTGCTCCCAGCTGTCTTCGGCCTGCGCTCGACCTTTGCATGGGATGTCATCTTCCTCGGCCTGGGTTGGGCCTTTTTCTCCATCACCTTCTTCCACCTGCTCGGTCGATGGCGACGGGACTCATCCTCACGAGACCTCTTTGCGGGTGTTCTCGCTACTGTGTGGATGCTCGCAGCTGTGGTTGTCGATTACGTGCTGAAGCAGAGCTGAGCAACTCGATCGTTGCCCATGGCAGCGGCCGGTAGCCCTGAAAGCCATGCGGCCTCACGGCGTTGTTTCTCGATGCCACCGCTCAATTTGGAGTTGTGACTTCCTCCGCGTGGATCGGGATTCGGATCTCAGCGCATTCTTTTTCCGGATCAGGGAGTTCACGGAATTGGTCCCGGGTTTCTAGCAAGAGCGATTCTCAGCGCCGTTCGCGAGATGGCAAAAACTCGGCCAGCGCCTGAGATCGATTTCTGGAAAGTCATTGGAAAGGCGCATCACGTCTTCCTCGTAACCTTGGATGAGCGCGTTGCGCTGCGCCTCATTCAGATCGACGTTGGTCGGCTGCGGTGTGACATTGACTCGCTGCTCGAACCACTTGTCCGCAATCGAAACCTTAGGATCGACTCCGAGAAACTCAAAGGTCGATGACAGCCACCTTCGTGCATCGTCGACGCATGCTTCGTACTGCAGGATCAGCATCCGGTCGCGCCGAAAATGACGTAACCACTGGCGGAGTTGTTGGCTGTACATGCCCCGTGCAAAGTGCTCGATTGCTCGGCCGGGATCAAGTTCGCGCGTGCGGCGGAGGTGGGCCATCCCGGATGCAAACCGTTGAACGGGGTCGCGAAGCATTACGAGCAGCTTTGCCTCTGGGGCGGCGGCTTGGGCCAGGGGGGCCACCCAGAAATCGACGAGATATCGAGGAGTCCACTCGCCCGTTATCGCTCCGGCGGGCCTGGGAAACCACTGGTGGTACTCTGCAACATGCTCATTGAGAAACGTGTGATAGTAGAAGCGCTCAAAGAAGTGACGCTCCTTGGTCAGGTACCCGCGAGCAAGATCTCCTTTCATGTGGCCCGGAAAGAAGATCGCCGGGTGGTGCATCAGGAGATTGAACCACCACGAAGTTCCCGATTTCTGCGCGCCGATTCCGATAAAATCGGGGGCGCCGATCTCCTGACCTGGGGGAACCGGAGGCGGGGCTGTGTACGTTACACCGGAGGGATCTTCAACGACGAGCGCCGCGCGATCGGAGCCGAGCCAAGGGACGAACATCCTCAATGCGCGCATCACGTGAAAGTGTTCTCCATGCGGCTGTCGATCGAAATCCTCGAATCTATCCAAACGTCGGAACGCAGCGCTTCGCCGCGTCCACCCACCCCCGTATCATAAGCAGGTTGAGGCCGTCACCCCGGTCCTTCTTTGTCACGCCGAGCCGGCTCGCGCTTCTTGGCACGCGATCGGCAAGAGCAAGAAGGGCCGCTCGTTTATGGGGTCGGAGGATGTACTGAAGTCGTTCGCGGAGTAGCTGTGGCCGTGAGTTCAACGCCGCAGGTAGGTCAGAGAAAAGGCTTCTGGAGAGCTGTCGGCTGGGCCTACGGCATGACCTGGGGCCAGCGGGTGATCATGCTCGCCGTCACATTCCTCCTGGCGTGGCTCCTCGGTCCGGCCGAATTCGGCACGTTTGCGATGGCCCTTGTCTACATTCTTTTTGTCGGCATGTTTCTCGACAAGGGGTTGTCAACTGCGGTCATCCAGCGAAGGAACCTCGAACCCGATCACCTGAATTCGGCTTTCTGGATCATCATGGCGCTGAGCATTGGCCTGGCGATCGCGAGTGTTGGTCTTAGTG
The DNA here is from genome assembly GCA_039589995.1 of Gemmatimonadota bacterium. Taxonomy (GTDB): domain Bacteria; phylum Gemmatimonadota; class Gemmatimonadetes; order Palauibacterales; family KS3-K002; genus JBDHGH01. The sequence continues at coordinate 4,266 of JBDHGH010000136.1, read as the reverse complement.
GGTGGTGGGCCGCGGCGAACAGAGTGCCTGAACTCGCCCAGGTGATCACCGTGCTGTCTCTGATGATCCCGCTGGAGGGACTCAGCAGCATCCACCGCGCGGTCCTGCAGCGCGAGCTCGATTTCAGAGCGCTCGCAGGGCGACTCTGTATCGCCAGCCTGGGCGGGGGAGCAGTCGGCATCGGTCTGGCCCTGAGCGGCGCAGGATTGTGGGCGCTTGTTGCCCAGCAGCTGTCCACCGTGGCCCTTCAGACCTTGCTGCTGTGGCAGGCCCACCCCTGGCGCCCCCGGTTCAGGTTCTCCCGAGGCCATGCGGTTGACCTCATTCGGTTCTCCGTTGGTGTGTACCTGGCGTCGGCCGGCACCCTGATCCACCGCCGCTCGGATTTGCTCCTGGTGGGTCTGTTTTTCGGGCCCCTCGCGGCGGGGATCTACCACGTAGCGGAGCGACTCGTGCAAAACGTGACGGAAGGGGTCACCCGGCCGCTCACCGTCGCGGCGCTGCCGCACTTTTCGGAACTTCAGGCCGATCCCGTGCACCTCAAACGGGCGTACCTCCAGTGCATCCGAGTGAGCGCACTGGTCACGGTATCTGCCATGACCGTCCTCGCGGTGATCAGTACTCCGCTGGTCGCGTTCCTCGGCCCGAGCTGGACCGATGCGGCCCAGGTCGTGCCCATCCTCTGCGTGCTGGGAGCTGCGCGTTCCGTAACTCTCTTCACCGGACCACTGCTCTACGCGACATCAAGGCCCGGGCTCATGGCGCGCCTGACCTGGACGTTGGCCGCGATAAGCGTTCCTGCGTTGGTTGTCGCGGGAGTCTTCCTGCGTGATCAGAACCTCGACGTGGGCGATCAGGTCTCCGGAATTGCGATCGTGCGAGCTGCCATCTTCGGCCTGGTATACGCACCGATAAACATCGGCGTCGCGATGCGTATCTGTGGCATCTCCTTTTGGACCTTTATGCAGACACTCGTTGTGCCAATGGCTGCGGCGACCGGAATCCTGGTTGTTGGTATTGGAACGTTACGATTTTGCGCCGAGTTCGAACTGGGAACGCTGGCGACTTTCGTGCTCGTTTCGGTTTTGGCCGGATCCACGGGCCTGGCGATCACGGCCGGGGGAGATGCCGAGATACGCTCGCGCATTCTGTCACAGATACGAAAGGGTTAGGACACAAGGCGAGATGGGTTCGGAATCGTTGAGCAACACCAGTTCGAGCGTACACAGGCAGCGAGACCCACTCCTCAAATGTCTCGAGCTGTTGCTTGCCTCGACCAATCCCTCCCGCTTGGTTCTCCTCCGCGAGACTGCCCTCGATTCGTCGTGCATCAACCACGGGGATATCGACCTGTTCGGGACTGAATCGGCCACCGAGCAACTCATTGAGCGCGCGTTCGAACTGGTCAGAGACGGCCGGTGTCACATGCGGGTCGTCCGGACTAACCCAGACAAGATTCAATTGCAGCTGTACTCGCTCGATCTCAAGCGGCGGATCCTGTTTGATCTTTGGATCAACCTCTGGCAGCTCGAGGGAGGTACGCGTTGCATCCGGTTGGACGATGTCGCTGAGCATGTGCCCGACGATGCGGCAATTGCCCGGATGCCCGTTGAACTCGAGGCGAGTCTGTACATTCAGCACCTGGTTGCGAAGAACAGGAACCTGGGGATGACGGAGGTTCGGCGACGGCTGGGGTTCTATGAGTTAGCGTGCCGCGAGTCCGGTCTGTCCGCCCTGGCCGACGTATTGGCCAGCATCTGCAGGAGCGGGGTTATCCTCCCAGAGCAGTTGTCGCAGTCCGCCGACACCATTCGCCGGGCGACGTCAGAGGCGCCCTGGCGATTGCATCCGCGGCGGCGCCGGTCGCGCCTGCGGAGACGGCTGCGCGCGCGCGCGATGTTGAACGCCACGAGCCGCGTTGTGGCTGTTGTCGGAAGCGACGGCGTCGGCAAGACCTCGATCGCAAACGGGGTTGCCGACGGGACCGGTCAGTTTTCCGTTCTTGTCGGGAAACAGCTCTATCGGGGAACCCTGTTGTTCCGCGGCCTTTACCGCTTGAATTCGTTGACCTTGAAATGGACGCAGGAGCGAATCGACGAAGCGTTTGCGCCGATCGCGTTCGGCCTCTCCTGTCTGCGTCTGCGAGTACTCCTTCGCTGGCGCCGCTGGACCCGCAAGCGGGGTGTGTTGATCCTGGATCGGTTCCTCCCGGATTTCCTGTACGTCAAGCGCAAGACTGATCGGCCCAAGTTTGCCCGCTTGGCGCGTTGGTTGCTGCCATTTGGCGTGCAGGCCTCGGTCGTCCACCTTCTCCTGCCCTACGAATCGCTCCAGGAGCGAAAACAGGAGTTTACGAGAGAGGGACACGCGCGCTACGACGAGGACATGATGCGTACGTACTGCGGTGCGGACCTCTGCGACTACCTCGCGTTCCATAACGACGGGGAGATCAAAGAGGTGGTCGAGGCTCTCCGGGGACACATTCTCCGCGAGTCAGGAGAATCTCGTTGAGCCCCGCATGGTCGTTCCAAGCAGGATTGGCTTGTCCGGAGTGCGGCGCGGATCTCCAGATGGAACACGGCCATGCTCAGTGCCCCTGTGGGAGGAGTTTGACGATCCTGAGCTGCGAGTGCTCTGCCGAGGCCGCGGCGCCCCCGCTCGACACGTCGCAGCATCTTCCCCTGTTACTGTGCGACATACCCTCGGACGCCAAGGTACTCGACCTGACCGCCGACGCGTCGCTCTCGCCGGCACTCACTACCGCGGGTTGCCGCGTGGCAGCGGTGGGCGGGGATTGGCCGGGCCGCGAATCGCTGCCCCCAGAGTTGGGGGTTATCGTCGTGGCTGACTGCCGCCGACTGCCCTTCCAAGACGGTTCATTTGATCTCATCGCGCTCGACGCGACGAGCGCCGGGATCATGGCTTCCGGCAATTCACGCGCCCTACTGAAAGAGGCAGGAAGAGCCCTTCGTCCCAATGGCCAGTTGCTGATTGCGGCAACGAATCGGCTCCGTCGCCATCGACGGCCTGAGCGCCGAGCGAGCGAAACTGCGCCCGGACCTTCTGGCTACGGTCGTTTGCTCAAGAGAATGGGTCTTCGCGATCTCCGCGTGTTTGGAGCGCAGCCGAAGGAGGGGTCGCTGACCCTCGTTGCGGCGCTCGACACGCGCATGGGCGTGCAACGGCTTTATGCACGCAGCGGGGTTCGGCGTTTCGAATCCAGGTTCCTCCGGATGCTCGGCGGAAGCCCGCTGGGGCCGCGTGTGATCGCTCGAACCCTGATCGTCGCGAGTCGTCGCGACGGACAATCGTCGCCCCTGGAGAGACAGTTGGGCGAGCACCTGCGTGCGGAGGTCACCGCACACTGGATTGCATGGTCGAATCCGGGTCAGGCGGTCGCACGAGTGTCAGCCAACAGTAGAGGGTTCATCGTACGGCTTGCACTCGACGCCGATGGGGCCATTCGCCTCCATCGCAACGCAGAAGCGCTGGAAGCGCTCGGAGCGAGCGACGCGTCGGAGGTTCGAGCCGTCATACCTCGGCTCGTGACCCGAACCGTCCTCCTCAACCGCGAGGCGACGATCGAGACTCTCTTGTCGGGAGAGCCGGCCGATACTGTATTTCGAAGAAAGGTCCAGCACGCAGCTTTTCTGGATGCGCTGAACGGCATTGGGGCTCAGGCCGCTGCCAGCAACGTCGAATGGATGAAAAGCTGGCTCAGCAGTATCCGCCCTGTGCTGACGACGGCAACGAGCCCGGCGGCAATGGATCGGCTTTGCGCGTACTGCCAGACGAGCCCGGAATTGAGCCGCATGCGAATCGGGCGAGTCCACGGCGACTGGTCACCGCGAAACGTGCTCCTGGATCGTCGCAACGGTGAAATAACGGGCGTGATCGATTGGGATCTGTCCGCCGAAGCCGCTCCTACCTTCGTGGACCCGCTGCATTGGGAAATCCGCAGCCGCGCCCGCGACATCGAGGAGTACCACCGCATTCTTGTGAGTCGCGTGGTGAGCTTACGGGCACATCTCCCCGACGCGGCCTCGGTGGAAACATCGACCTCTCGGTGGTGGCGAGAATCGCTCTGGGCCCACATCGTCTACGGCGTGTGGTACAACCTGAACATCGCCCGTTGGCTCCCGGAACCGCGAATCATGATGGCGGCCCGGCTGCTCGATCACGTTCCGTAAATGTTCAGCGGCGAGCAACCTTGCCGCGCCAGCGACCGAAACGAAAGCAGAGCCCTTCCAAGCCGAGAAGACATCC
>JBDHGH010000135.1:0-9820 GCA_039589995.1 Gemmatimonadota bacterium | reverse complement strand
GGCGATGACACGCTTTTCCTCCGAGATCCGTGCGCTTTGAGCTGCGGCGCTAGTCGGAACAGCGGTGGGTGTGACGACCACAAGGATCAGCGCAGAGACAAGACGAGGATAGAGCATTACCCCGAGACCCCCTGTCGTATCGGTCTTCTCTTGTGACTTCGGTAAAAGGCTACCGGAAACTGCTGAGGCGGTACGCGGACTGCAAGATCACGCTCGCCCACTCACTGCCGGAAGGCGAACTTGAACTCCCAGTCGACGCCCGAGCCCGTCGATCCGCTCGACAGCCGGAACCTGGGCCCTGTGCTGAGCCGGAGGGCGTTGAGAGGACCGAGGAGAGACTTGTTCGATTTCATCCAGAGCAGCAACGAAGGCCCGGCGGAGACGGTGAAGTGGCTGCCGGTGATTTCGTCCTTGGGAAGCCACGCCGCGGTCGTGTACCACGAGACGCGCTGGAAGTAGCTGTTGTAGTAGGTGAAGTTCAGTGAGAATGCCGTACCCTTGAGATCGTCGGACGTCACCAGGCCCGCCTCGAGGTTCATGTAGCCTCGTACCTCGAACGGGAGTTCGATCCATGGAATAACGAGACCCGCCTGAAACTGGTGACTGTTTCCCGGCCAGGTCGAGAAGCCCCACGTGATCAGGCGGAAGATGTCTTTGAATGTTTCGATGCTCTTCATGGACGGGGGGAATAGGTGTGACTTGTAGAGCACGGTCGGTTCACCCGAGTACACGGAGTGTTTCCACACCTGCCCCCGGTGCGGCTCGATGACACCGCCTTCGCGCCCCTTCGGCGCGATCATTGGCTTGTTCCACGCCGCCATCCGTTGAATGCTCAACGAGTCCAGGGACCGTACGCCGACCAACTCTTCTCGACCCAGCAGGCTTCCTATCGAATCGAGAAGCACGGTGACCGAGTCGATCACCCCCGGCCATCGTTCGGGTGTGAGCCCGGCAGAGACGCTGTCCAGGACCTGGTAGAGCTGCTCAAATAGCGGAGCCGGAAGCAGTGAGTAGTCCTGGCCGTAGTCATACTCCGCTCCACGCGGCCATAGATACACCGGGTGGTAGATCGTGTCTCGCGGTAGCGTCATGTCGGGCTTGTATGCCCCGCCGTACCCCATCTGAGCGAGCGCCTGGACATCGCGTGTGCCCCAAGTCTTGTTCGCCTGCCAGTTGACATCCACGCCCAGCCGGAAAGCGCCATAGGGCGGAACATCCGGAGCGCTGGAATGCCCGCCCAGTTCGGTGATGACGCCGGTCAGAGTGTCGTCACGCGCGAGGTTGCTGACCCCCAGAACGAGTTCGTTGGAGAGAACGAGCACGTTGTTGGGAACTCTGTCGGTATGGCCGGCCCCCACTATCACCCGCGCAGCGCAGGCCAACGCGGGATCGGCCGGCACAAACACGAAAGTGAATTCGATATCCTGCGGGTGGCCCACGAGGCCTTTGTCGGTGGTGTAGTAGAAGTAATACTCGATGACCTTGACTGGGTGCTCAGGCAGATCCAGTGCTCCAAGTTCCGTCTCGAGAGCTCGATCCCACGCAAGGATGTCCTTCTTCAGGTAGTGCCGCATCGCGGCTCGCGATTTGTCGTCCAAATCTCTGACCCGGTAGAACACCGCCGGAACGGGGGCTACAGGGGTTCCGATTCTCGGGTCGGGACTGAGCTGCACCTTCAAGTCATTGTACCGCGAGTCCAGCACTTCCCATGATGTATGGACGGTGTCATCCGGGTTATAGGCCGCGATCTCGTCCGAGTCCTCGAAGTCGATCCGTCCGTCCCGGTCGTTGTCGACCCCGTCGAACGCGTAGAAGAAAGGAACCGTTGGAAAGTACGGCTCGCTGGGCGCGAACCTGAGAACCGGCGAGAAACGAGCGGCAAGGGCGTCGTCGGAGACATCCGCGCCGGCCGAGCACCAGTCCTGGGCCACCGCTGGCACCGCGAGCAGAACGATGAAGGAAAGTGAGGTCAGAAGACTCGCGGCATGGCGCCGCATTGTCGAGGGCGACCTTTTCATGTTGGTGTCTCCAGTCATAGCACTCCAGCTCATGCAGACCGATGGGGCTGTGAGCAATGTGAGCAGCGAGAAGAAAACGTGTCGCGTCCCGTTACAGCGTGGCGCGTTTGCGGATGTACTCGGAGACTACATCTCTGGCGTAGGTTAGCACCTGTTCGGGCGTCTCCTCTGGTTCACACCACTCAGGCGTCTCCACCACCTCGGCCACCATCTCGTCCCACCAGGGGGCGGCCAAAACGCTCTGGCTCCCCTCGGGGTTGAGACCGGCTGCCGTCATGTCGTCCAGCGAAGGTGGATCGAAGCGGATGACCGCCGGGTCGGCTGTACTTTCGGTCTCGAGGTGAACCCGCTGCCGCAGGAATTCCAGGATCTCTCGTAGTTCGTCGGGCTGCATGTTGGCGTCCCTCTGATGATCAATGTCGCGGCTCGAGCATCCCGAGCAGCTCGTCGAGCCTATGGATCACTCGCGCGGCTCGCGGCTCGGGTCCCGGATCGCGATCCAAGAGAACGACGGAGAGGCCGGCGGCCTCCCCACCAAGGTAGTCGTCGGCAAGCGTGTCGCCCACATGGAGAATGCCATCCGCCGGGAGACCGAGTCGTGCGCAGACCTCGGCGAAAATGCGTCCGTCCGGCTTCGCCGCCCCAACATCCGCGGACCCCAGGATGTGATCGAAGAACTCAGCCAAGCCGAGCTCGGAACAGAAGTGGCGGAGCCCGGATTGCCAGTTCGAGATCAGGGCCAACGGGTATCCATTGGCTTTCAGACGTCGAAGCGTCTCAATTGTCTCGGGGAACACGTCGAAGGCAGCGGGGCCCAAGATATTCCACAAGGCCGCAGCATGTCGTGGCGCGTCGCCGTCAGAAGTCTGCAGTCCAAGGCGTAAGAATACACGCCGAGCGAGTTGGACGTAGTACTCGTCTCGCACGCTTTGGGGAGCTTCGGGTGAGTAATCGGCGTCGTGATTCTCGAACACGTCGTAGAGAACAGCGTGCTCCCATGGAGGGGGCCGAAGTCCTTGGGCCTCCAAGTATTCGACGAGTAGTCCTCCACGCCCCCGCCCTTCACGGTGAAAGATGAGCGTGTTGAAGAAGTCGAAGGTGACAGCTTCGACCGAACTGATCTAGTCCTCCAGTAGCGTCTGGAAACGCGGGTGGTCGCGAAGGGGATCGTAGAGCGGGTCCGCGCGCAGCAACTGTACAGACGTATACGATGGTATCGAGAACAAGTATTCCAGCCGCTCGATCGCCGAATCGTACTCGGTCACCATGACATAGATCTGAGCGAGGTCGCCGACCAGAATCGCACCCTCGATGGCATTCTTGGATACCGGCAGCAACTCGACCGCTCTCTCGCCTTCGCGCACCGCATCATCCACGCGACCCAAACCGGCGTAGGCGAGGCCAAGAGAGGCATGGCCTCGTGCCTCTCTTACGACATCGTTTGTCCACTCCAGGATCCGAGCTTCGAGGAAGACGCGAGCCGAATCGTAGTAGGCGCTCTCGATCTCCGCGCTGACGCTTTGACCGTAGACCGACGTTCTGGACAGATAGAAGTTCGCCGTGTCCAGTCCGAAGTAGTCCGCCTCTAGTCCGGCCAGCTCATCCCGAAACTCTTCCTGGACCCTGAAAAGGCTGGAGATTCTGTAGTAGGAGGCGAGACTAGCGACCAACCTCCCTCCATCGATCACCTGCGAGGCCTGTCGAAGCATGCCGACGAGTTGCGCGGCATCGTACCTCAGCAGGTGCAGGAAGACCTTCGTGCCATATCCATCAGTGATGTCCGGCGCCAAGGATATCGCACGGTCACAGAGCGGTTCGGCCTTCGAGTATTCACCGAGGACCGTGTAGGTCCAGCATTGGTTCCAGGCGATTCGGGTCGAGCGGGGGTCGAGCTCGAGGGCCCTGGTCAGGCTTTCGATGCTGTCGTCCCAGTTGCCCTGGCGCCGCTGGACGTATCCGATCACCGCCCACAACTCCCCATCGTTTGGACGACGCTCTCTTGCGATGGCCAGTTCTTCCAGGGCCTTATCGTATTCCAGGAGACCGTGATAATAGTAGTAGCCCATGGCGATGTGAGCGTCCGCAAGCTCGGGATCGAGTTGCAGCGCACGCTCGGCGGCCTGCTTCACCCTGTCTCGCTGCTGATCGGTCCGCTCGTGGAACCAGTACAGGTAGTCGTTGGCTTGAGACAGGTTCGCGTGAGCCAGAGCGAAATCGGGATCGAGCCCTATCGCCGTCTCAAGCAGTTGTATGGCTAGTTGAAGATCCTCCCGTTCGCTGCTCCTAGTGAAGTACTCCCTGCCGCGCAGGTAGAAGTTGTAGGCCTCGAGGTTCTCGGTCGGCTGTGCTTCGATCGAGCGTTGCTCGGGTTCGAGCAAAGCGACGTCGAGCTCGTCGACGATCTTCGTAGCGATCTCGGATTGGACCTCGAAGATGTCCTCCAGCACCGCATCGTAGCGATCGGCCCAAACGTGCGTGTTGTCGTCCACCTGAATGAGCTGTGCCGTAATCCGGACTTCGCTGACTCCCTCGGCCAACTGTTGCCAGAGGATCGTACCCTCGAGCACGTAGTCGACACCCAGTTCCTCACCTATTTCGGGAAGGCCCTTGTCGGTGTCCTTGTACTGTACTGCGCTGGTGCGCGATATGACCCCGAGACCGCTGATCACGGCCAGGCGAGAAGTGATCTCCTCGGTGATGCCGTCCGCGAAGTAGGCTTGCTCCGACGAGCCCAAATTCTCGAAGGGCAGCACGACCAGCATCTTCTGTTCTGACCGCGGCTGTTCGCCGCTTGTTTCGGCTTCACCGCTGCGCGTGGAAAACAACAGCCAGCCCGTGGCCACGACACCCCAGCAAGAGAAAGCAAGAAGCCCGCCGAGTATTGCGTTGCGCCAGGTGAACAGCCGCCGCGGAATCGCAGCATCGGAACTAGCGGTCCGATGGGGGTCAGGGATCAGGGTCGGATCGACTCTACCTAACGAGGGGGCGCCTTCCTGTACGATCGCCGTCGCTAAGACGATGGGGAGCCCGATGACGAGGAGAGCCAGGGCGAATGCCGGCAACCACTCGGGAAGGCCGAAGTTGTCGACGAGGACATCGACCACTTGCAGAGCCACCCACGATACCACGGTGTAAATCGCCAGCACCTGCCAAAGCGAGCGCCTGTGGACTTCGCGCACGAGGTTCTTGAGAGGTGACATGCTCCCGCCCGTTACGAGCTACCTACTTATCTGCTATACAGTTCTGACTGACACGGCGAACACAAGATGCATAGTTACCGTGTGTGCGGCAACGATCACAGGGTTCCCTGACCCTAGGCCGTCCGAGACGGCCTCGACTGAGCCTGTCACGTCGGCAGATCTCACACTACACCCGTGGTACTGGACGGCCCGGCTACTTGTACGCACTTTGGCATAGGCCATTCGAATGCACACACATTCCAGATCGGCGTGTAAAGTGAATATGCTCCTCTCTCGCAGTGGGCTGCTTCTGATCGCCATGCTGACCGTCGTGAGCTGCCGCCTGTCGTCGGCCCAGGCTCCCGACCTTCGTTCCGCCGGCCCGCCTATCGCGATAGGCGGCGAGCCGACCGACGTGACTGTGGGAGACGTGAACGACGATGGCTGGCCCGATCTCGTGATCGCACGGCAGGGGGCCGGCGAGATCACCGTGCTGACTGGCGATGGGACCGGTCGCTTTTCGCCGATGGGCACGTTCGCGGCCGGCGAGAATCCCAACGCCGTCGCGCTCGGCGACTACGACGCGGACGGCGATCTGGACGCCGCGGTTGCCAACCACGACACCGATTACGTAACGCTGCTTTTGAACGACGGAACCGGTCGGTTCTCGACCGCTCCGGCATCACCGCTCGATGTTGGCGTCGGACCTCACCCGCACGCCATCGAGACTATCGACCTCGACGGGGACGGGCATCTCGATCTGCTGGTGGACGACCGCAACGCCGAGGCGATCGCCGTGTTCCGCGGGAGCGGTCACGGTACCTTCGCTACGCCGGGGTCTCGCATCGACGTCGGCGGCGACCCCTACCGGGGCATGGCACTCGCGGATGTGGACGGGGACGGCGCGGTCGATCTCGTCACCCCAAACAGGAACGAGATCGCTGTCGTGCTCTCTGCGGTACCGAGCGGAAGTCCATCGCCAGTCACGATTCCCGCCGACCAGCCGTTCACGGTGGCCGCGGGGGACATCACCGGCGACGGCGTCATCGATCTCGTCACTGGTGCGGAACAAGGGCCTGTCTGGATCCTGCGCGGTACGGGGTCGGGTCGATTCGAGCCCGATGAAGCGCTGGTGTGGCGCCAGCCTTCCGGCGCAAAGAAAGTCGTCGTCGGCGACCTCGACGGCGATGGGGTACAGGACGCCGTGCTGACCAACTACATGGAGTCGGGTGTCTTCGTCATCTGGGGAGGCCCCGCTCCGATGCGCACGGGTGAGGTGGCCGGTGGCATCAACCCTTGGGGTCTCGCCGTAGCCGACCTCACCGGCGACGGGCTGGACGACATCGTCGTGGTCGACGAGACGGGTGGTGAGGTACGAGTGTATCTCGCGCAACCAGAGCGAGGGCGGTGAGCACGGCGTAGATCGCCAGGACCTACCAAAGCGAATCGTGATCCGAAAGAAGGCTCACCGCCGATCGGCGCGCTGACGCAGCTACTGCTCGCCCGCCAAGGCATTCACCCGCACGACTGCACGCGTGGTTTGCCCCCCCACCATCACGAACTCTCGACCGTTGGGATGCACGTCGTAGTTGCGATTCGCCTGTTGGCGGAACGACCCAGCGCGGAAGAGCTCCGTGCGTTCGACAACCGTGAGCCGTGAGCCGTCATGTCGAACCGAAGCTGCCATTATGTGGCCGCGGCCCCAGTAGAAAATCTCGCTGCCGTCGTCGGACCACGCCGGGGCAGTGCCACCGCCGATCGAGACGACTGTGCGCGGCCCCATATTCGGATACGACCTGACGTAGACTTCGTCGATACCGGTCTCGTTAGATTTGTAGGCGATCCAGCGGCCATCGGGCGACAGGGTAGGATGTTCCTCGAAAGCCTCGGTCTCCAGCAACGGAACGGGGCGCGAGTCGCTGCCGAGCGTGGAACGGAACAGGTCATTGACCGAGCGGAAGACGACCTCACCTCCGCCCGGGGCGAAATCCATCTGCCACAGGTCGTCGTCAACGACGACAATCTGCTCCGCCGAACCCGTTCCGTCGGCTGCGCGCAAGTATAGGTTCGCGGACGATCCGTCTTCCTCACCCCTGACCGAGTATCCGATGGAGCGACCGTCGCTTGTCCAGGCGGGATCGGCGGTTGGCCCCTCGAAGCTCAAGCGCTGGGCCGTCTCATCGACCAAGGAGTACACCCACACGTCGCCGAGATCGACCCCATCGGTCTTGATGAACGCGATGCGGTCTCCTGAAGGTGAGAAGCGCGGGTGCGCCACACCCGACCCGACACCCGACCCCGGGAATAGCGACTGTGTCGCGCCCTCCCGGCTGACCAGGACCAACTCGTCCTCCCGGCCCGTACCTGACAGATACACCAAGGAACCATCGGAAGAGAGGGTATAGGACGCTGCAGCCCCGAACATGACGGCGATACCTTCCGCGATTCGCCGCCGCGATCCCTCGAGGACCATGGCGCGCGCGTTGAACGTCTGCGCCATGGCCAGTCCGTCCGAGGTCACGTAGACCACTCGACCGGAGCGATCGCTGCTGGGCGTCATTCCGGGAGTGAGTCGCGATACCGTCATGGATTCGAGCGAGAGCGCGGCTATGAACGGCTGGCCGGTGGCTATGGTCGTGAACAGGATCACCTCCCCACTGGGTAGATAGTAGGGGCTCAGGTGAGCCTGCTCGCTGGCATCCGGAGTCGTCAGCCGTTCGGGCACACCCCCATCAGCAGTCACGCGAAACAGGGCCGGTGATTGTCCCGCGGTGCCTTGAAAACCCGAGAACACGACGGTGTTATCGGGGCCCCAGCTGGCGCCCAACATCCCGGTCTCGATCTGCACGATGGTCTGAGGGGTACCGCCCACCACCGGGACTCTCATGATCGATTCTTCCGGATCGCTGGCGAACGCCAACCAGACGCCGTCAGGCGAGAAGAAGGGTGCGTAGGCTCCTTGCGTGCCCGGGATGATCCGCCAATCCCGCGAATCGAGCATGCGCTGATAGAGCACCGATCCTTCGTCGGTGTCGACTTGGGCGACCAGGCGGCGGCCGTCCGGCGACAGGACAATATCGCTGACAAACGAGGCATTCGGATCGGGCGGTTCGAGATAGAACTCGACGACCGACCGATCCGCGTTACGCGCTGCAGGTCTCAGCCAACCCCACACACCGGCCGCCGTCGCGAGGACGGCAAACGCGGCCACCGCCACAGACAACCGGTTCCACCGGTCATGCGGTCGAGCAATTCCTGACATTACTCCGGTGGTTGGCGTCGTGAAGGTGGAATCCCTCAGAGCCTCGGCAAACCCCCGGGCGCTCTCAAACCGATCCGCCGGCAGTTTCTCCAGCGACTTCGCGGTGGCCGCCGCCACGTTCGCAGGCACCGACTTTCGAAGCTCGGTTAGCGGCCGAGCCTCATCGGTAACGATCTTCATGATGATCTGCTGCGCCGAAGAGCCCGTGTGCGGTGGATCGCCCGTTAGCATCTCATACAGCACGGACCCCAACGAATAGATGTCCGATCGGGGCGTGATGTCCTTTTCGGCGGTCGCCTGCTCGGGACTCATATAGTGTGGGGTACCCAGCGAAAGCCCGGTTTCCGTCATCCGCCCGCCCGCTGCGGCGCTCACCGCCAGCGCGATCCCGAAGTCCGCCACCATCGGCCGGCCGTCATGCAGCAGAACGTTCTCGGGTTTGATGTCCCTGTGAATGACGTTTCGCCGGTGGGCGTAGTCGAGGGCGTCGGCCACTTCGGTGGTAATCCTCACGGCCTCGTCAATACCCAGCTGCGTCTCGCGGTTCAGTTTGTCCCGCAGCGTCTCGCCTTCGATGTAGGGCATGACGTAGTAGAGGAACCCGTCCGCCTCGCCCGAATCGAAGAGGGGAAGGATGTGGGGGTGATGAAGGTTGGCTGTCGTCTTGATCTCCTGGACGAACCGGTCAGCGCCTAGGACGGCGGCCAGCTCGGGGCGGAGGACCTTGATGGCGACCTGACGCTCGTGCTTGAGATCCTGCGCGAGGTAAACGGTCGCCATACCGCCGGCACCGAGCTCGCGCTCGACCTCGTACTGAGAGGCCAGTGCGTTGCGTAAGCGTTCGATCAGGGACTGATCCATGTTCGCAGCGAGGAACTTTCGTGGTTCAAGGCAATGACGATGGGCTTGCGACCGGAAAGATGCGGAGCCCGAGCGTGGAAATCAAACGTCGCAGAGCAGGATTCCAATCCTACAGCGCCTTAGGGGAGAGGCGTGGGAATGACCCGGCCGTAGGTTCATGTCATTGAGCAGCTCCTGTATGTTAAGTACATATATTGCAGCAGTTATCTGCCAGAGTCTAGAATACGTCTAATGTGGCCGAGGAGCCGGTGACCAGCGGTTCGATTAACTGCATCGCTGACACCGCTTCGACGCCGGTGAAGTGACGGATCTGGTGACGGCACGAGAACCCGCTAGCAACGACCCGCGTACCGGGCTCGCGCTCACGGATCGCTGGGAACAGCTTGCGTGCACCCACCGCGTTGGAGATGGAGTAGTGCTCCCGCTCGTAACCGAAGGAGCCAGCCATACCGCAGCACCCACTGTCGACAGCCTCGACCTGGCAGTCCGGGATCCGCGAC